>PHCA01000016.1:7519-42343 GCA_002842085.1 Chloroflexi bacterium HGW-Chloroflexi-1
AGTGACCGACGATGTCGCCTGGCCGTTGGCTTTGGAACAGGCCGGTGGAGACTCCCAACAGGCGCTGGAGATGGTTTCAGCGCGCCCGGCCCTGGATCAAGCTGCTGGCCTGACCCTCAACTTCGGCCTGCAGAGCTTCCTGGTCAGCGGGACCGCCCCCAGGCCCGAGCCCGTCGTGATCATCATGAGCTGCCAGGAGACGGTGGTCGCGAATGCCACCGCCATCCCCATCCCAGACGCGGCCGGTCGCTACTTCTATGCCGCTTACCCGGCCCGCACCTGTTACCAAGACAGCCCGTGTGGCTGTCGATACCCGCTGGTCCGGACTGGCAACGTCCTGCAGGCGATTCAGGCCGGACAGGCCGTCTCACTGACCATCCCGCCTCTCACCGCCCTGGCCGAACAGGCCACGACGACCGTCTACGGCCAGACCCCACCCACGGCCAGGCTTGACATCTACGCCTATCGTTTCGACGATCCGGCCGTCACCTTCCAGCAAACAGTGACCACCACGGCCGCTGGCGATTATCAGGCCGACTTCAGCGGCCTGACGGGGTTCGCGCCGCGCGACTACGGCTACGTCTTCTATGCGGACGCGGCCGGCAATCACGTCTATACCCGCTACAATGTCCCCTGGCTACGCACGGGGATTGGGTATAATGGGTATGACCAGGTCCACGGAGTCGTCGCTCCCTGGGCCCTGATCACCGTTACGCTTCACGCCACCACCGGGGGCGATCAGACTTTTTGGGGGTTCTCGGATTCTCAAGGCGCCTTCGACATGTACGTCTCTGGGCCCCACATCGGTGACACCCTTGTCGTCACGGCGGCCGGGCAGGTCGTGAGCATGACAGTGCCGCCGCTCACAGTCCATGTCGATCAGAAGAGCGACGTTGTCGAGGGCCACACGTTGCCGAATGCGCCGGTGCGGGTCGACCTATACAACGGGCCGTTCCCGGCCAGGTATGAAAATCCGGACTGGCTAACGGATGTCCCAGACTTCAGCATTTCCATCACTTCCACATCCGCCGGCGACTACACGGCCGCTTTCGCCGGCCTGGCCGATATCACCGCGGGCAACTACGGCGTTGTCTACGTGACTGATGCAGCCGGTTATCAGGCCTATCAGCGTTTCGTCCTGCCCTTTCTGCAGGCACGTCTGGGCCCTTATCAATTGAGGGGGCAAGTCAGCACCGGCGGGCCGCTGACGGTCACCGTGCAAGGCCCCAGTGGCATCATCCGCGACGTGCGCAAGACGTGGTCGAACAGCGATGGCTTCTTCGAAGATTCCGGGGGAGAAAGTAGATCACGGCTATTGGCCGGCGACCGGATCACCATCAGCCCATCCGATGGCCCGGCAATCAGTCTGACGCTGCCCATGCTGACAGCCGCTGCCGACTGGGTGCGCGGACGGGTTTCCGGCCAGGCGCCGCCGAACAGTCCGTTGCGGGTGGGCCTGAATGCCATCGGGCACAATTACCCATCACCCCGGCCTACACAACCACCAACGGCGGCGCCACACCCAGCCGGTGGCGGCGGTTATCCCTACCCTTCTTACCCATACAATGTGCAGGTCACCAGCGCCGCCGATGGCAGCTACATGGCCGACTTCAGCACCCTGGTCGAGATGTGGCCAGGCGATGAGGGCGCCGTCTTCTACATCAACCCCGACGACCATGAGGTGTATCTGGAGTTCAAGACGCCGGCCGTAAATGCCCGGATCGGCAGCAACTACGTCACAGGTGTGTTGCCAGCCGGCGCCGAGAGCGGGACTGTCACGCTGCGCGATGCGACCGGCCAGATCAAGGCCACCGCATCGACCCAGCCCCAGTACACGTATCCCAGATCATTCCAGGCCTGGCTCTACCAGGGCGGAGGGCCGGCGATCATCGAGGCCGGGGACAGCGTGGAGGTTTTCGCCAGGGGGACGCGCATCGTCGTAGCAGTGCCGGAGCTCACGCTACAGTCTGACCGCTCGACCGATAGCATCTCGGGCCGGGCGCCACCGGACTCACCGTTGATCGTCACCTGGTATGCTGGCGATGATTGGGTTTGGCCGAGGAGCCGCACCTGGAACATCACCTCGACGATCAGCGGCACGTATGAGCTGGACATGGGCGAATTGGTAGATCTGGAACGGAGCAATCAGGTCGAAGTTACATATACCAACGCGGACGGCAATCAGATCTGGACCAGTGTTCACGTGCCCGGCCTGCAAGCCCGGTTGCATGATAGAGGCGTCACCGTGTACGGCGCCCCTTACAGCCCGTTGAACCTGAGCGTGCTGAACGCCGCAGGGGCGCCAGTTTACACCACGACCAACACCATCAGGGAAACCGGAAGTATTGAGCTCGGCGCAGGTGGTCCCGACTTCATCCTGGAAACCGGTCAGACGTTGGCCGTGGCCCTGCCTGGCGAAGCCATGACGCTCACCTTGCCCCACCTGACCGCGGTGGCCGATCCCCTGACCGACGCAGTCTCGGGCGAGGCGCCACCGGGCGCGCGATTGCTCGCTGGTCAGTTCTTTTGGTATTCTCAGGGATACCTGGCGATTACCGCTACGGTCACCGGGACATACTCTGCGAATTTCTATGGGACGATGGCCCAAGGAAGTAGCAACAGCGGTTCTGTGATCTACCTGCATCCGGATGGCTATCGCGTCACGTTGGCCTATGCTGCACCGCACATTCGCGTCATCATCGGACAGGCAATGGTCGGCGGCACTCCTCCAGGCCCGGGGCCGATAACCGTTGAATTGCGCGATCCCGAAGGCAGGTCGAAAGGCCGTGGCAGTAGCAGCAGCAGCTACGGCAGCTTCGCCGTCTACCTGCGGGATGTACAACAGCAAGCCGCGCCGGTGACATGCGGCGACGTGCTCGTCGTGACATCCGCCGGCCGGGTCGTGACCTTCACCGTGCCATTGCTGACGGCCGTCTTCGACCCCAAAACCGCCGTCTTGACCGGCGCCGCGCCGCCTGGGGCATGGCTGGATGTCCAACTCCCAGATGGCCAACGCCACGTTCAGGTTGATCCTGAGGGTTTCTATGCCATGGATTGGAGCGACATAGCGCCCGCGGCCGGCGCCCCGGGCAGCGTTGTGTACACCGATGAACTGGACAACCAAACCACGCTAACATTCTGCGTTCCATATTACAAACGCTACTTCCCGCTCGGGGGAGAATAACGCAGAGCAGATGGCGGCTGGCTTCGATCGCCAGCCGCCATCATTGATTGCTGAAAGGAGCCACTCATGACCCCACCCGAGCTGATTCCGCAAGGCGCGCCACTCTCCGACGTGCCGGAGTTCACCGAGGCACAGGTCAAGGCGCTGGCCGGCGCCTGGATCGACACCGCGCAGGAGTTCGTGGCGTTGGCGAAAACCCCCCAGACGATCCGCGATCTGCTGGCGAGCGCGCTGGGCGTGGATCAGGCCGGACTGGCTCGCCTGGTCCAGGCCGCGCAAGCCGCCATCCCGCCCACGCGCGACGTCCGCAGCGCCCAACTGGAGCTGGAGGCTGCGGCCGTCGACTACGGGTTGGGTGCGCTGCTCGACGAACCGCCCGAGGTGTTGGCGAGCCGGCTGACCTTGCCCGCGTACGAGCCGCCGGCCGGGCGCTTCGTGTTGCCGGCCAGCGTCAGCCACCTGGACCAGTTGCCGGCCGTGCGCAACCAGGGCAGCCGCGGCACCTGCGTGGCGCACGCGGTGCTCTCGGTGCGCGAACAGTTGGAGATGACCGCCGGCAGCTCCGCGGACATCGATCTCTCCGAACAATTCATCTATTGGTGGTGCAAGGAACACGACGGCATCCCGACTGTCTCGGGCACCTATGTGGTCGTGGGCATGCGCTGCCTGGAGGAGCTGGGTGCGCCGCTGGAGGACACCTGGCCCTACGTGAGCTACGAACGCGGGGATCAAGGCCAGGGGCCGCCCCCGCCCGCGGCCGAAAACGGCGATCCGGGCCTGAAGACGCTGCGCACCCTGCCCCTCAACCGGACCGACATCACCGGGATCAAGACCTGCCTCGCCGAGGGCCGCGTGGTCGCGTTCTCCATCCCCGTCTTCGATAGCTGGTACCATTCGTCGGCCACCCGGCGCTGGGGCAAGATCACCCCGCCGCTGCCCAGGGAACGGCCGGACGGCGGCCACGCGATGGCGTTGGTGGGCTACCAGGATGACCCCGCCGCGCCCGGTGGCGGCTACTTCCTGGTGCGCAACTCCTGGCAACCCTGGTCCTACGACGGCGTCTGGCAGGAGGGCTACGGTTACATCCCCTACACCTACATCAGCCAGCATGCGACGGCCGTCTTCAGCGCCGACCGCATCCCCGGCGTCGACGTGGCCTTACGCGACAGCGCCACGGACACGGGCGCCCGGCCCACGACCGGGCTGACCTGGAACAGCCCCGACATCTGGCTTCGCCGCACTGCCGATGGCGGGGAAGCGCACCAAACCCCCGCGGCCGGCCAGCCCAACGCCCTCTACGTCCGCGCACACAACAGCGGGCCGGCCTACGCCTACGATGTGCGCCTGGAGCTTTTCGCCGCGCCGCTGGCCCCCTACGTCCGGCCCGACGACTGGCAGCCGATCGTACGCAAACGCCTCGAGTGGCTGGCGCCGGGCGAACAGATCCTCGGGCCGCTGACCTGGACCCCGGCGGCCGCGGGCCAATACGCGTACCAGGCCCGCCTCACCAGCGCGGAGGACCCCCTGCCCGCCCAGCCGGACCCCGCGGCCACCAACAACGTCGCGGCGCGGCGCTCGTGGCCCGTGGATCTGGCGCCCGGCGCGAGCGCGGAGGTCGCCTTCGAAGTGGCCGGGGCGGCCGGGCACCTGGGTTTGGCCGGTTTTCGAGTCGACCGGGCGGGCCTGCCCCCGGATTTCAACGTGTCGCCGTTGAAGCTGGAGCGGACACCGTGGGGCCAACCCGGCGAATCAACCGGCGAGCCCGTGACCCGCGGCGCCGTCGACGACGCCGTGTTGGGCGCCGCCGTGCACGGCGCACTGACCGGCGGCATGATCCTGGGGGCGAGCCAACGCCATCGGGCGAGCCTGACCATCACTCTGCCGCCGGCCGCGCAACCCGGCGCCCGCTACACGCTGGTCATCAGCCAGTTGCAGGGCGAGACGGTGGTGGGGAAGCTGACGGTGGAAATGGCTGTGGCGGGATGACAGGCTGCCGGATACCCTTCGAGACAGGATCAGGCACGTGACGATCCGGGACATCCACGCTGCTGTCAAGAATTCTGGCCGGCACGACGATTGGGTTCCCAAGTTCGCGGAGAGGTATGGCCTTCGACGACCGGCGGGCTGGTCGCATGAGGCGGAGTGAATCATGACCGAGCCTGAAGCGCTAATTCCCAAACACGGTGGCTACCGGAACCTGAAGAGCTTCCAGGTGGCGCAACTGGTCTATGACGTCACGGTGCGGTTCTGCGACCGCTACATCGATCCGCGCAGCCGGACGCACGATCAGATGGTGCAGGCCGCGCGCAGCGGCGTCCAGAACATTGCCGAGGGGAGCCAGGCGTCGGGGACGTCGAAGAAGATGGAGCTGAAGCTGACGAATGTGGCGCGGGCCAGCCTGGAGGAGCTGAGGCTGGATTATGAGGATTTTCTGCGGCAGCGAGGACTGCCTCAATTGGCGCCGAACCACCCTGCGCTGATGCGCTTCAAAGCGAAGCGCTGTGCCACCTTGGATGAAGTACGCGCTTGGGTGGAGAAAGAACGCAGCCGGACACGGACAAACACAGATGAACAAGAACGGGTCGCTGGGGCTGAATCGTCCGTGCCGGTCGGTGGCGATCCGTGGCAGTCCCTATCCTCCTCAGTACTGGTGGCCAATGCGGCACTCTCCCTACTGAATCTCGCATGCTATCTGTTGGATCGTCAATTGGCTGCTCAAGCCGCTACCTTCGAAAAGGAAGGCGGCTTCACCGAGCGGCTCTACCGCGTCCGCAGCGCGGCACGAAAGGGCAAACCATGACCGTCTTCACCGAATCCGTGGTCGAAGACGCCGCCCTCGCCTGGCCAGGCGGTGCTGGCGGGTCGGCTGCGTATTATTGATTTTGACTTCAATAATATCAAGGTCAATGCGGAGAAACCAGGTTTCGCCCAGAAGACCTCCGGGTCTTCTGGGCTTTCGTCCCGCTTCACGCCAGCAGCTCCCCTGCCATGACGTAAGCGGTCAGCTCGCTCACGCTGTGATGGGCGATGCCGAGTCTGTCCAGGGTTCGCCCGCGGCGCCAGTAGTCGGTGCGGTGGATGATGCACGCCAGGCGGATGATGGCGTCCATGCCGCGCACCGACACGCCGTGGCGCTGCCCCAGAGCGGCAATGGGTACCAGGCTCATCGGCACGTCCTCGAAGATGTAGCGGTGGTTCAGGGTGTGGGGCGCCTGGATGCCGTAATAGCCGGTCTGATTGTGAATCGCCTCATTCAAATCCTGACCGGTGGTGCCGTAGGCCAGCTCCAGCCACTCCATGGCCGTGCGCGCGCGAATGCCCAGGGACGCGGCCACGGTCACCCGCTCGCGATCCAGCACCTCCAGCACGCGCGCGATCGACGGGGTCACGCCGTCGACGTAGAACTGGAAATCGCCGAAGGTGGACTCGATGCGGCCGGCGTTGAGCAAGGTCAAGGTCGGGTGGAAAATGGCGCCCATGTTGTTCAGGCCCGTGTGCAACACGCTCACGCCGTCGATGTACTGGGGATAGGCCGGCGCCAATACGGCCAGCACTTCTGGCGTACGCGTGGCGGGCAGCGCCGCCACCGGCACCGCCTCCTTGATGCGGAAAATGCGCGCCTGGGCCGGTCCCTCGGATCGGCTGGCATAGATGAAGGTTTCCGTTTCGGCGATGATGACGTCAGCAGCGCCGCCCAGGTCGCGGTAGATCTTGTCGAACTCGAGCGCACCCCCGGTGCGGCCGGGGTGCAGGACCACGATCTGCCCGTCCCGCAGGTGGGGCGCGGCGGCTCGGGCGATCTCGACGTGAGCCGAAGAGGGCACGACGACCATCACCACATCGGCCCCGGCCAGCGCCTCACCCATGTCGGAGGTGACGGCCGCCAGGTGGCCGAAGCCGTGCGGGCCTCCATCATAACTCTCCAGATCAATGCCCCCGCGCATCTTGATGACAGCCACGTGTTCCGGCGTCCGGTTGTACAGCGTCACCCCAAAGCCCATCAGCGCCAGATGGGCCGCCATGGTCTTGCCGCCGTTGCCGGCGCCAAGGACGGTAAAACGCGTGCTTTTCTCGTCCATCATCAACTACCCCTCCTTTGCGTGTTGCGAATTGCGTATAGCGTATTGCGTGCGCGGGTCCACGGCGACACAGGCGCCCCGCTCGTCGATCCGCGTGCTGATCTGGCCGCGGGCAAAACGATTGGCCTTGAGATGCGGCGCGTCGAGCAGACCCGAAGTCACGGCGCGAGCCAGGGTCCGCGGGTCGGTCAGGGGATCGGCCACGCCCGGCCCGGCCAGCCCTCGCATGGCCTCCAGCGTGACCTGCGCTTCGGCGATCAGCTCGGCCTGGCGCGCTTGCACTCGTGGATCAAAAGCCATGTCCGGGGCGCCGCGGAGCGCGTTTTCGATGGCGCGCCGCGCCACTTTACAGGCGGCGATCACGTCATCGGCGGTGGCGGCGTGGTCGGCTTCGGTGTGGCCAACCACGTGGACGATGTGGGGCTTGAGCGTCATCTGGAGATAGGTGGCCGCGGCCAGGTGCCCGCGCGCGGCCTCGGGATCCAGGGGATAGCTCAACAGGCCAACCCGCGTTTGCCGCCAGATGCGAAAAGTGTCATCTTGACCCGCGTTCCCGGCCCCAACTTCACCTCCAATGATGAGAGTCAGGATAGCGAGCATCTTGGCCAGGTCCATCGCATCGGAGAGGCCGGGCGGGCTGTTGAACATCATCTGGGCGATGTAGTCGCGGACGCCGAAGGCGCGGGCGTTATAGGCCGCCAGGTACGCCGCCACCACGTAGATCACGTCGGGGGCGTCGCGCATGCCCCAGTGGTGGGGCTCGTTGAGCTCGACCGGGATGCCGCGTGCGCCGTACCACGCTATGAGCTGTTGATGCTCGCGGATGGAGGATTCTAAATCGTGCGGGCCGCGGCCGTCCATCGCGTTGAACCAGAACAGCGGCACCGCGGCCCAGGCGATGTGGAGGGTCGCCACGTACATCTCGGCCAGCCGGATGAGGTCGTCGGCGCCGGAGTAGGTGCGCATCAGGGGGAAGTTGCCGCGGCGGGAGGCCGCGTACAGCGCCCGATAATCGTCGGCGTTGCGCACGGGCACGCCGCCGGCGCCCGTGCGCCGCGGGTCCTGCCTCTCGGGGTGGTAGAAGTTCTCCTGGGCGTCCTGGTCGATGCCCAGCGAGATGACATCCAGCACCCGGGCCGCGGCGATCCGCTCGATCCCATGCCGGGTCGCTTTTAACGTGGGCAGCCCGAAGTGGTGCCGCAGCAGTGGGTAGGGGGCTTTCCCGGCGATGCGATCGACCAGGGTTTGCGGGTAATCGGCCGCGGTGGCGGTGCGGGGCGCCCCACGCAAATAGGCCAGGACGTCGTCCGGCGTCTCGGCGCCGTCGAAAACAGCGTCGAAGAAGCCTGGGAAAGCCCTGGCCCGCTCGGCGACCGGGGGCGTGCCGCCGAAGGCAAACCGCACGCCGGCCGCGTGCAATTCATCGGCAGCTTCGGCGAATTCGGCCAGCAGCCGCTCGCCTGTCTCCGGGGTCAAGCGGTAGGAAACGCCCACCAACGCCGCTCCCTGGGCGCGCGCCGCGCGCAACATCTCCTCGACCGGCACGGCTGGCCCCAGGAAAACAGTCCGCCAACCGGCCTGCTCAGCAAGACGCAAGAAGTTCACCACGCCGGCCACGTGGACGCACTCGCCCAACGCGCCGGCCACAACGACTGGCTGTGGGTTCATGGGATATCGCTAGACCCGAATCAGCCGCGAGGCGTCCAACACAAAAATGGTCGCGCTGTGCATCGGCATGCCGGTCTCCAACGGGCTGGGTTCCTCGCGGCGCCGGCAATTGGCCTTGATGATCTCCAGCACTGCATCCACTTTAGCCTCCTCGACCCCGATCAGTAGCGTAACGTTGCCGCGGCGCAAAAAGGCCCCGGC
Source organism: Chloroflexi bacterium HGW-Chloroflexi-1 (assembly GCA_002842085.1). GTDB lineage: Bacteria > Chloroflexota > Anaerolineae > CG2-30-64-16 > CG2-30-64-16 > CG2-30-64-16. The sequence continues at coordinate 16,652 of PHCA01000016.1, forward strand.
GGTGTTGATGCGCGTCACCCGATAACTGGCCCCCAACAGCGCCTGGGTCACGGGGTCGGCGTCGTCATTTTGGACCAGGGCAAGCACAAGATTCATGCGTTCGGCTCCTTCCAGGGCAGCGGCGGTCGGCCCTGCCTCACCTCGAGGAGGCAGTGTCTCGCCGGTTTCTTTGACGGGGACGCGCAGAAAACGTTTGACCGGGAAGGTCAACACGGTCGCGCCGCCAATCTGCACCTCCAGCGGCATGGCCGGCGCGGCCAGCGCGAGATGGATCGGCTCGGTGCCCAGCGGCGTGGGGTTGATGTAACTACGCCGCGTGTGACAAGTCGCTTGGATCACCGCCAACACAGCCTCGACCTGTTCGTCTTCCACGCCCACCAGGATCGTGAGGTTGCCGCGCGCGAGAAAGCCACCCACGGTGCTGATCCGGGTGACCCGGAACCCTTTGGCGTTGAGCCGCTTGCACAGGGTATCGGCATCTTCGTCCTGGACAATCGCGAGCAAGAGTTGCATCGGCATCTCCCTTTCAAGGTATCCTCTCAAGCGACAGCCATAATCCGGGGTGGCTGTGGCCGGTCTCCTGACCGAGCCACGGTGGCTCGGTCAGGAGACCGGCCACAGCGAGCGATGATTCCCCGAAAAATTGAGAAGATACATCAATACCACCAACCGGGGGACTCAATCCTGGCATGACTATACCATAACTGGATTGGGGCGTCAAACAGTTTCAGTTACGAATTAAAGCCAACTGTGCTATAATACACCCTGATTGCGCGGTCCGGGAGGACGGTTGCGGATTGCGGATTGCGGACTGCGGATTCTGGAGCTTCAATCCGAAATCCGAAATCCGTTTAGGGCTAAGGACTAAATAACTTACTCATCTGCTCCGGCAAATGAAGGGGGGACTTGCGCAAGTTATTTAATTCTCAGTCCTTAGGGCGCAATCGTTCTCAACTCCCAGGGGAAAATTCGCCACGAATTGCACGAATTGGCACGAAAATAGAAGCCACCGTCAGGCGGCGAAATTAAGGAGCTGACTGAATGTCTCAACTACTGATCGTGATCCTCGACGACCTGAAACCCTTACCGGATTTGCTCCAGGCCTGGCGCGCTATCGGCGTGTCGGGCGCGACCATCCTCGAAAGCGTGGGGGCCTATCGCGCCGAAAACTGGCTGAGTCGGGCCGGCCTGGGCGCGTTGAGCCGCCTGTTCGAAGCCGAAGAGGTGCGCCGGCGCACGATCCTGACCGTGGTAGACGACGACCTGCTGGACGTAGCGATCGCGGAGACGGACCGGGTAGTCGGCGGCTTCGACCGGCCGAACACCGGCGTCATATTCGCCGTGCCGATCACTCGTTCGATAGGCACGCGCCTCAGGCCGGCGGAGACGACAGCACGGACCTTGCCGCCCGCGGTCAAGGCCGGCTGGCTGGGCCAGCGCGACACACCGGTGGAGAAGATCGCGGCGACGTTGGACCTGCAGCCCGTCATCGTGCGGACCGACACCCCATTGGATGGCGTGATCCAGGAGATGCTCAAATCCCCCAACGTCCACGTGGCTTGCGTCATGTCAGGCGAGGGGCGGTTGGTAGGATTGTTATCTTTGCAGGCACTCGCCGATCACCTCTTCTTCCACATCCTGCCGGAGGAATTCTTGAGCGAGGTCACCGACCTGGAGCGCGTCATGGAGTTCGCGGACCGCAGCCGCATGCAGTTGGCCGCGGATGCCATGCAGGAGCCGGTGTGGGTCAAGCGCGGGGAGACGGCGAAGGATGCCTTCAAACGCATGCACGAGCAGCGCATCAGTGGGCTGCCGGTGGTGGATGACCACTATCACGTCGTGGGCTACATCAATCTGCTGGAGCTGCTGGCGGTGTGCGCGGCGGACCAGGACCCGACCACGCAGGGCGCGGGAGGATCGCGTCCATGAACCTGGTGTGGATCACCGGAGGCGTCTTCCTGATCACCTACGCCCTCATCGTGACGGAACGGGTCCATCGCACTCTGGCCGCGTTGCTGGGCGGTGTCGTCGTGCTCCTGCTGGGCGTACTCCCGCAAGATCAGGCGTTTGCCGCAGTGGACTGGAACGTGATCTTCCTGCTGGCGGGGATGATGGCCATCGCCAACGTGCTGCGCGAGACCGGCCTTTTCCAGTGGATCGCGGTGCAGGCCGTGCGCCTGGGGCGAGGCAGACCGTTCCTCATCCTGGTCATCCTGTCGTTGGTCACGGCCGTCAGCTCAGCCCTGCTTGACAACGTCACCATCGTCGTGCTGGTCGCGCCCGTGACCCTCTTCGTGGCCGCCAGCCTGCGGGTCAGCCCCGTGCCGTTTCTGATCGCCGAGATCCTGGCCTCCAACATCGGCGGCGCGGCCACCCTGATCGGCGACCCGCCCAACATCCTGATCGGCAGCGCGGCCGACCTGGATTTCCTCACGTTCGGCAAAAACATGGCGCCGATCAGCATGATAATCCTGATCGGCTTTCTGATCATGGCGTGGTTCCTCTTCAGGAAGGATCTGCGCGTACAGCCGAAGACCCCCCGCGCGACCGGGGAGAGCGCGGCCCCTGCCGCGGCGGAGGCCGACGCACTGTCGAACCTGCTGGCGCTGGATACGGCCGCGCTGATCACCAACCGCGGCATGTTGCTCCGCGGGCTGATCGTGATGGGCGGGGTCATCGTGGGCTTCACGGTGCACGGGTTACTCCATTTGCAGCCCGCGACCATCGCCCTGACGGGCGCCACAGTGCTCATGCTCTGGACCCGCAAAGACCCGCACCACGTGTTGCGCGATGTGGAGTGGACCACCCTCTTCTTCTTCATCGGTCTGTTCATCCTCATCGAGGCCGTAGTACATGTCGGGATCATCGATAGCGTGGCCCGGGCCGCGCTGCGGCTGACCGGTGGCAACGTCCGGTTCACCACGATCTTACTGCTCTGGCTTTCGGCCGTGGCCTCCGGCGTCGTGGACAACATCCCGTACACAGCCACCATGATCCCCGTCGTCAAGAGCCTGGCGGTCAGCATGCCGGCCGAGCCGCTCTGGTGGTCGCTGGCCCTGGGCGCCTGCCTGGGTGGCAATTCGACGCTCGTGGGCGCGTCGGCCAACGTCGTCGTTGCCAGCCTGGCCGAGCGCAGCGGGCATCGCATCAGCTTCAAGACCTTCTTGATCTACGGGTTGCCCGTGACACTGATGTCGCTGCTCCTGGCGACCGCGTACGTGTGGGTGCGCTATTTATAGCGCCGCTATTTGTAACAGTGAAGACCTGACAGGTCTCAGAGGCCTGTCAGGTCTGGGGGTAGGTCTGGGGGTAGGTCTGGGGGTAGGTCTGGGGGTAGGTCTGGGATGGCCTCCAGCAAATTCTAATGAAATCCTAATGATCATCCGCTATGATCCCCGGTATAATACCTGGTGGACTTCCGCTCGCCCGCGGCCGGTCCACCTGCTTGCAGTCCTTGACTCGCCGATTCGCCGATTCGCCGACTCGCTGATTCGCTCATTCGCTCATTCGCTCATTCTCTTCGAGGTGCACCACATGATCGATGTTACTGAACTGACCAAGGCCTATGGCCCCGTCGAAGCGTTGCGCGGGGTCAGCTTTCAGATCGCGGCCGGCGAAATCGTTGGGCTGCTGGGTCCCAACGGCGCCGGCAAGACCACTATCATCAAGATCCTGACCGGTTACTTGCAGCCTGACGGCGGCGCGGTCCGGGTGGATGGTCTGGATGTGTTGACCCACACGCGGGAGGTGCAGGCCCGTATCGGCTACCTGCCCGAAAACGCGCCGCTCTACCCCGAGCTGTCGGTCCAGGCTTATCTGCGGACGATGGCGGAGCTGCGCCAGATCCCTGAAGACCAACGCCTGGCGCGCCTCTCCGAGGCGGTCTACGCGACCGGCTTGGCCGATGAGTTGACGCGGCCGATCGGCCAGCTCAGCAAGGGGTTCCGGCAGCGCGTTGGGCTGGCGCAGGCCATCCTGCATCAACCCAAGATGCTGATCCTGGACGAGCCCACGCTGGGGTTGGACCCCACCCAGATCGTCGAGATCCGCCGGCTGATCCGCCGGCTGGCGACGCACAGCACCGTGCTCTTCTCCACGCACATCCTCTCCGAGGTGGAGGCGCTGTGTGATCGCGCCATCATCCTGATGAATGGCCAGGTCAAGGCCGACGCCCGGCTGGCCGATCTGGAGATGACCACCGATGCCGTGCTGGTGCTGGGGGAGCAGGCCGCGGGGGTCGAGCGCGCGTTGCGGACACTCAGCGGCGTGCGCGGGATCGAACCGACCCGCACGCACGACGGCTACCCGGCCTACCGCGTCCTGGGCATGGGGGATGTCGATCTGTGCCCGGCCATCTACGAGCTGGCCCGGCGCGGGGACTGGCCGCTGCGCGAACTCCGCCGCGACGTACGCACGCTGGAAACGGTGTTCAACCAGTTGGCGACAGGAGCGTAACAGACTGCATACTACGTACTGCGTACTATGTAGCCAGGTAACTACTCAGCTTGTCATTGCGAGGAGGCGTTTTTTGCCGACGAAGCAATCGGGATTGCGGCAATCCGAGATTGCTTCGCAAAAAAACGCTCGCAATGACACGGCGGCTGAGTAGTTACGTAGCCAGTGCTTTTACGCAACACGCAATACGCAATACGCAATACGAAATACTTGCCTGACAAGGACTCACGTCTATGAAACAAACCCTCTCCATCACCCGCAAAGAGCTCAGCACCTGCTTCGGCTCGCCGATGGCGCTGCTTTTTGTGTTCGCGTTTCTCGTCGCCACCCTGGCGGCCTTCTTCTGGGTCGACACCTTCTTCGCCCGCAACATCGCCGACGTCCGCCCGCTCTTCCGCTGGATGCCGATTCTGATGATCTTCCTGGTGGCCGCGCTCATCATGCGCCAATGGAGCGAGGAACAGCGCTCCGGCACGCTGGAGGTGCTGCTCACGCTGCCGATCAGCAAGGTCCAATTGGTGGTGGGTAAGTATCTGGCCGTGCTGGCGCTGGTCGCGCTGGCGCTGGCGCTGACCCTCTTCCTGCCCATCACCGTCTCGATCCTGGGCAACCTGGATTGGGGGCCGGTGGTCGGCGGCTATCTGGCCGCGCTGTCGATGGCCTCCGCCTACATCGCTATCGGCCTGTTCATCTCCTCCCGCACCGACAACCAGATCGTGGCGCTGATCCTGACGGTCCTGTTGGGCGGCGCGTTCTACCTGGTGGGCGCGAATGGGGTCACCAGCCTGGTGGGCCGCGGCTTGAGCGACGTGCTGCGCGCGCTCGGCGCGGGCAGCCGCTTCGAGAGCATCGAGCGGGGGGTCGTGGACCTGCGGGATCTCGTCTACTACCTGTCGCTGACCGGCATCTTCCTGGTGCTGAACACCCTGTCGCTGGACAAAAAGCGCTGGAGCATCGGCCCGAGCACCACGGCCTATCGCCGCGGCGTCATCGTGACCTCCCTGCTGCTGGTGGTCAACCTGGTGGCGGTCAACTTCTGGATCTACCCTCTGAGCGGCCTGCGGCTGGACCTGACCGCGCAGCACGAGTACAGCCTCTCGCGCACCACCAAAGACCTGCTCGCGGGTCTGCGCGAGCCGTTGACGATCCGCGGCTACATCAGCGCCAACACCCACCCGCTGCTGGCGCCCCTGATCCCGCAGATCACCGACATGTTGCGCGAATACGAGATCGCCGGCCGGGGTCAGGTGGATGCTGGGGTGGTGGACCCCATCAAGAACCCGGATGTCGAGGCCGAGGCCAACCAGACGTACGGCATCCAGCCCACCCCGCTCCAGGTGGCCGGCCGCTATGAAACCTCGGTCATCAACGCCTACTTCGACATCCTGGTGCGCTACGGTGACCAGAACGTCGTGCTCAATTTCCGCGACCTGATCGAGGTCGAACAGCATCGGGATGGCACGGTGGAGGTCCGGCTGCGCAACCTGGAGTACGACCTGACCCGCTTGATCAAGAAGGTAGTCTACGGTTTTCAGAGCCTCGATGCCGTGCTCGCGGCCATGAACGAGCCGGTCAAGCTGACCCTGTTCGTCACACCCGACACGCTGCCCGAATCGCTCAAGACCGCGCCGGATACGATCCGGAAAGTGGCGGGGGATCTGCAAAAACAGTCGGGCGGCAAATTCGCGTTCGAGGTCATCGACCCGGATGCGCCGGACGCCCCGGTCACCCGCCAACAACTCCTGGACATCTACAAGCTGCGCCCGATCGCGGTTTCGCTCTTCTCCGGTCAGAGCTATTACCTGGACATGGCGCTCCAGGTGGGCGACCCTTCGACAAACGCCGCCCAGATCCTCTACCCCACCGGCGACCTGAGCGAGGCCGACGTCCGCACCACGATCGAGTCAGCGCTGAAGCGCTCCGCCACGGGCTTCCTGAAGGTCGTGGGGGTGTGGACCCCACCGGAAACGCCGACCCAGGACATGTTCGGCCAGACCCAGCCGGCGTTGCGCACCTGGCAATCGGTCAGACAGCAGTTGGCCCAAGACTACACCGTGAAGACCGTGGACTTCGCCACCGGGCAGGCGCCGTCCGATGTGGATGTCCTGGTGGTCATCTCGCCCGCTGGATTGGATGACAAGGCCCGCTATGCCATCGACCAATACCTGATGCGCGGCGGCGCGGTGATCGTCGGGGCCGGCAACTACAGCCTGGCGCTGGACCAGATGGCCGGTAACCTGACACTGGAGCCGATCACGGCGGGCCTGACGGACATGCTCGCCAGCTACGGCATTCGCGTCGAGCAGGCGTTGGTGATGGATCCCCAAAACGAGCCGTTCCCCGTCCAGGTGGATCGTAAGGTGGGCAGCATGACCGTGCGCGAAATCCAGGCGATCGACTATCCGTTCTTCGTGGACGTGCGGCCCGATGGCATGGACCGCACCAGCCCGATCGTCGCCAACCTGCCGGCTGTGACCATGAACTGGGCTTCACCGTTGACCGTGGACGAGACCAGGAACCAGGGCCGCCAGGTGGACGTCCTGCTGAAATCCAGCGCCAATTCGTGGCTGCGCACCAGTCCGGACATCCAGCCCGACCTGACCCAGTACCCCAACGTGGGGTTCCCGGTGGAGGGGGAGAAAGCCGCGCGGCCCTTGGCGGTGGCCGTGCGCGGCAGCTTCGAGAGTTACTTCAAGGATAAGCCTTCGCCACTGCAAGCTTCCGCTGCCGTCACCGACACAACCCAGAGCCAGACGACTGTGGCCGGTGGCGCCATCGAGGCCTCGCCTGAGACAGCCCGGCTGGTCGTCGTCGGCAGTGCGGATTTCCTGACCGACATCGTGTTCCAGATCTCATCCAGCCTGACCCCTGAGCGCTACCAGAACAGCCTGCAACTGTTGCAGAACGCCGTGGACTGGTCGGTGGAAGACCTGGACCTGCTGAGCATCCGCTCGCGCGGGACCTACGCGCGGGTGCTGGCGCCCCTGACCGATGGCGAGCAAACGTTCTGGGAGATCCTGAACTACGGCCTGGCGCTGCTGGCGTTGATCGGCATCGCCGTCACCTGGAACCTGCGCCGGCGCAATGAGCGGCCCCTGGCGCTGGTTGCCCCGGCCGCAGAGACCGCGAAAGGCGGAAAGGGGTACACATCGCCATGAGCAAACTACATCAGATCCTGATCGCCATCCTCGTGGTCCAACTGGCGCTGGTCGCCGTGGTCTTCTGGCCCAGGCCGGCCCCCGCCAACGCGGTCGGCGCGCCGTTCTTCAGCGAAATCAACGCGGCGGACGTCACCTCGCTGGTGATCCGCGACGACCAGGGCCAGAGCATCCAGCTCAGCAAGCCGGCGGGACAGTGGATCCTGCCCGAATTCAGCGATTATCCCGTCCAGGCGGATAAGGTTACGCCCTTGTTGACCAAGATCGCCGATCTGACCAGTGATCGCCTGGTGACCCGGACCGAGGCCAGCCAGAAACAGTTGCAGGTCGCCGACGACAAATACGTGCGGCGGCTGGAGCTGAAAACCTCCGGCGACATCAGCCAGGTCCTCTATCTCGGCAGCCCGGCCGGCGCGCAGACCGTTCACGTGCGCGTCGGCGGCCAGCAGGAGGTCTATCAGGCCAGGGACCTGAACACGTGGGATTTCAGCACCGATCCCCTCTCCTGGGTCGACCCGGTCTATCTCAGCGTGCCCCAGGAGACCGTGGTCACCCTCACCCTGGGCAACGCCAACGGCCAGTGGACCTTCGAGAAGGACGCCAGCGGGAATTGGACCATGCAAGACCTCGCGCAGGGCGAGACGTTCGACACCAACAACCTGACCACCGTGCTGAACCAGGCGACCTCCGTGCGGATGACACGGCCGCTGGGCAAGACCGCGGAGTCCAGCTTCGGCATGGATCAGCCCAGCGCGCTGGTCACCCTGAAAACACAACGGGACGGCCAGGAAAAGACCTGCACCCTGACCATCGGCGCCAAAGATGCGACTGACAGCAGCTACGTCGTCAAGTCGTCCGAGTCGCTCTACTACGTCAAGGTAGCGGAGTACAGCGTCAAGGACCTGGTGGAAAAGACGCGGGACGGGTTCTTGCAGTTGCCGCCGACGCCAGCAGTGACACCAACGCCAGGAGCGTGAAGCTCAAGCTGTTTGCCGCTGTGGCCGGTCTCCTGACCGAGCCACCGTGGCTCGGTCAGGAGACCGGCCACAGCAAGCGAGAGCGTGGCATCACAGGGCGTATCTCGGCCCGGCAATGTGATATAGGTCATACAGAGATGTGCGGCAGGGTGCTACACTAGCACGGAACAGCAACCAGGGGCCGTCATCGAGCCCCGGCATATCAAAAACGGAGGCAACACCCATGTTCGTCATCACTGTTGATGTTGAAAAATGCCAGGCCTGCGGGGATTGCATCGACACCTGCCCCAATGAGATCCTGGAGCTGGTCGAGGAGAACGGCAAGAAGTCCGCCATGCTCACCGGCGACCCCGACGATTGCATCGGCTGCTACTCGTGCGAGGCAAGTTGCGAAGAAGACGCGATCACGGTTACTGAGATGTAAATTAGTTCCAGAAAGTATCTTCTCAATTTTTCAGGGAATCGCTCGCTGTGGCCGGTCTCCTGACCGAGCCACAGCGGCTAAAGCCTCGATTCCAGCACGCTAGGGCTGCCTACGGAATCTGCTTCGAGCTATAATCATCGATGCACAGCGCGGGTGTCTCGCCCGGCCGCTCGACCAGCCAATATGTGTAGCTATGCCGTTCGCGCGTGGAACGTCCCCCCCGGCCAACGTAGGTCCATGTCTCCACCTGCTCGACACGCCACCGGTAGTCAAGCTCCTGAACCGGCGGCTGGGCATCGGAAACGATGTAAGTCGCCGTGACCACGCCCCTGTGCGTCTGCGCCACCTTCGTGAGGAAGATTGTCACCTTACGCCAGGCCGCGATCCCGCAATAGTACGTCCGGAGTTCCTCTGCAGACTGCGCCAGGTTCAGCATCGCCGCTACCAACGCTTCGTTCGCGTCCACAAGCGCTGTTTTGACCAACTCTTCCGCCCGGGGGGTCGCGGTCGCGGTGGGGAGCGGCTGCGGGCTCGGCGACGGCGGGGATGTAGGCAGAGCCTGGGTTTCGGTCGGTGATGGGATGGGCGTGGGCGGCATGGGCGTCGCCGTCGGGGGGATCGCGGTTGCGGTCGCCGTTGGCGGCGCAACCGGTGGTCGCGTAGGCGTGGGAGAGGGTATCATCGTGGTCGGAGCCGATGCCGGTGTGACGGTTGGCGGAGACGCGGGGGATGCAGTCACGGTCGAGGGCAAGGCCGTTGGCGATGCGATGGTCACCGCAGTGATCGTGGTGTGCGGCGGAGGCGCCGTCGGCGCCGGCCATAGCCCCGCCAGCGCGGCCACAGCCAGCCCAATCAACAAAACGACCATCACACCGCCGATCATGATCTGCCAACCGCGACTGCGCCCCAACCCGCGCAGGATGTCACCCGCGCCCAACTCATCCTGCATGATCAACAGCGCCGCGGGCACGAAGAACACGATCCCGACCAGGCTCAATACCAGCGCCAATGTCCCCAGCGCGCGCGGGTTGCCCGCGGTGACCAGCCAGAAAGCCCCCAGAAACAGGGCGCTGTCTGTGAGCAATAACACCGCGAAGAGGCAGCCCCGGCGACCGTCGCCGGCGCTGGTCCGTTTCTGGCGCGTCGATGGATGATGTCCGCCTTGCATCGCGCATCGCCTCCGAGCTATCGTATTACCCTGTAACATTCGCGTTGATCGCGAGAATCTTCGACGGCGTCATTGCGAGTGGTTTTTGCGAAGCAATCAGAGATTGCGGCGGTGGGATTGCGGCAATCTCTGATTGCTTTGCTTCGTGCCTCGCAACCGCAAATGGCGCTCCTCGCTGTGGTGAGGCCCTCGCCACAGCGAGGCCCTCGCAATGACGGCCTTGCCTGGTTGCGGCTGGAGGCCGCGCTATAGTATTACCCCGCGACATTCGCGTTGATCACGCAAATCTTTCAACGCAAAGACGCCAAGGCGCAAAGACCTTTTTAATTTCTTTGCGTCTTTGCGCCTTTGCGTGGAAAACGCCTTTCGTTGAAAAGGGTTTGGTTGCGGCTGGAGCCGCGCTACGTTCTACAGCGAAACGCCGGCCATCTCATACCAGTTCGGCCCGGCCTCCAGGTCCACCACCAGCGCGGCTTTGAGTTTATACGCGCCTTCCATCGTCTCCTTCACCAGCCGGCCGACCGCGGCCAGCTCCGCGTCCGGCGCCTCCAGCACCAGCTCATCGTGCACTTGCAGCGTGATGCGCGTCCGATAGCCGCCCTGCTGCAACGCCCGGTGGAGCCGGATCATGGCGATCTTGATGATGTCGGCCGCGCTGCCCTGGATCGGATGGTTGATCGCCGCGCGCTCGGCGGCCTGGCGGGTGTTGAACGCGCGATTGTCGGTCGCGGTGGTCTTCAGCACCGGGAAATAGCGGCGCCGGCCGAGCAGCGTCTCCACGTAGCCGTGCTCGTAGGCGAACGCTTTGGCTTCCTCCAGGTAGCGCTTCACGCCGGGGTAGGTGGCGAAATAGCGCGCCATGAACTGTTCGGCATCGGCGCGGCTGAGCCCGGTGCGTTGCGCCAACCCGTACGCGCTGACCCCGTAGGACGTGGCGAAGTTCATCATCTTGGCTACGCTTCGCTGCTCCTTGGTCACCTGGCTGAGCGGGACCCCATAGACCTTGGCCGCCGCGCTGGCGTGGATGTCCTCGCCCCGCGCAAAGGCCGCCAACAGGTACTCGTCGCCGGAGATGTGCGCCAGGATGCGCAGCTCCACCTGCGAATAGTCGGCCGAGAGCAGTTGCCAGCCCGGCTCGGCCACGAACGCCCGCCGGATCTCCCGGCCGATCTCGCTGCGCACCGGGATGTTCTGCAGGTTCGGCGCGCTGGAGCTGAGCCGGCCGGTCTCGGCGCCGGTCTGGTTGAATGAGGTGTGCAGCCGGCCGGTGCGCGGGTTGACCATGGTCGGCAGCGCGTCCACGTAGGTGCTGAGCAGTTTGCTCAGTTGGCGCTGCTCCAGGATCAGGTCGATGATCTCGTGCTTGCCGCGCAGCCCCTCCAGCACGTCGGCGGCCGTGGAATAGGCGCCCGCCTTGGTCTTCTTCAACCCCTCCGCGGGCAGGCCCAGTTTGCCGAAAAGCACGTCGGAGAGCTGTTGCGTGGAGTTGATGTTGAACGCGTAGCCCGCGATCTGCTGGATCTCCAGCTCGATCTGCCGGAGTCGCGCGGTCAGCTCGGCCGACATCTGCGCCAGGTAGCCCACATCCAGCTTGATGCCCGCTGTCTCCATCGCCACCAGCACCGGTACCAGCGGCATCTCTACGTCCCGGAAGAGCGACGTCAGTCCCCGCTCTTCCAGCTCCGGCAACAACACATCGACCAGGCCCAACGTCATAGCCGCGTCCGCGCTGGCATAGGCCGCGGCCTGGGCCGCCGGTACCTGGTCCATGGTGATCTGGTGCTTGCCGGTCCCGATCAGCTCGCTGATGTGGGTCATCTCGACCTTGAGCCGCGTCCACGCCTGGTCCTTCAGCCCGAGCCCGCGGCTGCCGGGGTCGATCAGCCACGCCGCGATCATGGTATCCACCAGGTCGCCGGCCACGGGCAGGCCGTTGCGGGCCAGCATCGTCAGATCGTAGCTGGCGTTGTGCGCGACTTTGGTGATCCGCGCGTCGGCAAACGCGGGTCCGAGCGCCTGGCGCACCACCTCCCAGGGCAGCGGGGTCACGTCGCCGTGCCGCACCGGGATGTAGGCGGCATTGTGTGCGGCGGAGAAACCCGGTTTTTCGGAAAAACCGGGTTTCTGTTCCTGCCACGCCAGCGCCACCCCCACCAGTTCGGCTATCTGCGGATCTGTGCTGGTGGTCTCCGTGTCGAACGCGATCATCGGCGCGGCGGCCAGCCTGGCGGCCACATCGGCCAGCGTCGCGGCGTCGGTGACCAGGGCATTGGTCGATTGGTAGATTGGTAGATTGGTAGGTTGGTAGATTGGTAGGTTGGTAGATTGGGAGGCCGGTTCGTTGGTGGATTGGGGAGTCGTCTCGGTGGGGAACAATGCCATCTGCTCCTCCGCGCCTCCGCTCTCGTGTATCCGCTTATCCGCTTCAATCCGTTGCCTCTTCTCCGGCGCCGGCAGGCGATCCACCAACGACCGGAACGCCAGATCCTGGAACAGGTCGATGACGCGCGCGCGGTCATAGTCGCGCGTGTGGCAGGCCGCCAGGTCGAGCCGGATCGGCACGTCGGTGATGATGCGGCCCAGCTTCCGGCTCAACTCGGCGCTCTCTGCGCCTTCCTGCAGCGCCTTCCTGGTCCGCTCCGGCGAGATATCATCCACGTGCGCATAGACCGCGTCCAACGTACCGTAGGCTTGCAAGAGATTGGTAGCCCCTTTTTCACCCACACCGCGCACACCGGGGATGTTGTCTGACTTGTCGCCGATCAGCGCCTTGAGGTCCACCAGTTGGTCGGGGCGCAACCCGTACTTCTCCTGCACGCTCTCCGGGGTGTAGACGATGGTGTCGGAGAACTTGCGGCCCGAAGTCAGCACGCTGATGTGGTCATCCACCACCTGGAGGATGTCCCGGTCACCGGTGACGATCAGGCTGTCCACGCCCTGCGCCTCGGCCTGCCGCGCCAGCGCGGCCAGCACGTCATCCGCCTCGAACCCTTCTTTGGTGAAGATAGGGATGTTCAGCGCCTCGACGACTTCCTTGATGCGCTCGATCTGGGTGCGCAGCTCATCGGGCATCCGTTCCCGGTGGCCCTTGTACTCCGCGTACATCGCGTGCCGGAAGGTCTTGCCCACGTCGAACGCCACTGCCACGTACACCGGCTCATGGTCGCGCAGCACGTTCAGCAGCATCGACACAAAGCCGAATACCGCGTTGGTCAGCTCGCCGGTGGGCGCGGTCAGGGTCAGCGGCAAGGCGTGAAACGCGCGGAACGCCAGGCTGTGGCCGTCGATCAGAACCAATGTGGGTCTGTCTGACATGAGTCGGCTCCTCTTGGCAGGGCCAGTCCACTATTGAGCAGCCTCACAAGGCCATGGGGGCCGTCCAACAGCAAGACTAACCGGTTGAGGACATTCCGCCCCAACACGATTTCCTGCCCCCATTCATCGCCGACAACTTCGACGCCTGGCAAGCGCATCTCACCGACACCGATGTCAACGGCGAATACAGGCGCATTGCGCCATTCGCCCCAATGGCTACGGATACGCACGTCATCGACAAAAGGGGCGCCAACGTCCTCGATCAGGACGCGGGGGATCAGTGTGCCATCTGCACCAGTATCGACGATGGCGGTCACGGGCCCGACTGAGAGCACGCCTGCTGGATATCCAAGGCTGATCTGCAAGGCGGGCGCCGGAGGTGCGTAGTCGGAAAGATATGCGTAGTTCATAAGCGCCCCGGCTCAACTGATGGACTACGAAACGTCAGTACGCGTTCGGGCTCTGGTTCCACTCGACGCAACAAGACCGGTTGACGGCCGTATTTCTGCCGCACGCGAGCGTGCAAAGCTTGAAAGTCCTCATCATGATCCACGACCGCGCCATTATGGATCGCCACATATTTGGCAAGATACTCTTTGGCCAGCCGGTCATGCATCGCTCGGAACGCGCTTGCCTCTGTCCTGATTTTTTCTTGCTCCACCTGTCGCAGATAAACGCGGACGGCAGTCTCCAATAAGTCACCAGATCGCACACGACGCTCGGCTGCGACATCCTCTAGTTGCTCCACGAGCTGAGATTGCAGTGCTACAGTTGTCATGCGTTTACCTCCCTCAAACCGCCGCCGCCTACCTCCTCCGGGACGGTTGCACCTTGACTTTGCCCGCGTCGACCAGTGCCACGAGCTGCGGTTGCTGCAGCGCCGAAGCGGTCATCCGCAGCGTGCGACCGCTATCCAAACGCAGCGGGCCGCTGTCCAGTTCCAGCGAGATGTTCTCGTCGCTGGCGTTGGCGACCTCGATGACGTCGGAGGGTTTCCAGGTGAACGGTTGTTTCTGAGCCATGAATCCTTCCCAAATCAGCGTTGAACGTTGGCGCGTTGCAAATCTAACGTGCTGCCACCCATTTTACCCTGCCAGCCCCGGAAAGTCAACGCGACCGCAACCGCCCCGATTACCGGCCCACGCCGCGATCTGCTATAATAAGGCTGGCGGACGGAAGGGACCCCCTGGGGTAAGCAAACGGTGGTTGGAATGGCTCTCGATATCACACCCGAACAAATGGCAGTCTATCAAGCAACGGCACGGCGCCGGCGACAGCAAAAAGCTCAAGCGTTGGCGGCGCGACATCAGCGCGCCTGGCAGGTGGCGCGAGAAGGGGCACAGTTGTTGAAGGAGCGATTTGGCGCCAGGCGAGTTGTTGTCTTCGGGTCTGCGCTCTTTCCGGAGAAATTTTACGTCCGCTCGGACGTGGATTTGGCGGTCTGGGGGGTACCGGAACGCCTCTATTATCGCGCCGTGTCTCGCCTGCTCAGCCTGGACCCAGGCATCTCAGTAGACCTGGTCGAGGCTGAACTGGCGCCGCCTGAACTGCTGGCAACTATCGAACGAGAAGGAGTAGTTTTATGAGCGCGGATCAAATCGCTCTAATTGGTCGCCTGGACGCGGAGTTGATCGAATTGGAACGAGTTCTCGCTCGAGCTGAGCGCTTGATGGCCAAGGCCCGGGCGCAAGGCGACGAAGACTATCTGGATGGGGCCGCGCTGAACTTGCATAGCTTCTACGCTGGCGCTGAACGCATCTTCGAGGAGATAGCCAGGGAAATTGATGGCTCTGTGCCCACTGGCCCTGAGTGGCATCGAGATCTTCTCATGCAGATGTCGGCCGAGTTGCGCGGGACGCGCCCGCCTGTCATCGGGCGCAACACACGCGATTGTTTGGATAACTATCGCGGATTCCGCCATGTCGTCAGGAATGTGTATACCTTCAACTTGCGCCCATCGCGCCTGCAGGAATTGGCAGATGAGGCACGCCCCTGTTACTCGGCTCTGGTCGAAGACATGACTCGCTTCTATGATTTTCTGGAAAAGCAGGAACTCGCCCAGACCTGACAGGTTTTCGAGGTCACTTTTCAATACGCAATCCGCAATCCGCAATCCGCAATCCGTACTCCCAGATGACCCATGCCCGACGATTTTGTCCATCTGCACGTCCACAGCGAATACTCCCTGCTCGACGGCCTGGGCAGCACCCGCCGCCTGGCCGAGCGCGCGGCCGAGCTGGGTCAGCCGGCCCTGGCGATCACCGACCACGGCGCCATGCACGGCGCGATCGAGTTCTCGCGCGGCGTGCGCAAGGCCGGCATCAAGCCGATCCTGGGCGTGGAAGCCTACCTGACCCAGTACGGCCGGCCGATGGCGGGTCGCGATCCCGAAGCGGACAAGGGCCGCCATCACCTGTTGTTGCTGGCCCGGAACATGACGGGCTACCGCAACCTGCTGAAGATCTGCAGCGACGCGCAGTTGCAGGGCTACTACTATCGACCGCGCATCGACGCCGACTACTTGGCCGCGCACAGCGCCGGGCTGATCTGCACCTCGGGCTGTCTGGCCGCGGAGCTGCCCACGCTGCTCAAGAACGGCCAGGAGGAGAAGGCGCTGGCCCGGTTACAGTGGTACCGGGACGTGTTCGGGCCGGAGCGGTGGTACATCGAGTTCCAGGAACACAACATCCCCGAATTGACCCAGGTCAACAAACAGCTCTTCGCCTGGGCGCGGCAATACGACCTGCCCATGATCGTCACCAACGACGTGCACTACGTCCGGGAGGAGGACGCCGGCCCGCACGACATGCTGCTGTGCGTCCAGACCTCGTCGCTGGTCACCGACCCCAAGCGGATGCGTTACGACGGCGCATCCTACTTCCTCAAGTCCCTGGCCCAGATGCGCCAGACCTTCCTGTCGCTGGTCGATCTGCCCGACAGCGCCTTCAGCAACACCGTCAAGATCGCCGAGATGTGCGACGTCGATCCGGAGGACAGCACCTACCACCTCCCGGACATGGCCATCCCCGATGGCTACACGTATCAAACCTACCTGCGGCGCCTGACTGAAGAGGGCATGCGTCACCGCTACCGAGATCGCGCCGATGACCCCGAGGTGCTCGCCCGCAAGGAGCACGAGCTCAAGATCATCCACGAGATGGGCTTCGACGTCTACTACCTGATCGTCTGGGACCTGTGCATGTACGCCAAACAGCGCGGCATCTGGTGGAACGTGCGCGGGTCGGGCGCCGGCTCTATCGTGGCCTACGCCCTCGGGATCACCAACCTGGACCCGCTGCGCAACAAGCTGATCTTCGAGCGCTTCCTGAACCCGGGCCGCGTCACCATGCCCGACTTCGACCTGGATTTCCCCGACGACCAGCGCGAAGAATTGATCCGCTACACCGTAGACAAATACGGCCAGGACCAGGTGGCCCAGATCGTCACCTTCGGTCGGATGAAGGCCCGGGCCGCGGTGCGCGACGTGGGCCGGGCCATGAACGTGCCGTTGCCCGAGGTCGACAGCCTGGCCAAGATGATCCCGGCCATCTCTGGCAAGCCGGTGACCATCAAGGACGTGCTCACCGAAGGGAACGAGTTCTACTCGGCCGAGCTGCGCCAACGCTACGACAAGGAGGAGGACGTCCGGCGGTTGTTGGACACAGCCAAAGACCTGGAAGGCGTGGCGCGGCACTCTTCCATCCACGCCGCGGCCGTGATCGTGGCTGATAAGCCGCTGACCCACTACACGCCGCTGATGCGGCCGCCCAGGTCCGCGATCACCGAGACCGTCACCCAATACGAGTATCCGATCCTGGAGTCGATCGGGTTGCTCAAGATCGACTTCTTGGGGCTGGCCACCCTCACGCTGATGCGCGAGGCCACCCGGCTGATCCGGGAACGCCACGGCGTCGAGTACACGCTGGAGAACCTGCCGATCGACGACCCCACGACCTACGAGCTGCTGACCAGTGGGGATGTGCTGGGCGTGTTCCAGGTGGAAGGGCAAGGGATGAGGCGCGTGCTGATGGACCTGCGCCCGACCGAGTTCGACCACATCACCGCCACCATCTCGCTCTACCGCCCCGGCCCGATGGAGTTCATCCCGGATTTCATTGCCGTATTGCATGGCGAGCAGGCGGCCCACTACGTCCACCCGATCCTGGAGCCGATCCTGGCCGAGACGATGGGGGTGTGCGTAAGCGGCGACGCCCTGGTGATGGATGTGCGGACTGGCCGTCGCTGCCGACTGGATCAAGTTGGCGACATGGCGGAGATGGTCATCCAGGGCATCGCCGAGGACTGGCGTCCTGCTGCCGGCCGCGTGACACACTGGATCGACAGCGGGTCTAAGCCCGTTTTCAAGGTAACGCTGCGCAATGGCGCACACCTCAAGGTCACTGCGGATCATCGCTTGCTGAGTGAGGATGGTTGGCGTCCGCTCAACGAGTTGCGACCAGGTGATTACATCGGCACTCCGCCTGCTTTGCTTGGCCCAGAGGAAGGCGTCGGTCTGGTCTGCGACCACCGCAAGTTGCGCGCCCTGGCTTACCTGATCGCCGACGGCAGCCTGACCAGTGGCGCCATGGTTGATTTTGTCTCGAAAGAACCAGCCATGCTGTCTGAGTACACCCGTTGCCTGGCAGCGTTCGATGACATCTCGCCTACCTATGTGAACCAGGTGCGGGATGTGACCCGCATTGGCGCAGCCAAAGCCATGCGGGAGGGGCTGCAGTATCACGCGCCCAACAGTCTATTGTCATGGCTGCGTGAACTTGGTCTAAAGTATCCGCCCGGCGCGCGGCCAGGCGGCGTTCATAGTCGCGACAAGCTCATTCCCGACTTCGTTTTCGAGCTCGCCGAGCCTGATATTGCGTTCTTCCTCGCCTCGCTGTGGGATGGCGACGGCTATATGGGCAGCAGGGTGTGTCACTACAGGACCATCTCCCGGCGCCTGGCCGAAGATGTGCAGACACTCTTGCTGCGACTTGGCGTTGGCTCGACCATTTACGTCAACTACTACTCGGTCCAACGGGAGGACAATGCCCCTCAAAGGCTACCGAGTTACCAGGTGACGATTTATGATACGAAGCGGTTGGCCGAATTGTTGCAGCCTCACATGGTCACAGCGAAAAGGGAGGTGATGTGCCGCGGAGTTGCCGAGCCTGATGTTTCGCGTGCCCGTTTCATGGCAGAGTTAAGCGAGGCGTGGTCGGGCACACAAAAGGGACTCATGCGGGCCACGGGTTTTGATCGCCAGCACTTCAGGAGCGCCAGCCGACAGCGCGAACGCATCCCTGACCGGGTTGCGGCATCTGTCGTACGAAAGCTCGATATGCCAGAGACAGCCCAGCGCATGAACGTGGCCTGGCAGAAGATCATGTCTATCGAGCCAATCGGCATCGAACACGTCTATGATCTGACCGTCGAAGGTCTTCACAGCTTTATAGCCAATGATGTTATCGTCCACAACTGTGTCTATCAGGAACAAGTGATTCAAATCCTGGCCGACGTCGCCGGCTACACCCCGGGCGAGGCTGACCTGGTGCGCCGCGGCATCAGCAAGAAGACCAGGAAGGTGCTGGATGAGCACCGGGAGATCTTTGCGGCGGGGGCTGAAAAGAAGTCGGGGTTGAAGCGCCACGAGGCGGATGAGATCTGGGACGCGCTGATGGGTTTCGCCCGCTACGGTTTCAACAGAGCCCACGGCGCCGACTACGCGGTGATCGTGGCCCAGACCGGCTACCTCAAGGCCCACTATCCGGCCGAATACATGGCCGCCCTGTTGACCATCGATCGCCACAACACCGACAAGGTCGGCGCGCTGATCGGCGAATGCCGGCGCATGGGCATCGAGGTGCTGCCGCCCAACGTCGATGTCAGCGCCAACACCTTCACCATCGAGCAGTTGCCGGCCGACCGAACGCCCCCCCCACAGGTGACCGCGTTCCCCTTCCCTGTGCCGGCCGGCGCGGCCATCCGCATGGGCCTGGACGCAATCAAGAACGTGGGCGAGGGCTCGGTGGAGACCATCCTCCGGGGCCGGCGCGACCGGCCGTTCACCTCGCTGGCCGACTTCGCCGACCGGGTAGACCTGCGCCAGGTGAACCGCCGCGGCCTGGAGTGTCTGATCAAAGTGGGCGCGCTGGACGAATTCGGCGAGCGCGGCCGACTGTTGGCCGCTATCGACCGCATCTTGGGCGCCAGCGTCAAGGCTCACGAGGATCGCGAGATCGGCCAGATGAACCTGTTCGGGGAGATCGACGCGAGCACGGACGAGGATCTGCTCGCGTCGCTGCCCGATGAAACCAAAGTCAGCCCCAAGGAAGCGTTGGAGTGGGAGAAGGAGTTGGTCGGCGTGTACGTTTCCAGCCATCCATTGCAACAAATGACCGTGGACCTGAAGCATGTAATCACCCACAGTACGATGGAGATCACCGAGGAGCTGGCCAAGATGCCGGTCGTCATCGGCGGTATGATCGCCGACGTTCGACAGATCACCACAAAAAAGGGCGATCCGATGGCGTTCGTCCGGTTGGAAGACCTCCAGGGCGCGCTCGACGTGACCGTTTTCCCGAAGTTGTATCAGGAGACCCGCGCGTTGTGGGCGCTGGACAAGATCGTGGTGGTGCGCGGCAGGGTGGACGTGCGCAACGGCCGGGTCAGCGTGCTGGCGGACTCAGTGCAGGATTATGTCGAGGGCGCACAGGTCATCGAAGACACCAGCTCAGTGGCATATCGCTACCGCAACGGTGGCGCGGCCAACGCGCGGCCGCAGGTGAACGAGCGGGCGGCCCGGCGCTACACGCCTGCCTCGATGATGGAAACCGCCGGGGTCGGGGCTTTCCCCGGGGAAGCCGAAGATGACGCGGACTATGGTGAGGAGAACCCCTTTGCGGACGACAAGCCCGAGTGGTTCGCGGAGCGCGACGGGGAGCCGAGCGGCCAGGGGGCCGGAGAGCGGGGGAGCGGAGGGGCAGAGGAGCGGGGAGGCAGAGGAGCTGGAGAGCAGATGAGCGGGGGAGCGAAGGCGCAGGGAGACACGCCCCAACCGGAGGTAGACGCCCCCAGTTCCGCTGCGCCCGAACCCACACCCATCAGTTCCCTGAGTTCCGTCAGGCCCGGGCCTTCCCTTGAGTCTGCGCCGCAGGAGGACAGCGCCCCCGCCCCACGGCTGGGTGACGCCTCGGCAGCGCCCAAAGGCCCGCGCACGGTGCACATCACCTTCCAGCGCAGTCGCAGCCTCGACCTTGATCGCAAACGGTTGGCTGAGTTGGTCAACCTGGTGTCGAAGTACGCGGGGGACGACCGCTTCCGAATCATCGTCGAGGCCAACGGCAGCGCCTGCTATCAGCTTGACTTCCCCAACAATCACACCCGCATTTGCCGGGAGTTGCAGGATGAATTGACGCAGCGTTTGGGGGCGAGTGGGTGGCGGGTGGAATAGTGGGCCGCACACGCGATTGAAAGGAAAGGAATGAAACAACAGTCGATCTTGGATAACCTACCGGAAGCAGTCTCTCGGGCCGTAGCACACTACTGGCGCACCCGCCAGGCACAGCGTGAGCGCCAGGCACAAAGTGGGAACAGCGACCAAGGGGCGCGTAGCGCTGTAACCGGCGGCGCACAGATGCAAGGTCTTATTGATCTATTTACGGTTTGATCGCAGAGACGGGCATCAGAAGACAATACATCTATCACCCTGCTGCCCTCCAACTTCCGGGATACTTTCGTCCTACGAAGGAATGGGATTTGTTGGTTGTTCGTGATGGAAGATTGCTTGTTGCGCTAGAGGCCAAATCACAGGTTGGTCCCTCATTCGGCAACAACTTCAATAACCGGACAGAGGAGGCGATGGGAAGCGCCTTGGACCTGTGGACAGCCTTTCGGGAAGGCGCATTCAAGAATAGCAGTCAGCCGTTCCTCGACTACTTCTTTATGCTGGAAGATTGCCCGGCCTCCAGACGCTCTGTCAGGGTCGAAGAACCGCACTTCAGTGTATTTCCAAAATTCAAGAATGCATCCTACATGAAGCGATACGAGCTCTTCTGCAGGAAGCTTGTCAGGGAACGACACTACACTGCCACGGCTTTTCTGACATCACAGAACACAAGTGGCTTGAATGGCGTCTATGAAGAACCAGCAGAAGACCTGTCCCTCAAATCTTTCGCGCGGATCCTCGTAGCTCATACACTAGCGTACGTTTCTGGAGAACAATGATGGAAAACGATCGTACAGTCCACCGTCTGATCCTTGGCGATGCGCGCGACATGAGCTTTATCGAAGATGAAGCCGTACACTTGGTTGTTACCTCGCCGCCATACTGGACACTCAAACGATACAACGAAAACCCACACCAGTTGGGGCACATCGATGACTTCGAGCGATTTGTTGAGGAACTGAACAAGGTCTGGCGAGAAGCATTTCGTGTTTTGGTGCCTGGGGGACGGCTTGTCTGTGTAGTCGGAGATGTCTGTCTCTCACGACGCGCCTATGGCCGTCACGTAGTTGTGCCGCTCCATGCAGATATCTGCGTATCTTGCAGAAAAATAGGGTTTGACAATCTCAATCCTATCATCTGGCACAAGATATCCAACGCCAATTACGAGATCAGCAACGGGGGCAGGTTTCTTGGTAAACCATATGAACCGAACGCGGTGATCAAGAACGACATAGAATTCATCCTGATGCAAAGGAAGCCTGGTGGATACCGCAAGCCAACGGCGCATCAACGTGAAATGAGCATGATCGACAAGAAAGACTATCATGCCTGGTTCAGGCAGTTCTGGAACCTCGGCGGAGCTTCAACGCGTCAACATCCGGCCCCCTTCCCGTTTGAACTGGCATATAGACTGGTTCGGATGTTCTCGTTTTACGGCGATACTGTTTTGGATCCGTTTTGCGGAACTGGTACCACAATGATAGCGGCTCTGAAAGCGGGGCGAAACAGTCTGGGAGTCGATATTGATCCTGAATACTGCCGTATGGCGGCCCAAAGGTTAAAAGGGGAGGCTAGTACTCTGTTTGCTCGTGCTGAGCTAATCTTCCAACGTAGTGAGTTGACACACGAGGGTTCGCCAGAACTACGCGAAGCCCAGGAGTTCTATGAAGTCGGAAAAGGCAAGACGCGTGACTAGACTGCACCGTAGGTCCCGCCATGCCGACAGATTGTTCTTGCTGTGACCGGCTTTTGCCTGAGGCTCAGCGCAATGGGAGTCTTGATCGCAGGCCGGGAGATGAAGTCCGCCCGAGTTCTACCCCGTCTGCCGCAACGGCTCTAGCCCAGCCCGCCTGGCCAGCAGCAATTGCGACACATTGAGCACATAGTGCGCGGCCAGCGGCGCCCAGATGCTGCCGGTGGCGAGAAAGAGCAGGGAGAGCGCGATGCCGGCCAGCGTCGTGCCGACCACACCCCAGCCGCCCTGCGGCCAATGCAGCAGCCCGAAGGCCAGGGCCAGCGGCCACAACAGCCAATGGGGGGGGATCAACCATCCCAGGCCGCCCAACGGCAACGAGCGAAACAGCAACTCCTCCAGCGCGGCCGCCGGCAGCAGCGCCAGCAGCACCCCGACCCACTCCCGGCCGTTTGCGGGCAGGATGCACTGCAACATCTTCGTAGAGTAAACGGTCTCTCCCCAGCGCCGCGCGACGGCCTGTCCCGCCAGGCCCAGGCCCCAGGCCAGCGCCACGCCCAGCCCAGCGCCCCACAGCAAATCTTGCCCCAGGTAGGTGGTGCGCCAACCCAACATCGCCGGTCCCGGCCCCAGCGTGTAGCCCAGCGCCAGGCCCAGGCCGACCAGCGCGATGCGCAACCCGTTGTCCGGCGGGCTGAGCAGCAAGTTGTATGGGGGGGTCCAGGTGCGCAGTAGTTGGCCGGACCGAACCGTGCCGACTGCGACCAACGCCATCAGGATGCCGACGCCGCCGGCGAAAAACCAGTGAGTCACGAGTGTGTTTTCGCTTTCATGCTGAGCGCATGGTGCAAAAAACGCTCGCAATGACAGCTTGCGGTTCTGGCTTCTAATGCACTCGTTTGATTTCCGACCAGTATACAGCGCATGTCAGTTTTCGGCTTCGCTCAGTCACACCCGCGAACGCGGGTGTCCAGGCGCCTGAATTCCCGCGTTCGTGGGAACGACGCGTGCGCGGGGATGCCGCGCGGTGAAGTTTCAGCGTGCGCCTGGCATAACCAGTGTCAGCGCGCGGTGAAGTTTCAGCGTGCGCCTGGCATAATCAGTGTCAGCGCGCGGTGATGGTGTAATCGTACGCAGCCGGCTCGGTAGTGACGGGCGTCAGCGCCGAGATCACCAGCACCGCCTCATTCAGGTCGCCCAGCCCATCCAGCGTGAGTCGGCCGCGGCCGTCCGCGCCCACGGTCATGCGCTGCAAGGTCAACTGGTTGCGACCGACCCCCAGCAACTGCACCAACCAGCGCTGTTGTAGGAGGTTATCGGTCAGCACCCATCCCGCGGCCTCCCAGCCACCGGACCCGGCTTCACCGCCATCGGAGTAGCCCGGCTCTGGAATGGCGATGTCGTCGAGCAGGAAGCCAGGCTTGTTCACCGCGTCATCGGTGACGTACTCGAAGCGCAGCAGGATCTCCTGGCCAGTGAACGACGTTAGATCGACCTGCTCATCCACCCATGCCGGCGCACTGCCACCGCCGCTCATGCCGGTCCAGCCAACACCGAACGCGTTGCCCACCGGGTTCTCATCGGTGGTGTAGCGAGCGGGCAAGATTTGCCAGCGCGCGCCGCCGTCGGTGGACACCTCCACGTATGCATAATCCCAGCCCTCTTCGATGTCGTACCAGGCCGAGAAGGTCAGGGTCGCCGTGGTCAGGTCGCGCAGATCGAACGCGCGGGTCAGGGTCGCGTCGCTGTCGTCGCCGCGGTTCGACCACCAGGCATAAGTCCCCTTCGGTTGCGCATCTACCAGGCCGACCTGCTGCTGGCCCTGGAATTCGATGGTCAGATCCCCCTGGCCCTTGAGCCGGACGTAATCCGCGCCATACTGGCTGACCTGGCTATTGGCCGATGCGGGGAACCGCTGATAAGTCTCGCCCACGCTTGGGGTGTCCGGATCCAGTTCCGTGTAGCCGTAACGTCCTTCTGAATCCGCCTCCGGCCGGTCGAGGTAGTTCGCGATCACCCAATCGGCGAAGATGTCGTCGAACCGCTCCGGCCGGCCCGCTTTCTCCAGCGCGCTATTGAAACCGGCCACGCCGTTCTCCGGCGACGCCACGACCGCCTTGGTCAGCTCCTCACCGAACCGGTCCAGGAAATAGGCCATGAACAGATAGGACGCGCCGTAGTGCTCGCCGTTGCCCTCGCTGGGGTCGGACCAGGTGGTCAACTGCGTGTCGGGTTGCTCGGTGTAGGCGATATCGGCCCCGCCGCTGTCGAAGCTGTTCAGATGTTCCGCCAGCATCGCCATCCCCTCGTTGACCCAGGAATCCTCGTTGCGGTCGTTGGCCCAGTGGATCATGTGCTGGAATTCGTGGGCCAGCGAGTCGTCGTAGAAGGAGCTGTTGGGCTTGGCGCTGCCGGAATCGACCGAAATGTAGAACATCTCGCGTTCGTTGGAGTACGGGTTGATCAACTGCGAAAACTCGTCGGCCGACGAATAGTAACCCGCCACCGTCTCTCCCAGTCCCCGGGCGTGCAAGATGGTCAAATGCACGTCGTTGTCCACGCCCGGGCTCCACTCGCTGCCGAAGAACTCGCGGTTGGTTGGGTAGGTCTGTGTCTCAAACCGCTCGGCCGAACGCTCCAGATCCGCCTGATCCAGCTGCACTCCCTGCTCGACCCACATGTAGAGGTGATCGGTGATGTAGCGCAGCTCGGCGGTGATCTGCCGGTTCTCCTGCGTATCGTTATTGGAGATCCAGAATTCGGCCGTGTCGCCCACCTGATAGGTTGGCGGCGTGGGGTTGACCACCAACGGGATGCTGGTCACGTCGGGGTTGAGCCGCAGCGCCAGATCGCGCAGATCGCGCTCCGGCATCTCGGCCTGCGCCAACGCGGCCTCGGACTCGCCGCCCGGCGCCGCAGCGACCGGCGGGGCCGGGGTCAACATGACGCCAGGCGCTGACTCGGAATTGGCGCTGTCTGAGATCGCGAAGATGCCGATCAGGCCCAACACCACCAGGCAGCAACAACAGAGCAGCAATACTGCGGCGAGTAGGATCAGTAA
>PHCA01000016.1:42358-47374 GCA_002842085.1 Chloroflexi bacterium HGW-Chloroflexi-1
TCGCGCCAAAGTGCTGGGGCCGGTCTCCCGACCGTGCCCCCGTATCTCATCGCGCCAAAGTGCTGGGGCCGGTCTCCCGACCGTGCCCCCGTATCTCATGACCGGCCACAGCGGATGCCAAAATCACTCCCAGCAGGAGCCGGTGCGCGGGAACACGCCACCGGCGTTGCTATGCACGCCCTCCGGGGTCATGTCCAGGTACATGTAGCCGGCGGGCAGGTAGAAAAAGGTGTAGGTGCGCAGGCAGACGCGCATCCCCGGCTGGCCATCCCGCCGCGGGCGCACATCCTCCAAACCCACCCGCAGCACGGGCGCTGACGCCAGTTGGTCGTACATGTAAACTTCCCGCCGGGCGTTGATCGCCACCCGCTGCGGATCGCCGCGCACGTGCGCCTCCGGCGGCGGCAGATACAGGGGCGCCAGAGCAAACGGGCCGATCAGCAGGAGGAGGCCCCAGAGCACGGGCCGCCAGATAGCCTGGGACGCGTTCGTGTCATCCCGAAGCAGCCAGGCCCGCATCACCATGCTCCAGGCCAGCAATAGGATCAGATAGGCCAGACTGTTGACCAGGAACATACCGGGCAGAAATTGGCTTCCCGCCGCTTGCCCCTGGAAAATGCGCACCGGCGCGCCGCGAAAACCCGGGCAGAGCCCGTCACAGCCCGCCCGATAGTCGGCCACCTGAAACCCACCGATAGCTTCGTTGTCGCCACCAAATCGTCAGCAGGACCGCGACTACGGTCAGGAAGATGCCGAGGAAGACCGCCTGCCAGTTTGCCAGGTTGATCACTGTCTTTGTGCTTTCTATTCCTTCAGGCGCCAGGCGCTTCGCAACTTCAGGCGCCAGGTATCCTCTCAAGCGACAGCCATAATCCGGGGATGCTGTGGCCGCCACGGGTGGCTCGGTCAGGAGACCGGCCACAGCGAGCAACTTCAGGCGCCAGGCGCCCTTCCAGGCGCCTGGACTAGGGCACACACCCCTGGATCGGCTCATCCTTCGCCGGGAAAAAGGTGCGGGCATCGGCGCCGTGCGTCCAGATAGTGGGATAGGTCTCTACACCGTCCACCATCACCCACAGGTACAGCTTGTTGGCGGGATCCAGCGCGCGCGCCACCGGGATGTTGTCGAACTCCCACACGGGATAGGTGATCGCGCCCGCCGTGCGTTGTTGGACCGCTGCCGCGCGCGCCAGCGGCCGGCCCACCTCCTGGTTCCAAGCCCCATACAGCGTCAACCCGGACGGTCGCCACCCAACGGGGACCGAGAGCCGCGTCCCATGCTTGAAAAACGCCACGGCGATGTTTGCGAGCGTGCCCTCGGTCACCGATCGGCCGACGCCGGCCCCGTCGTGCGGCCACACGATCTGGATCCGGGCGTCTACCGCGCCGATCGCCCCGAGCGCCAGGCCGCTGGGTACGTCCTGGTGCGGGAAATAGGTGCGCGGGTCCGCGCCGTGCGCCCAGACGCTGGTGGCCGTGTCCACACCCGCTACCCGCACCATGAAATAAAGCTTCCCCGCCGGATCGTTGGCCTGGCTCACGTCCACGTCGTTCAGCTCCCAAAACGGGAACGGCTGGCCATCGACGCTGCGCTGCGTGGTCAGGTCCAGTGGCTCGACCGGGTTGGTGTTGACCGCCTGCCACACGGTTACCTGCGGGGTCCAGCCACAAGGTGGTTGCTGCAAGCTGGCCGGCCTGAAAAGCCGCAGGCCGATATTGGCCAGTTTCGCCTGCGTCACCGGCGCCCAGTCGTGCGGCCAGACCACCTCGATGCGGGCGTCGACGGCGGTCGGCGCCGGGGAGGAGGCCGGATTCGCCCGCAGCGCCCACACGCCGGCCGACGCTGTGCCGGCCAACATGCCGTTCGAGACGCTGTAATCGACCGCCAGCGTCTGCGCCAGGTTATCGCCGACGCCGGTCGCAAAGTTAGCCCAATGGGCCCCGCGATCCGTGCTGCGATAGATCCCACCGCCATCGCGCGCCGCCCACAAGGTTCCGGGCGTGCGCGGGTCCGGGGCCAGCGCCAGGATCGTGCTCCCATCGGGCAGCCCCCTCACTGCCGGGACCCAAGCGCCCCCGGGGCCATCCCAGCGATAGACGCCAGCCCCCGCTGCTGCACGGGGGTCAGCCTGCGACACCCCCGCGTAGAGTCTGAGCCCGTCCGTCGCGTCCCCGACCAGCCAGCGCACCGCCTGCCCTTGCAACCCAGCCTCGCGCCACGAACGCCCCCCATCCATACTTTCGTACACCTCCGCGTCATCCAGGCCCGCCCAAACGTGCATGGCCGCCGACGGGTCCACCACCAGGCCGACCACGTTCGCCGTCTGCCGCGCCTGCCCTGGCGTCAAGATCGGTATCTCAGCCCAGGTCACGCCCCGGTCACTGCTGCGCAGCACTGGGCGGCCCCCCAGATAGATCACGTTTGAGTCGGTGGGCGCCACCGCGATCGCCCGCCGTGAGCTCAGGTCCAGGCGCGTCACCTGCCAGCTCAGGCCGGCGTCGTCACTGCGCAGGAAGTGCTCGTAGGACGCGATCAGGATCGTATCCGGGTTCCCCGGGTCCAGGGTCCAGGCCGTCGGCTCGACCTCGGGCAGTCCCCGCGCGGCCGGCGTCCAGGTCTGGCCACCGTCCGTGCTGCGCAGGACCATGGGCGCTAACAGCCCCCACAACGTCTGGTTGTCGCTGATCGCCACCATGCGCTCGGGGCGCCGCGGATCGGTCAGCAGGCCGGCGATCTTGCTGTTGAACGGCAAGCCGGTCCCCAAAGATTGCCACAGCGCGCCGGCGTCTCGGCTGACGAAAAGCCCGTACCCGGTCGCGGCCAGCACCGTCTGTTTCGCGCCCGGCAGCGGGCAAAAAGCCGCGACCCCTCCGCTGCTGAGCGGCCCTTCCAACGGCTGCCAGGTCGCGCCAGCATTGGCGCTGCGGAATGTGCCGCCGTCGATGTTCAACAGGTAGACGTTGCCGGGCAAGGCGGCCAGCGCGCGCACGCCCCCCTGAGCAGGCAGCCCCGTGCCGGCCATGTTGGCCCAGGTCATGCCACCATCCGTGCTGCGGGCAACGGTCAGGTCTTGCGGGCTACTGCCGCCCCCCCCGCGCGCCACCAGCAATGTGCGCGGGCGATCGGGGTTGATGGCCAGCCGCGCCGGGCCACCTGGGTCGGGCAACGGCGGGTTTTCCGGCTTGCCGGGCAGGGCCCACGTCTCGCCAGCATCGTCGCTGACGTAGAGCTCGCCGCCATAGGTGGTGATGAACAACCGGTTGGGATCGCTGGGATGGGCGACCAGGTCCACCATCGTGCTGCCCGGCCGCTGCTCGTAGCGCAAGGCCAGGAATCGGTCCCACGTCAAACCGTCGTCGGCGCTGCGATAGACGTAACTGGATGGGTACTTGCTCGCTTCGGTCACGCCCAGGTACAAATAGCGTCCGTCCGCGCCCCGGGTGATTCGCAGGACGTTCAGGCTGTCGCTCCACAGCGCCACGCGCTCCCAGCTCGCGCCTTGATCCCGACTGCGCCACAGGCCATAGCGGCGGGTGAAGGAGTCGCCGGCGCCCTGGAGGCCGGCCAGCAGGTCGCCGGTTACCGGGTCCACGTACAGGGCGGAGAGCGCGCCGGGGATCAGGTCGTTGGTGAGCGGCGCCCACGTGGCCCCGCCGTCCCGGCTCCGGTAGAGCGCGTAGCTCAGGAAGACGCGGCCTGTGTCGCGCCACTGGGTCTGGTCATCGCGGCGGTTGACCCCTGCCACGGCCACGGCGTACAGATCGGCGCCGTTCGGCGCGGCCACGAGCTGCATCACGCGGCCACCTGGCCCTCCCAGCGCCTGCCATCCCATCACCGGCCCTTGGGCTGCTGCCGGCCCGCCCGGCCCCAGACACAATAGCCCGCACAGGACGACCAAGACCCACCGCATTCTGCTCCTGCCCGGCATATACACATCCCCCCTTCTGCGGCCCGCCCTCAGAAAAGGCCACGGCCACGGCCATGGCCTCGCAATCGTCGCGTCTTTGCCTCGACGCACATCGCCCGCTATTCTATCACAGATCAAGTTCCAGGGCTAAGCGCGCAAACGTGCGGAGCACCTGTCTGTGCTCCGCACGTTTCGCAGTATCTTCTCGGTTTTTCGGGGAAGCGCTCGCTGTGGCCGGTCTCCTGACCGAGCCACGGTGGCTCGGTCAGGAGACCGGCCACAGCCACCTCGGATTATGGCTGTCGCTTGAGAGGATACGTTTCACATGGGCGCTGTCACGTGTTACCGGATCGCGTACACGACCTGGATCTGGGTGGAGAAGGTCAGTTCACCCGCCTCGATGGGTCCACCGCTGCTTTCATACGCCATTGCGAGCGCCTTCGAGAAGTCGGCGCCGGGTGTGCTACCGATCACCTCGCTCACGGCGATCACATTGCCGACGTTGACCCCGGTCAACCTGGCCAGGCTGTCAGCCCGGGCTCGGGCATCCGCGACGGCCTTCTCACGGGCCTGTGTCTCCAAGATGCTGGTATCGTCCAGCCCGAAGTAAACCCCCCAGACGTTGTTGGCGCCCGCCTCCACGGCCGCGTCCAGCACCGCGCCGACCTGATCCAGGTCTCGGATGGTGACTTTCACCATGTTGCTGACGTGGTAGACGCCGCTCGCGGCTTCGGTAGTTGCTGGCGCGCCCTGCTCCAACATCGGCATCCGGGCTTCGGGCGTCTGGCGCTCGAAGTTGATGGAGAAGTTGCTGGTCTGGATGTCCTTCTCGGCGATGCCGAGCTTCTTCAACGCATCCAGAATACTGGCCATGCGGGCTTTGGCATCGGTCATCGCCTCGGCCACGGTCGGCGCGGTGACCTCCACGCCGATGTTCGAATGCGCCACGTCCGGTTTGGCCTGGACCTCGCCCCGGCCAACCACGGTAATGGTCCGGGTAGGGCTCTCTCCGGCAGCCAGCGGCGCGGCCGTCACCGCGGGCGCGCAGCCGCTCAGCAACAACGCACCGACCAGAGTCAACGCGGCCAATGCGAACATGCTCCCTGAA
>PHCA01000311.1 GCA_002842085.1 Chloroflexi bacterium HGW-Chloroflexi-1
AACTATCTCAGCGGGCTTGAAAGCCAGTGGGCTGCCGCAATCGAAAAATCTACAAAATAGGCGCGGGCGACGCCTTGTATGTTATATCTGCACCCACTGATTCATTTCCGCTCAGTATAGTGGACCGGGTGGTCGCGCTGGAGGACGGCGCGTTGGCCGAGACAGTGGGCGGGTATAGCGATTATCTGGCCACGTAGTACAGCCGCATCACGTGCAGCTCATCGTAGGAGACCGCCCCGCCCAACGCCTCGAAGACCGGACCGAGGCGTTCCGGGCCGTGTTCGTCGAACGCAGCCAACACTTGCTGCTGTGTTTCAGGGAGCAACCCGGAGGCGCCGATCACGCGCCCCGCGTCCACCGGGTGGCCGGCCTGCAAGTAGCGGTGCAGGTGGCTGACGATGGTCGCCGTCTTCACGCTGTACAGCGCCTCCAACTCCTCGACCGAATGCCCGGCCGCGAACAGCTCCCCCACCTCTTCGAAGCGACGCTTGTCCGACGTGCGCGTTGTCGCCCTGGCGGACGCCGCGGACGATTTGGCGATTTCCTGGATGCCTTGCTCCTGACAGCAGGCGCGGATCACGGCCAGGAACCGTTCGCCGTACCGCTCCAGCTTCCGCTGTCCGACGCCGTCGATGTCCGTGAAGCGCTCCGGCGACTGGGGGAAGAAGGTCGCCATCTCGACCAGCGAGCGGTCGGAGAAGATGATGAAGGGCGGCAGGTTTGCCTCGTCGGCCAGTTGGCGGCGGAGGGCGCGCAGTTGCTCGAAGAGCACGGCGTTATATGGGCGTTCCGCCTCCGGCCCGGAAACCCCGGCCTGGAGTTCGGCCAGCACCGCGTAAACCTTTTCGCCCTTGAGCACCTGGTCCCCTTTGGGGGTCAGGCGCAGGCTGCCGTGTTGCATGTCCTGCGTCAACAGCCCCTGGCTGATGAATTCCTGGGCGAGATGCCGCCACTGTTTGGCGGAGAATTCCTGCCCGGCATCGTAGGTCGAGAGCCGGTCGTGGCGTTGCCGCAGCACTTTTTGCGAACGCGACCCTCGCAGCACGTCTACGATATGGGCGACCCCGAACATCTGCCCGGTCTCCGCGACACAGCGCAAGAACATCCGGGCGGCTTCGGTGACATCCGTCTGCGCCTTTGCGCCCGCCGCTGCGCCCGCCTCCGGTTGCTCGGCGGTCAGGCAGTTATCGCACATGCCGCAAGCCGCGTCCGCAACCGGCTCGCCGAAATAGCCCAGCAGCGGCGCGCGCCGGCACTCCCGCGCCTGGGCGTAGCGCACCAGGGCTTGCAACCGGGCAGAGCGGCCGGGGCGCTCCGACGCTGCCCCCTGCTCGATGAAGTGGTAGATCGTGCCCACGTCCCCCTGGCTGAAGAGCAGCAGGCAATCGGCCCGCAGCCCGTCCCGGCCGGCGCGGCCGATCTCCTGGTAATAGTTTTCGATGTTCTTGGGCAGGTTGTAGTGCAGCACAAAGCGCACGTTGGACTTGTCGATGCCCATGCCGAAGGCGATCGTGGCGACCATGATCGGCGTCTCATCGCGCACGAACAGGCGCTGGTGGCGCAGGCGGGTTTCGTCATCCAGCCCGGCGTGATAGGGCCGCGCTGGCCAGCCGCGTTCCGCCAGTTGCGCGGCCAGCCGGTCCACCCCCTCGCGCGTGCTGCAGTAGATGATCCCGGACTCGCCGCGGTGGGCTGCCAGAAAAGCCAGGGTCTGGCCCAGGCCATCGATGCGGGGGCGCACCGCCAGGTAGAGATTCTTGCGATTGAAGCTGGCCACGAAGACGTTGGCCTGGTCGAAACCGAGCGTGGCTGTGATGTCCTGCTGCACGCGTGGCGTGGCCGTGGCGGTGAGGGCCAGGCACACGGCGGCGGGGTAGCGCCGGCGAACCGGGAGCAGTTGGCGGTACTCGGGGCGGAAATCGTGCCCCCAGGATGAGATGCAGTGGGCCTCGTCGATGGTCAGGCAGTCCACCCGGCACTGGTCCAGCATGACGAGGGTCTCCGGTCGCAGCAACGTCTCCGGCGAGGTGTAGAGCAGCTTGACCGCGCCTTGCCGGACGCTGTGCATGGTCGCCACGTAGCTCGTGTAGTCGAGCGTGCTGTTGAGGAAGGCCGCCGGCGCGCCCATCTC
>PHCA01000312.1 GCA_002842085.1 Chloroflexi bacterium HGW-Chloroflexi-1
GAGAACGTCATCACAACTCGGACGAGGTTGGGAGATGGGTTCGACGGCAACAACGACGGCATCATCTGGCTGCCCAACCAATCCTTCCCCTGGGATCGCACCAAGGACCAGCCATTCTATTCGTGGATCCACAAATACGGGTATGGGCACGGGTTCGTCATGGTCCGGGAAGCGCTGGCCGTGTCGGATGACATCTTCTTCTACCAGTTGGGGGGGGGCTACCTGAACGTCTTCCACGGCCTGGGCTCCGAGGCGATCGGCTACTATGCCCGCGAGTTCGGCCTGGGGCAGACAACGGGGATCGAGTTGCCCGGGGAGAGCCAGGGCCTGATCCCC
This sequence comes from Chloroflexi bacterium HGW-Chloroflexi-1, assembly GCA_002842085.1. Classification (GTDB taxonomy): domain Bacteria; phylum Chloroflexota; class Anaerolineae; order CG2-30-64-16; family CG2-30-64-16; genus CG2-30-64-16. The sequence continues at coordinate 337 of PHCA01000312.1, forward strand.
AACCCCAAATGGAAGCGACTGAACTACGCCGAGAATTGGCTCACCGGCGACACCTACAACATCAGCATCGGGCAAGGGTTCGTGCTGGCCACCCCCCTGCAGATGGCGAACGCCACGGCGGCCGTCGCGAATCGCGGCTTTCTATACCAACCGCAATTGGTGGATCACGTCACGGACGCCGAAGGCAAGACAGTCCGCGGTTTTGAGCCGCTCTTGATCCACGAGGCGCCGGTGGACCCGGCTCACCTGGACACTGTCCGCGAGGGCATGTACGGCGCCGTCAACTGGCCCAACGGCACCGCACCGCGCGCCCAGTTGCCCGGCATCGCGGTGGCGGGCAAAACCGGCACGGCCGAGTACTTCCGCGACGACAACAACGACAACCAGCCAGACCGAGGCGAGAAAGGCAACTTGCCGACCCATGCCTGGTTCACGGCGTTCGCGCCTTACGTGGACCCCGAGATCGTGGTCACCGTCTTCGTAGCCAACGGCGGCGAGGGTTCCAGCACTGCCGCGCCTGTCGCAACGCGCATCTTGCAGGCCTACTTCCAACTCGACATCCCCACGCAGACCGCGGAGAAACCGGCGACACCCGGAGATTGAGGCGATAAGCGCATGAGACCTGTATTGTGGCGCCGATTTGACTGGCCGTTACTGACGTTGGTATTGCTGCTGAGTGGGTTCGGCATCCTGATGATCGCGAGCGCGTTGTCAGGCAATCAAGTGCTGGCAACCTGGCCATGGCGCCAGGCTGGCTTCCTGGCGGTCGGGCTGATCTTGCTTTTCCTGGTCGCCGTCATCGACTACCGACTGCTCGCAAGCCTGGTCTATCCCCTCTATCTGTTCATGTTGCTCGCCCTGGTTGTGATCGCGATCGCGGGCACCGTGTCGGGTGGAGCGCGGCGCTGGCTGGCCTTGGGCGATTTCCTGCTCCAACCGTCAGAACTGATCAAGCTCGCAGTGATCCTGGTGATGTCCTACTACCTTTCGACCCGGGAAGAGCGCATGGATAGCCTGATCACGCCGATCATGGCCCTGCTCCTGCTGGCGCCAGCCATCGGGCTGATCTACCTGCAGCCAAACTTGGGCACGGCCCTGTCATTGGTGGCCATCGGTGGCATGATTCTGGTGGTCAGCGGGCTACGGTGGCAGCATGCGCTCCTGCTGGCGGGCTTGGGCATCGCCGCGGCGATCCCGGCGTGGAAGTACCTGCTGGCCGACTACATGAAAACCCGGCTGTTGATGTTCCTCGACCCCGCCACGGTCACGGCAGCCGACCGATACAACATCGACCAGGCGATGATCAGCATCGGGTCCGGTGGCTGGCTGGGCCGCGGGCTGTTTCACGGGTCACAAAGCCAGCTTCACTTCCTGCGCGTGCGCCACACGGACTTCATCTTCTCCACCACGGCCGAGGAGTTGGGTTTCTTCGGCGCCGTGGTGCTGATTATCCTGTTCGGGCTGTTGCTGCTGCGCATGGTGCGCATCGCCAGCATGGCGCGCGACAGCTTTGGCCGACTGATCGTGACGGGCGTGGCGACGATGATCTTGTTCCAGTTCATCGTCAACATCGGCATGAACCTGAGCCTCATGCCGGTGACGGGCATCCCATTGCCCTTCATAAGCTACGGCGGCAGTTCCCTTTGGACCATGTTGATCGGCATCGGGCTGACCGAAAGCGTCGCAATGCGCTATCGCAAAATCGAGTTCGAGTAGGAGAGATAAACTGATGATTCGAAAATCACCGTCCCGCCTGATCATCCTCTTCTTGCTAGTGACGATCGCGTTGGCCGG
>PHCA01000313.1:0-2127 GCA_002842085.1 Chloroflexi bacterium HGW-Chloroflexi-1
ACGAACACGCCCACCGCGACCGGCGCCCCGACCTACACCCCCACCGCCACCTTCACGGCCGGACCGCTGCCGCGCATCCGGCTGAACGAGCTGTTGCCGCGGCCTCACGCCATCGACTGGGACGGGGACGGTGTCCTGGACGCGTTCGATGAGTGGATCGAACTGTTCAGCCTGGAGACCGCCGCGGTCGATCTGGCCGGCTGGGCGCTGGACGACATCGCCGGCGGCGGCAGCGCGCCGTACATCTTCCCGGCCGGCACAATTCTGGAACCGGGCGGTTTCCTGGTCCGCTATCGTTCGACCACCCGCGTGGCGCTCAACCAGGACGCCGATACCGCGCGCTTGCTGGCCCCGGACGGCCACCAGGTGGACAGCTTTTCCTACACCAATCCGCGGCGGGACGTGAGCTACAGTCGGATGATCGACGGAGTTGGCGACTGGACCGACGCCTACCCGCCATCCCCGGGCCGCGCCAACCGCGCCGGCACGCCCACTCCCGCCGGCACGCCGACCGAGACCCCGACCGCCACACCCACGCCAACCCCGCTCGTCTACGACCGGGAGAGCATCCGGCTCAACGAGGTCTTGCCGCGGCCGGCGGAGGTCGACTGGAACGGCGACGGCGCAGCCACCGCCGAAGACGAATGGGTCGAACTGTTCAACCGCGGGTCCGCCCCGGTCGATCTGAGCGGCTGGGCGTTGGACGACATCGCCGGCGGCGGCAGCGCGCCCTACATCTTCCCGCGTGCATCTGCGGCGGGCATTTCCCCCGCCGACGTCGTCCTGGCCCCCGGCGCGTATCTGCTCCTGTTCCGTTCGCAGACCGGCGTGGCGCTCAACAACGACGGCGACACGGTCCGGCTGCTCGGCCCCGACGCCGCGGAGGTGGACAGCTTCAGCTACACCCAGCCCGCGGCCGATCGCGCCTACGCCCGAGCCACCGACGGTGATGGCCCCTGGACCGACGCGTACCCGCCCTCGCCCGGCCGGGCCAACCTGCCCCCAACCCCTACCCCGACCGCGACCGCGACCCCGACCGTCACCCCGTACCTGCAGGGCGTGACCCTGAACGAGATTCTGCCCTACCCCGAGTACGTGGACTGGGACGAGAACGGCGTCGCCAATTTCACCGACGAATGGATCGAGCTCTACAACGCCGGTCCGGCCGCGGCGAGCCTGGGCGGCTGGGCGCTGCTGGACGACACGAAGACCTACACGCTGCCCCTGGGCACGGTGATCTGGCCGCGCGGCTATCTGTTGCTTTTCCGCGCGCAGACGCGATTGTCTCTGGGTGACAACCACGATCAGGTGACGTTGCGCCGGCCCGACGGCGTGGTCGTCGATCACTTCGCGTACGATCGCGGCCCGGGGCGGGATCGCAGCTACTGCCGGGCCGTCGATGGCGGGGGCGCGTGGGGCAAGGATTGCGTCGAGACCCCCGGCCGGGCCAATCAGCTCTGGCCCACGCCGGCGCCGGGTGACGGTGGCGGTGGATCGGCGCCGGGAGCGACCCAAACGGGCGGATTGGCGCCCGGCAGCATCGCAGCGGCCCGGGCCGCGCCCCCCGATACCCGCGTCACGGTGGCGGGCGTGGTCACCCTGCCCCCGGGCCTCTTCGGCCGCAGCAGCTACATCCAGGATGAGACCGGCGGCATCCAGGTCTACCTGCGCGCGGGGGCCTATCCGGCGCTGGTCGTCGGGGATAGCGTACGGGTGACGGGTTGGACCCGCGACTTCCACGGCGAGGCGGAGATCTCCGTGCCGAACCCGAGTTATCTGACCTGGCTGGGGGTTGGCACACCGCCGGTCCCGCTCCGAGTGACCACGGGGCAGGTGGGCGAGGCGCACGAGGGGCGGCTGGTCCGGATCGTCGGCCGGGTGGTCCGGTTCGAGCCGGACGCGCTGACCCTGGACGACGGCAGCGGCCCGGCCCGCATCTACTTCCCGGCCGGCCTGGCGTGGCGCCGGCCGTACGTGCAGATCGGGGAGGTCTGGGCTGCGTGGGGCGTGGTGGGCCAGTACGCCTGGGATGCGCCGTACACGGGCGGCTACCGGCTGATCCCGCGCTTCCCGAGCGACGTCGCGCCGCCGCCGGCGTTTCTGCCGGTGACGGGGGGCGGTTGAGTG
>PHCA01000313.1:2147-3065 GCA_002842085.1 Chloroflexi bacterium HGW-Chloroflexi-1
GACGCATCGGATATCGATGTCTTGCTGGTGTACTCGGCCGCTGTCAAGCGCGGACAGGAGATCCGGCGCCTGAGCCCGATCCTGGCAGATCTGAACCTCAAGCATCAGGCACTCCTCTCTGTCTTGCCGGGCGACCAGGCTGAGTATCCAGGTCAGGGGAGCTGACCGAGAGGCGGGCTCCACAGGCCCGCACAACGGGTTGGACCGTCGCAGCGACTGTGTTTTTCGCTCCGGGCAGCTCTGCATAAGTGTTCTCCCCTTACCTTGCCGTCGATGGCCGCGAGGCGGCGGCGCATGGGGAGGGGATTTGGGATTTCGGATTGCGAATTTCGGATTTCGGAGTGTACCAGGAGGTGGTCATCGAGGGCAAGCGGCGCGGGCTGCATGGGGTGGTTTGGCGTTGAGAAGCTGCGCGAGCGGGGCGCCAGGGAGCTTTTTGGCCCCCGGATTGAGGAGTATGACCTGGTCCAGTTGGGTGACGTCCGGCGGATGTTGGCGGACCCGCGACCAGACAGCCTTGCCGAGATAGCTGCGCTGAAGGCGTGATCCTTTGCAAGGATAGCGCAGATGGTGAGGTCGAATTAGAACAGCAGGTATCGAACGACTTGACCATGGGAGGGCCGAGATGATGGCGCTGACCGTTCACTTGTTGCTGTATCCGGAAGAAACCTGGTACGTTGCGCACTGTCTGGAATTCGACCTGGTGGCTCAAGGAGAGACGCCACTGGACGCCTTCAAGAACTTGCTCGACGCGATTGATGTGCAGGCAGCTTATGCTCAGGAAATCGGCGATTGGGGCCAATTGTTCATGCCGGCCCCTGCGGAGTATTGGCGGCTTCTTCCGACGGCAGAGCCTTTCAGACCAGGAGCCACGATGGCGGGTTCACCAGCGACGGCCGTAAGGGAAACACATCCCGA
>PHCA01000313.1:3196-4187 GCA_002842085.1 Chloroflexi bacterium HGW-Chloroflexi-1
TGGGAAATCATCGGGGTCGAGAAGCTGCGTCAATTGTTGGCCGAGCTGGAAGAACAGGCAGCCGATCAGCAGCAGATTACGCAGATTACCCACGGTGGCTCGGTCAGGAGACCGGCCACAGCCAGCGATCCCCTGGAAAATTGAGAAGATACTGAGCGTTCGTATGATTCGTGGCCAGGAAACGCTGGATGGGCCAGGCCTATACCGAACGGCCGCGAGATATTCCAGGCCTGCAACTGCCCGTCGAAGAACGGTGGGCCAGGCAAGTGTACTGGATGTATGGGGTGGTGCTGGATGAGTCTACGGGCATGGATGCTCCGGAATTCGCCCGCCGCTTGCGGGTGTTGGGTGTGGAAACGCGGCCGTTTTTCCTGGGGATGCACGAGCAGCCGGTCTTTGGGGAGCGCGGCCTGTTTCGCGGCGAACGGTATCCTGTCGCCGAACGGATTGCGCGGCAGGGGCTTTATCTGCCTTCCGGGCTGGCGTTGACCGAGGCCCAGTTAGACGCGGTGTGCGCGGCGGTGCAGCGAGTGTTGGCGTAGGCGGTTGAGGGTTGCGAGGAGGTGCACGATGGCGGTTTCACCGGTGACGGCGGGGAGGGAAACACATCTCGCAGGGTTGTCGCCCCAGGCCGTGGGATACGCAAAACGGCCGTACCGATGGTCGGGGGTTGGGCGAAAACCCGTGCGCCAGGCGCGTCCCAAGATGCACTACGAGGAGTTCCTGGCCTGGGCCGACGAGGATACTTTGGCCGAGTGGGTAGACGGGGAGGTAGTGATGACCAGTCCGGCAAGTAATCGGCATCAAGACATTTCCGGTTTCTTGGAAAGCCTGTTGCGCTCTTTCGTAGAGGTACATCGGCTGGGCGCTGTACGCAGTGGGCCTTTCCAAATGAAGTTGACCCAGGGCCGCGAACCGGACTTGCTGTTTGTCGCCGGTGAACACCTGGAGCGGTTGAAAGACAATCGCCTGGACGGGCCAGCCGACCTGG
>PHCA01000313.1:4234-5846 GCA_002842085.1 Chloroflexi bacterium HGW-Chloroflexi-1
TGGGAAATCATCGGGGTCGAGAAGCTGCGTCAATTGTTGGCCGAGCTGGAAGAACAGGCAGCCGATCAGCAGCAGATTACGCAGATTACCCACGGTGGCGAAAATTCGTGAAATTCGTGGCAAGAAAGAAAAATTAGTGAAAACTCGTGTAATTCGTGGCAAAGAGGACGCTGATTCTCGCCACGAATTTCACGAATTGACATGAAAAGAAAAACCTTAGTGCAAATTCGTGTAATTCGTGGCAAAGAGAACGTTGCTTCTCGCCACGAATTGCACGAATTGACACGAAGGAAATCTTAGTGAAAATTCGTGTAATTCATGGCAAAGAAAAAGAAGATTAGTGAGAATTCGTGTAATTCGTGGCAAAACAACTGGTGTGGATGCGTGGCAAAGTTGAGGCGGAGCGAGTGCATGGATCGCGGCGCCTGGCCGGAGGGTGTTGAATACTGGAACAATCAGCGCGTGACGGTGACCGGCCGCCGCGGGGTTCTTGGGCCGGCACGTCGTATGGTATCGGAAAAGCGCTCTTTGAAACGCAGCCTGCATTTCGTGGGCGCACGGCCCAACTTGATGAGGATTGCGCCGATTATGCGCGAGATGGCGCAGTGCCCCGCTGAGTTCGAGCAGATCGCGTCCACACCGGCCAGCACTACGACGCCAATATGTCGCAGGTGTTCTTCGATGAGCTGGAACTGCCCAGGCCAGACGTACACTTGGAGGTCGGCTCCGGCTCGCACGCGGCGCAGGTGATGTTGCGCTTTGAGCCGGTGCTGCTGGACTATAGTATTACTCCGCGACATTTGCGTTGATCGCGAGAATCTTTAGCGGTGTCATTGCGAGCGCAGTTTGCGAAGCAATCCCCGATTGCCGCAATCTCCTGGGCATGATAGAGATTGCTTTGCTTCGTACCTCGCAACCGCAAAGAACGCTCCTCGCCACAGCGAGGCCCTCGCAATATGGCCTCTGCCATGGCCTGCGGGCTGGACCTCAAGGTGACCCATTGAGGATTGGGAGGAAGGGATGCCCAAGAAACTCCGTGAGTTGAAGTCGTTGTTGCGCAAGGCCGGCTTCATCCAACGAACTGGCAAAGGTAGTCACACGGTTTGGCTGCACCCGAGTCTGGGTGATGCCGTTGTGTTGTCTGGCAACGATGGCGACGATGCGAAACCCTATCAGCAGCGAGATATTGACTTGGCGTTGAAAAAACTGGAGGACCGAGATGTATAGTCGTTACAGTATGATGATCCAGTGGTCTGATGAAGATGCGGCTTACATAGTGTCTTTCCCTGAATTTCCCTCAGCGCACACACACGGCGCGTCGTACGAAGAAGCAGCCAGGAACGGGCAAGAAGTTCTCGATCTTCTGCTTGGTTCCTACAAAGAAGTGCGCCATTCCTTGCCTGAACCTGTGAGCTTTCAGTATGCTGCGGCATGAAGTGATTATACTGCAAACACTTGGAGCTGCCGGGGGTACCCGATAACATTGCGTGTTCCAAGCGAGGCTGAGGTGCAGCGCGAGGTGTCCCCGGTGCTGGTGGAGCATCTGAGCCCGGCGAAGATGGTGCGCTTCTGGGCGGGTTGGCAGACAGGTCGTGGCGCATACCTGCAATGG
>PHCA01000314.1 GCA_002842085.1 Chloroflexi bacterium HGW-Chloroflexi-1
CCTCGCAGGGAAGGGGGAGTCCACCCCTCCCCTCGCAGGGGAGGGGCTGGGGGAGAGGTGGGAATGTCTCGTCGGCGGCAAGGGGCTGCGGCCCGGCGTGCAGGTGCGCGTCAGCCCTGGGCAGCCGGCAAGACCTGACAGGTCTCCAAGACCTGTCAGGTCTGAGATCACCGCCATCATCCTGGCCGAAACCGAGAGCGGCAGCCGGTTGGTAGCGTTCGATCCGCCGGTGGCGGAGTGGCTCTGGGACGTGGGCGAGACGCCACTCCCGCCCTACATCCACGCAACCCTGGCCGACCCCGAGCGCTACCAGACCGTTTACAGCCGGATCGACGGCTCGGTGGCGTCCTCGACAGCCGGGCTGCACTTCACGCCTGAGATGTTGATCGCGTTGCGCGAACGCGGGATCAACCTGGCCTTCGTGACCTTGCACATCGGGCTGGACACCTTCCGGCCCGTGCAGACCGACGAGATCGAGGATCACCAGATGTATCGGGAGTGGGCGCAGTTGAGCGCGGAGACGGCCCGGGCGATCAATGACACGCGGCTGGCCGGCGGCCGGATCATCGCGGTGGGCACCACCGTGGTGCGCACGCTGGAGAGCGCGGCCAGGCTCGCGCTGGGCTTCCAACTGTGCGACGACGTTCCAGAAGGCGCCATTTGCGGCTGGCAGACCGTGGCGGCCTTCACCGGCGAGACCGACCTGTTCATCCGGCCGGGGCATCGCTTCCGCGCGGTGGACGTCATGATCACCAACTTCCACCTGCCCCGCTCCACCCTGCTGATGCTGGTCAGCGCGTTCGCGGGGAAAGAGCTGATGGATCGCGCCTACGCCGAGGCGATTCGGGAACGCTACCGGTTCTATAGCTTTGGCGACGCGATGTTAATTTTGTAGAGCGGGCCTTTTTTCAACTTGACGCCGGCAAGGTGGCATGGTAGGATGTGGGCAGCAGATGTGGGCAGCAGATGTGGGCAGCAGTAGATCAGTATCAGCATCGGCCGTGCGGCTACACCCTCACGGCGAAACGATCAACACAAACGGAGAGGAGACACACTATGGGAGACAAGGGCGGGAAAAAGGATAAGAACAAGGGTCAGAAGCAGAAGGCCAGCAAAAAAAAGCAGAAGACCGAGAAGCAGCAGGATAAGCAACAGAAGACGCCGTGAGAGGCATCAGGATTCGAGCGCACGCAGCCCCCAATTCCTGAAGAAGTCCGCTGTCTGTTCACGGAACTGCAGAACTACCGAGAAGCCCGCCAACTCTGTAGGCGACGCCAAATGGCGCGCCTGCAGGGCTGGCGGTGATAAGCTTCGTTTGGGCCATTTGCTCGGCGGAGATTGCCAAATCCTCGCCGCTCCCGCCGGATTGCTAAATCCGGCGGGAGCAGTTGGCCGCAACGACAATCGTCGCCAGATTGTTGACAGAGCAGGGAGGCGCGATGCAGAAACTACCGATCGGCGTGCAGTCATTTGAGGTGATGTGCATGCAGGGGTTTGTCTACGTGGACAAAACCGGCGGTGCTTTCGATTGGCGATGGCGAGGTGTTGGGCGGTCAACTCAAGGCAAACAAGTTGCGCTTGGTGCAGGCCTGGATCGAAATTCACCGCGACGACCTGATGGCCGATTGGCAACTCGCCAGCCAGGGCCAGACGATCTGCACCATTGACCCCTTGAAATAGGAAGAAGGTGAATAGCATGCATCCGAGAGTCACCAGCGTCCGCCCTAAGCCTGACTATACCCTCCTACTCACCTTCTCTAACGGTGAAGTCAGGGCGTTTGACGTCAAACCCTACCTGGGCATCGGCATCTTCCGAGAGTTGCAGGACCAACGGTCCTTTAACTCCGTGCGGCCGTTCTTGGGCAGCATTCAGTGGCAAAACGGTCAGGATTTCTGTCCCGATACGCTGTATCTTGAGAGTGTTCCCGCTTCGGCGCCGCAGCAGGTCGCTGCCTGATATGCGGTTCCAGCCGACCGTCCTTCGACTGCGTTCCCCGCAAAGGACGCAGGACTTTGCAGGACAGACGCGGCCGCCTTCACCGGCGAGACCGACCGCTTCATCCGCCCCGGCTACGCGTTCCGCGCGGTGGACGTCATGGTCACCAACTTCCACCTGCCCCGCTCCACGGCGATTCGGGAACGCTAGCGGTTCTACAGCTTTGGCGATGCGATGCTGATTCTGTAGGGCGGGCATTTTTTCGACTTGACGCCGGCAAGGTAGCGTGGTACGATGTGGGCAGCAGCAGAAGGACCAAATCCGCTTTTCCCCCGACGGTGCTGTTCCGCATCATCCTCCGCTGGGGGTGTCAGTGCGGGAGTGGCGGCGTGTTCCCGGCGCAGACACAAGCAGTCTGACGTTCCCCGGGAGGCCTCCAAATACACCTGATGAACAATGATGATACGGATGCAGCTATGCCTACTGTGCTTGAGGATGGTCCCTATAGCTTCGTCTTCTTCAACTCTGATAAAGGCGAGCCGCCTCACATTCATGTAAAACGAGAGCGACGGATCGCCAAGTTTTGGCTTGACCCGGTTACGCCGGCAAGGAATCGCGGCTTTCCTGGGCATGAACTAAGCCACATCGCTCGTCTTGTGCTAAAACATGAGCCGACTCTCTTGGAGGCGTGGTATGAGTACTTTGGTGCTTGAGATGGAACCTATCGCCGTAGAAGTCACTGTGACAGATGGCGACCTGACCGTGGACCTTTCCGACGGCCGCTGTCTGCGTGTCCCCTTGGCCTGGTATCCACGATTATTCTACGCTTCTGATAGAGAGCGGCAGAATTGGCAATTCCTGGGAGACGGATACGCTATCGAGTGGCCCGATCTGGATGAACATATCGGCATCGAGGGCTTACTGGCGGGGCGACATAGTGGTGAGAGTCCACAGTTACTTAAGCGCTGGTTAGCTGCACGCCGCGGTTATTCCGGATGCACGACAAGGGTGCCTCTGGGCTTGAGCGCAGAGGTGGCCGCCTGACGACAGCGCGTATAAGAGCATCCTCCAACATCGTCGTTCTTGATCCGGAGATCGCCCAGGCTTTTCCAAATGCGCAGGCTGTCAATGATGCCTTGCGCGGCCTGCTCGAGTTGGCCAAGACAAGCGCACGGCTCATCCCGCAGTCAACCTGAGCCCACACGCAGGCAGTGCATGCTGAATAGCATTTGGGTGCGCCCGCTGGGCAGACGGTGGCCGCCTTCACCGGCGAGACCGACCGCTTCATCCGCCCCGGCTACGCGTTCCGCGCGGTGGACGTCATGGTCACCAACTTCCACCTGCCCCGCTCCAC
>PHCA01000017.1 GCA_002842085.1 Chloroflexi bacterium HGW-Chloroflexi-1
TCCGCCGTCACCCCAGTGACTATCTGGCGCGTCTCGAAGCTCAAGCCGAGACCATTGCCCGCCTGGAGTAGCACGGTGTTACTTTTTCTGATAGGCCAAAAAAGGCCCAGCCGGCGCAAAGCCGGTCGGGCCGGTGCAGCGCTTTGCGTCAAGAGGTTGAATCCCATGTCCCAGCTCCCCACCACTGCGATTCAAGCCCGCTACGTCCACACCAACCTGATCGCCCGCGATTGGCAAGCGCTCGCTCGACCCTACGAGATGATCTTCGGCTGCGTACGCGTGCCGCCGGAGCGCGATCTGGCTGGCTCCGATATGGCGGCCGGCACAGGCATCCCCGCCGCACACCTGCGCGGCGCCCACATGCGCCTGCCGGGCTACGTGCAGATGGGGCTCGGGTCGAGCGCGGGTGGGGAAGAAACAGCGGACGAAAGCGATAACTTCGCCGAAACAATAGATGGGTGATATAATGGGTCTGTTGTCACCGGCTGTCAATTTGGAGCTTTCCAGGAGGCGACTCGCATGTACCTGAAAAAAAGTGGTCATCGAGAATATCAAGTGTTTCGGTCGTGCCGAGCTGAATCTGATGCGCGACGATGGACAAGTCAAGCGCTGGAGCGTCATCCTGGGCGAAAACGGCACTGGCAAGAGCACCCTGCTTCAGGCGATCGCGATGGCGCTGATGGGGCCCGATCCCGCCAATCGCCTGGCCCGGCTCGACGGCTGGGTCCGTTTCGGTCAGACCAAGGGCAAACTCGTTGCCGAGGTCATTGCTGGACAAAATGACCAGTTGACCGAAAGAGGTCGGCCACGCCGGGAGCCGTATACCGCCTCCTACGCCGTCACTGGCGACGCCGAAGTGAGCATCAGCGGCGTGCTTTACGACCGTCCCACGCTGGTCTTCGAGGGCACCAAGGACCAACTCAACGCCCTGAAACGCGGCCTGCTGTCCGAGAAGTCGGCCGGCTGGTTTGCGGCGGGATACGGGCCATTTCGGCGCCTGCTCGGCGGCGCACCCGACACCATCCGGCTCATGTACCCCGGACAGAAGGAAGCCCGGTTTATCACGTTGTTCAGAGAGGATGCAGCGCTGGAAGACCTGACCGACTGGCTCACAAGACTGGATCATCGCAGCCGAGAGGATACCGAAGCCGGTCAGCGGGCCCAGCGGATCAAGGCCGTCGTCAAGGAGGTGGTAGACCATTTGCTACCTGCTGGCGTCGCACTTTCCCGGATCGGCCCTGACGGAGCCTTCTTCGATACCCCCTATCGCACCGACACCGCGATGTCGGATCTCAGCGACGGCTATCGGAGCATGCTGGCTCTGGCCGCCGACCTGCTCCGCCGGCTGGACGAAACATACGACAGGGTCGAGGATTGGATCAGCGAGGACGGGAAGATCATCGTGGAAGGTGTCGTACTGATAGACGAGCTGGACGCGCATCTGCATCCCGTCTGGCAACGGCAGGTCGGCTTCTGGCTGCCGGAGCAGTTCCCAAAGCTCCAGTTTATTGTAGCCACCCACAGCCCGTTTATACCGCAGGCTGCGGACACCAACGCCCTCTGGGTATTGCGTTCTGACGCCATGGCGCCTGATATTGTCAGCGCGTATCAGGATTTTCCCTCGGTCAAGGGGTGGCGTGCTGATCAGATTCTGAATGCGCTATTTAGCCTATCGGAACTGCGTGACCCGGAGACCGAACGCAAAATGCGCCGCCATGCCGAGCTGCAAGCGCGACAGGCCAGCGGGCTTCTGAACTTGAGTGAGGCCAATGAGCTTTCAGAGCTTGCAAAATGGCTGAGTGAGCACCTGTCGCCGCCGGGCGACACACCTGAGGAAATGGCAAAATACTCAGCGATCAAGAAACAACTGGATGCTTTCCTGTCGCCAAACAGAAAGTCGGGCGCCCATGCTGAAGGTTGAGTGCTTCCCGCTGCCAGACCCTCTGCAATCGTATTTGGTTCAGCAACGCCAACGCAACGCGCCGTGGAGAAGCCTCCGCGAATCCCGGCGCGCACGTGAGATCAAGGCAGTTCTGCGCAATGCTTTTCACGACAAGTGCGGCCCGGCTGCGCGACGAGGACGCGGCCCTGGTCGCGTTCTTCGAGGCGCTCGCGCCGGAGCAATGGCGCACGCCGATCTACACCGAGAGCACGCCCTGGACCAGCCACGACGTGTGGCGCACCTGGTCAGCGCGGAGCGGGGCCTGACGCGCATGAGCGAGGACGTGGTGGGCGGTGGGCCGGGCGTGTCGGCCGATTTCAACTATGACGCGTACAACGCGGTCGAGGTCGCGGCCCTGGCCGAGCGCAGCCCTGCCGACCTGCTGGCCGACTTGCACGTCGCCCGCGGCGCAAGGATGCTGCGCGATCGCACCCCCTGCTCCTCGCAATGACGCAAAACAGATACACGACGGAGGTTTTTATGCCACCCAGAAGGAAGAAGCTGCCCAACATCGTATTCCTGGGCATTGACTCGCTGCGCGCCGACCACATGAGTTGCTACGGGTACGGCCGCCAGACCACGCCGCACATGGATCGCTTCGCGCAGGAGGGCACGCTCTTCGAGCGTTACTACAGTGCGCACATCCCCACCACCAGCGGCTACGCGAACATGCTGACCGGCATGGATGTCTTCAGCACGCAGGTGGTAGCCCTGGGGCACAAGGGGCCGATGCGCGCAGAGGTGAAGACGCTCGCCGAGATCCTGCGCGCAGCCGGCTACACCACCACCTGCGTCGGCTTCACCGGCAACGCCGCGGCGCGCGGGTTCGACACCTATCTCGAATACGATGCCGGGTGGAAGACCTGGAGCGCAGGGCGGATGCCGAAGGCCGAGAACCTGAACCGGACCGCCATCCCCGAGTTGGGCCGGCTGGCGAAGGCCAGGCAACCCTTCTTGCTCTTCCTGCGCCACATGGATCCGCACTCCCCCTACCTGCCGCCCGCGCCCTACGAGCGGATGTTCTACGGCGGCAACGAGTGCGATCCCAAGAACAAGTCCATGACGGGACTGCGCAACTTCAGGCCCTTCCGCGATTATCTCCTGAGCTGGCTGCCGCCCGGCATCAGCGACAAGGAGTATGCCATCGCGCAGTACGACGGCGAAGTCGCGTACATGGACGCCTGCATCCGGACGATCTTCACCGCACTGGTAGCCCGCGGCATCCTCGATGAGACGATCGTCGTCATCACATCGGACCACGGCGAAACCCTCTACGATCACGACTGCTACTTCGACCACCACGGCCTCTACGACTGCACCCTGCATGTGCCGCTGATCATCCGCTACCCCGGCAAGATGCCGGCCGGCAAGCGCGTGGCCGGCTACAGCCAGCTTCCCGACCTGACACCGACGCTCCTGGAGCTGGCCGACATCCAGCCCGATGGCATCACGTTCGACGGCGCGAGCCTGCTGCCGCTGGCGCGGGGCGAGGTCGCTTCCCACCGGAGCGAGTTCTACCTCACCGAGTGCACCTGGATGCGCAAGCACGGCTGGCGCACGCCGGAATGGAAGCTGATCGTGGCGCTGGAGCCGGATTTCCACTTCAAGCCGCCGGTGGAGCTTTACAACCTGGTGGAAGACCCGGAGGAGTACAACAACCTGGCGGCGAGCGAACCGGAAATGGTGACGGCGCTGAAGGCGCGCATGGACGCGTGGATCGCGCGCCGCGCGCGCGAAACCGGCCTGCCCAACCCGATCCACCACAACTTCCTGCACCAGCGCGACGCGCCCTTCACCAGCTCGCAGGAGGCCTACGACGGCATGCATATCGGCGACCCGCAGCAGGCCCACCAGTTGCAAGCGGGCGACAAGAAATAGTCACAGGGGCGCCATGTCACTCATCACCATCATCGGCCGGGGCCATTCCGGCACCCGCGCCATTTCACACACGCTGGCTGCCAGCGCCGTCTTCATGGGCGCGCCGCTGAACGCCTCCGGCGACCTGTTGCCGCCGGAGGCGCTGTACGATGCCTGCCGCGTCCTGGCCCGCCATGTCGGCTGGGCCGGCGGGCTGACGTGGGACTGGTCGGCGCTCCACACGATGCCGATTCCCGCCGAGTTCGCGCAACTCATCGGCGACTACCTGGTCAGCGTGCGGGAGAGTCCCGCCGCACACCGTGGCTGGAAAATACCGGAGACCACGCTGGTCTATCCCTGGATCGTCCGCCTCTTCCCGGAGATCAAGTACATCTTCTGGATTCGCAACCCGCGCGACTGCATCCTGGGCGCGCATCTCACCGACGACCTGAGCGATTTCGGCGTTCCCTACCCGGCCACCGACGACGTGCGCCTGCGCCGGGCCATCTCGTGGAAATATCAATACGACCTGGTGCGCGCCACGCCCAAGCCCCGCCACTGGATCGAGGTCCGGTTCGAGGATTTCATCCTGCGCCAGGATGAGACGCTGGCCCGGCTGGAGGACTACCTGGACATCGAGCTGGCGAAGATTCCCGTCCAACCGGAGGCTGTGGATCGGTGGAAGCTCGATGACGGCGTGACCTGCTTCGATTTCTTCGCACCGGCGATGGCGGAATATGGCTACGAGATGCCCGCGCAGAATTAGGAGAAGATCCATGCTACGAGTCTGCGTCATCGGCATGGGGCCAATCGGTAACCGCCATGCCATGATCTACAATGAAGACCCCCTGGCCGAGCTGGTGGGGGTGTGCGACATCGTCAAGGAGCGCGCGGACGCCGCTGCCAGGCGCCACGGCGCGCCGGCGTTCTACGATGCCCAGAAAATGCTCGCTGCACTCAGGCCGGACGTGTGCAGCATCACCACCGGCGGCTACGAGTACGGCAGCGAGCACTACGCGCCGACCCTGCAGGCGTTGGAGGCCGGCTGTCACGTCCTGGGCGAGAAGCCGATCTCCAACGAGATCGCCAGGGCTGAGGAAATGGTCGCCACAGCCCGCGCCAGGGGCGTCTGCTACGGCCTCAATCTCAACCACCGCTTCACCCCGGCGGCTGACATCGCCAAACAGTGGCAGAACGAGGGCCGGATCGGCCACCTGCTCTTCGTCAACATGAGCATGTGGATCAAGAACCCGGCCGAAAGCTCGCCCTACTTCATGATCAAGGCGCTCAACCCGCATGCGGTGGACGTGATGCGCCATTTCTGCGGGGATGTCGCAGCGGTGCAGTGTTTCGCCCAGCGGGCGCCGGGGCGCCAGATCTGGTCAACCGCGCATTTCAGCATGCGCTTCGTGAACGGCTGCGTCGGCGGGCTGACCGCGTCCTACGACATCGAGCGCGGCCACCCGATGGAACGCTGCGAGGTGGCGGGCACAAAGGGGCGCTTCGTGCTTGAAGACATGTGGCGCGAAGTGACCCTCTACCCTGCCGGCGACTTCCAGAAACGCGTCTACAGCAACCCCGTCTTCGGCGGGATGCGCGACTTCGAGGACACCTTCCGCAACCGCATCCACAAGTTTCTGGCAGAGGTGACGGCCGGCGTTGCGCCGGATCGGATTGACGGCTCCGGCGCGGATGGCCTGGCCGTGCAGAAGGTGTTGCAGGCGGCGATTGAGTCGCTCGATAGCGGGACGATTGTGTACGTGAAGTGATGGGAGCAAGGAAAGGACATGAACATGGCTCTCAAGATCGGTGTGGTCGGCTTGCGCGGGATCGGCAACCAGCATGCCACGTGCCACAAGAACGACCCCCTCGCCAACCTGGTCGCGGTCTGCGACGTGGTGAAGGCGCGGGCAGATGCCGCGGCGGCGAAGTACGGCGTGAAGGCCTACTACAGCCTGGCCGAGATGCTGCGGAACGAGGAACTCGACATCGTGGATGTGACCACGGGCGGATTCGAAAATGGTAGCTGGCACTTCGAGCCGGTGATGGAGGCGCTGGAGGCCGGGGTGAACATCCTGGTGGAGAAGCCGATCTCCAACAACATCCTCGAGGCGCGCCAGATGGTGGCGAAGGCGGCCGAGAAGCGCGTGTATTTGGGCTGCAACCTGAACCACTACTTCACCCCCACGGCCGAAAGGGCGATGCAGTACATGAAGGAGGGCGGGGTCGGCGAGCTGATCTACTGCCTGCACAAGGTAGGCTTCAACGGCGGCGAGGTCGGCTACCAGCCGGGCACGGGGACGCGCCTGCCGGGTTGGCCCTATGCGCACCTGAAGGCATTCCTGGCGCACCCGTTCTCCTGCATGCGCTACTTCTGCGGCGACATCACTCATGTGCAGGCATTTGTGGAGCGGCCCGGCCACCGCCGCCGCGCCAACGACGTGATGCTCTCGGTTGCCAGCGTGAACGTGCACTTTGCGAACGGCTGCGTGGGCAGCCTGCTGAGCCAGCGCGGGGACGCGCCCTGGGGTCTGGGCGGCTGGTGGAGCCTGGAAGTGGCGGGCACGCACGGCACCTTCTGTATCGAAAACTGCATCGAGAAGCTCTACTACTGGAAAGCCGGCGGCAACTCGATGGGAACCCTGGCGCCGACCGAGGTGTTCGACAGCGGCATCAAGGACTTCGGCCAAACCTTCCCGCGGCGTCTGCACGCCTATCTGGAAGACGTGAGCAACGGCGTCTTCCGCGAGGATATCCGCGCCTCGGGTCGCGATGCCCTGGCCACGTTGGAGTACACCTGGGCCGTCATCGAGTCGTACGAGAGCGGCGGAGCCATGGTGCGGCCGCACGCGTTGCCGTCTCTGCACGGCGATCCCGCGACGCTGTTGGACTGACCCGGCTGCATAATGGAGACAACGATGAAACTCGGAGCCAATTCCGTTCTCTTCGGCGGCCACGATCGGGAGACCGCCTTCAAGCACATTGCGATGGCCGGCTATGACGGCATCGAGCTATCGGCCATCGATGGCATGAGCGAGCATCTGGTGCTGGACCGCTGGCAGGAGATCGCGCCGGAGATCAAGCGACTGGCGAAGGAGTACGGCCTGGAGCTGTTGGCGATGGAACAACCGTCGCAAGACCCCGTCAGGATGGAGCAGGCGTTCCAGGCCGCGGTCGAGATCGGCATCCCCATCGTCAATTGCGGGCCGGGCGGCAAGACGGGCGATGAGGCGACCTTCCAGCGGTCGGTGGATTCCATCGGCAAGCTGTGCCAGATGGCCGAACGCTACGGCGTCACCCTCTGCGCCAAGGCGCACGTCGGCGCGGCGATCTACAACACGCCCACCACCCTGCGGTTGATGCAGGCCGTCACCTCGTCCGCGTTCGGCGTGGACATGGACCCCTCGCACATCCACCGGGCAGGCGAGAATCCGGTCGAGGCCATCGCCGCGGTGATCGCGCGCGTCAAGCACGTCCACATCCGCGACTGCAAGGGCCGCGGCCCAACGCCGGGCAAGCCGGAGCTTCAGGCCAATGGCCGGGGCGACATTGACCTGGTCGGCTACATCCGCGTGCTGCACGAACACGGCTACACCGGCCCGGTGAACCTGGAGATCATCGGCGCCAAGGAGTACAGCCTGGTGCAGTGCAGCGTGATCGCCGCGGAATCGCGCGGGCATCTCCAGGCGTGTCTGCAGGCGTGCAGCGCGCGATAATATAGGGCGTCAGACAAAAATTTGGGGTTATGTGATACCGATGTGCAGGCGGTGGTGAGCGCGGCTGAGACGTCCATGCCTGCCGACATGGTGGAGCTTGCACCGGTGGCGCGGGCGAAGGCATATTTGCTGCACAGCTTTCCAGTTCTTCGTTGAGCGAGCGGTATGGCGCAGCGAAAGCGTTGGGACACTTCAACTCACAAACGGCGACTGAAGCGCTGGCTCTC
Source organism: Chloroflexi bacterium HGW-Chloroflexi-1 (assembly GCA_002842085.1). Classification (GTDB taxonomy): domain Bacteria; phylum Chloroflexota; class Anaerolineae; order CG2-30-64-16; family CG2-30-64-16; genus CG2-30-64-16. The sequence goes on from PHCA01000017.1 coordinate 7,743, forward strand.
AAGGCCGACGACGTTAAGGATCACATCTACGTGCGATTAGAGGCAGCGGCAAGTCTAGCGGGACTGGGTGATGACCGCGGATTGGCGTTTGTCCGGCAATGCCTCGCGGAGCCGTTCGCTCAGCAACGCCTGGAAGCTGTCATCGTATCAGGTGAAGTGGCGACGGAGGCGGCCGAGCAGTTGTTGATCGAGACACTACGCAAACAGGAAGAACACCCAGAAATCCGCGCCGGTGCTGCGTGGGCTTTGGGTGAGTTGGGCCACGAGTCAGCGCTTGCAGCACTCATCGAAAGCTTTTCAACTGTTGAGCCGGATGTACGGATCGAAGCGGCGAGAGCGCTTGCTAAACTGGCCAACGAGTTCAGTGCTGAAATCATCGAGAAACTGCGCGCCGCTCGGCCCGATCAAAGGCCGGGTATTGCTTGGGCCTTGGGCAAATCGGCCTGATTCGACGTCAACCAGCTTCTTGCCGCGCTCGTTGACGATGATGCCCGCCGCTGGATCGCATACGTTCTCGGATCACAACCGCCCGATGCTTACATTGGCAGAATCGAGGCATTGCGCAAGAGAGACCCAGAAGTCTACTTCGCCGTCACGGTGCTCTGGCAGGTCATGAATAGCTGGATCTTCGGAATGGAAACCTATGGCTAAGGAATTGCCAGCGCCTCTGTATGAGACACGAAATGGCAAAGCATACGTGGGTGATGCGCTTGAGCTACTCGCTGCGTTGCCAGATAGCAGTGTGGACTTGGTCATGACCTCGCCTCCGTTCGCCTTGCAGCGACAGAAGGAATACGGAAATCATAACCAAGAGCAGTACGTGGACTGGCTGCTTGGCTTCACCGTCGGTATCAAGCGCGTGCTAAAGGAAACCGGTAGCTTTGTCCTCGATCTCGGCGGCGCGTATCAGAAAGGTAGACCGGTTCGGTCACTCTACAACTACCGTGTTCTGCTACGATTATGTGATGAACAAGGCTGGCAGTTAGCAGAGGAGTTCTTCTGGTACAATCCTGCCAAACTGCCATCGCCCATTGAGTGGGTTAACAAGCGCAAAATCCGAGCCAAAGACGCCGTGAACACCGTTTGGTGGCTCAGCAAGAGTGATTTCCCGAAAGCTGACATCTCCCAGGTGCGACAGCCATACTCTGACCGCATGAAACGTCTGTTGGCTGATAGCAAGGGATTCTATTCACCCAAGAAAAGACCTTCCGGACATGATATCAGCGGACGCTTCGGTGAAGACAAGGGCGGCGCAATCCCTTCCAACCTCTTGGAGATCGCCAACACCGAGAGCAATTCCCAATACCTCCGCTTCTGCAAAATTGCTGAATGTGAACCTCACCCCGCGAGATTCCCGCCGAAGTTACCTGAGTTCTTCATCAAGTTCCTGACCGAACCGGGCGACGTCGTGCTCGACCTATTCACCGGTTCGAATACAACCGGTGCAGCAGCCGAGGCTTTGGGGTGGAAATGGATTGCCTTCGAGATTGAGCAACGCTATCTTGCCGCATCCGCGTTCAGGTTCCTGCCAGAAACAAAGGAAGACTCTCCAAAGGATATCTATGCGCGGCTTTGCCAGAGTCTTGATGAGCATATCGGTGTCTCAGGGGGAACAGCTTCGACTACTTCTGTCCTCCAGACCGGCATGGAACATCACAAACGGAGCGTCTCATTCATGACAGCGGCTCAGCGGCTACTTTGCCGCGCAGGTCACCGTCGCCGACCGTCACGAGGAATGGGCCCGAGACACCCTGCAGGGCGAGACTGACGATAGCACGCAGGGCACGCCAGGGCGCCGCGAGGTCCGCAACGCCACGCATCCGGTCTGGGCCAACTGGGCGGCTGCCGACGAGAACAACTACGAGCGCGCCGCCACACTGGCCGACCCGATCCTCGACTGGCCGGCCAGCCAGCCCCCAGACATTGCCTCGTGCGCACGATCGTGGCCCTGTTCGAGCGCGCCTGGCGCGAGTTGCGCCATCGCCCGGTCCCGGCTCCGGGGGATGGCGCTGAGGCGAGCAGCCCGTCCGACGCCATCGATCCCGCCAGCCAACGCCTGACTCCTCCAGAATGCGTCCAAGTCCGGCTGACCGGCAGGCCCAGGGGTGCGCGCAGGTTTAGGTTCCCGCTGGCAACTGTGCTATACTCCCACCATACCAACAAACAGGCTGTGGGGCGCAGGGAGATCTAACATGAACGCAAAAGACCACGCAGACGCCGTGTTGGCCCAGTTGTTCGCACAGGCCAAGGCTCAGTTCGGGAACGCCGTCAAAGGCTTCTGGTTCTACGATGGCGATCCCTGTCCCGGGTGCGGGTTCCCGGTCGACGCCATGAAGTACAAGGGCGAGGACGCGTTGTCGCTCAACGCCTTCATCTATCGCCCGCGCGGCGTGCTGATCGGCTACGCGCTGTGCGGGCTCTGCGCTCAGCAGATCTTCCAGGCGGCGCAGCAGAATCCCCGCGTCCAAACGCCCCTGCACGCCGTGATCGAGCAGAATTTGATCCGGGCCTATCAGCGCCACCTGGCCTCGCAGGATGCCTGATCGCGCAGAGAGTCAATAATGCTTTTGCGTCGCCTCATCTTGATTGCAGCCGGTGTCATATTCCTACTAATACTCACCGGTTGCACTGCGTGCAAAAGCGTCTCCGGTCAGTGTCCGCAGGTCAAATGGCGCGTGCATATCGGTACCCCGCGTGACACTCGTGTGGACGCGCCGGTAGCCGTCGCCAAGGGCATGGTTTTCGTCGGAGCGTCGGAGCGACGGGCAGACGGCAGCAAGTGGGGCAAGGAAGTACACTATCTGCAGGGTTTGCGATCAGCCGATGGCGGCTTTGTCTGGCATTGCGAGGTCGCCGGCTACACCATCTCGCGACCCGTGGTGCAGAACGATGTGGTCTATTTCGCATCGGGTCGCGGCCGTCTGTATGCGTCGAAGGCCTTTGATGGTCAGGTCAAGTGGGCTGTCCCGATCTGGGACAATACCAGCGCCCCGGTGCTTGATGGCAGTGAGGTATATCTGGCATCTAACCAGCAGATCCAGAGCCCTGGTCCCGGCAGTGTCATCGCGCTGAACTCAGCGACAGGGATCGACAAATGGCAGGCGCGGCCCAGATTCCCAATCGCCCATACGCCCGCAGTGAGCGATCATCTGGTATTTGTGGCAGATGGCGATGGCTTGCTGGCTTTGGAACGAGAAACGGGGCGTGAACATTGGCGTTTCGCCTTGAAGTATCCTACGACCACCCCGGCTGTGCTATCCAGAGACCTCGTCTATGTTGCCGACAGCATCAGCCTCTATTCCCTCGAACAGTCAACAGGCCGCGAGCGGTGGCGCTTCACGCCAGAACGCGATTCGGCGAGCATTGAGGCTTTGCTGATCCGGAACAACACGGCCTTCATCGTGCTGAATTATCGCCCGCCCGAAGGACGCCGAAGTGGCACGTTGATTGCTCTCGATCTGGCGCAAGTGCGGGAACTATGGCGGATTCAAGTTCCTCACGCCATCGATGACGAACCGACCTGGGACGACGGCTTGATCTATTTGTCGGCCGAAGACTACCTATATGCGGTGAATGTAACGCAGGGCAAACTCGTCTGGCGCTATCGCGGACGGGGATACCTGCTCGCGCCGGTTGTGGCGGACGACGTCCTATATCTTGGAGACTGGAACGGCGACTTGACCGCTTTGATCTTGCCACGCTGATAGGGATTGGAGTGAGGAGCACACGATGCGAACAGTATTTTGCGCCACACCAAAATACTGGTTCAATGAATCGCCAAGCTGCTCGAAAAAGAGCGCAGCACATGATGGCGTTGTGGTGCTCCATCACTGGCCCTGGGAGAGGGTAGGCGTTGACCGACATCGCCATTCACCAACTCGCGGCCGACAACCAGGCCGACCTGAACCGCAGCGACAACTCGTTCACCGTGGACGCCGAGCTCTGCCTGCACGCGGAAGACGGTCGGATCAGCTACACCGTGCGTCCCGTGGCGCCCTACGTCAAACGCTACGGCCCCGCAATCTATGACGCCCAGGCCTACATCGGCCAGCCAGATCATGTCGGGTGGCTGGCCTACGCCGACGGCCAACTTGCCGGACAAATCCTGGTGCATGAGAACTGGAACCGGTGCGCCAGCATCTGGGATATCGCGGTGGACCCGCCCTTCCGCCGGCGGGGCGTCGGTCGCCGGCTGATCGAGCAGGCGATCCAGTGGGCCAGGGACAAGGGGCTGCCCGGCATCATGCTGGAGACGCAGAACATCAACGTGGCCGCGTGCCGGCTCTACGAGCGCTGCGGCTTCGTCCTGGGTGGGTTCGACGGCTACCTGTACCGCGGCATTACACCGGGCACGCGGGAGATCGCGCTGTTCTGGTACCTGCTGTTCTGAGGGAGGTCTTCCAGTCGATACATCCAGGGTGACCTGCGAAAGGTCTGCCTGGAACGATCTTTCGACTGTTGGGCCAGGGGCCGGGGAGGCATCGCCACCGGGGTTCTGGTGGCGACCGCCAAGGTCGAGGAGCGGAAGAACATCCGCTTCTTCGGGCCGGTCTATGAAGCGTACATGAAACGGACGCGCATGTTCATCCCGTTCCTGTTCTAACCAACCGGCCTGATGTTCGAAAAGGATTGGCGAGAGGCCAGGCGCCGGGAGTACGATCTCACCTTCAGGAGTCTGCTCATTCGCCACTACAGTGAGCGCAGCGAGTCCCAGGCGTAACGGGCTGAGATGAACGACATGAAAAGGCTATACCGAGGCGTGTTGATGCGCCTGCTCGTAATCGGTCTCTCCCTTGGACGGGCCGGAAACTGTCGATGTCGCCAAGCTTGCGGAGGTGGCGCTCGCGCTCCGGGATCTGTTGTTGCGCTTGGACCGATTGGCCGCAGCCGAGGGGTAACATGACCGCATGGACTAGCCCACTACGCCACGATCCCGTTCCCGCGCTCCTGTCTGCCGGCGATCCGGCGCTGACCTATTTCGTGCGCCGTGACCTGCTGGGGGAGGAGCCTGGGCTAATCTCCGCGCTGTGGGAACTGTCCGAAGCCCGGCGGCTCCTGCGCAAACAGCAGGCGGACGGCTCGTGGCGCTACCCCGGCGGCAACCCGGAGACGACGCCGGGCAGCAACTACGCGGTGCTGGAGACGTTTCGCAGCCTGGGTGTGCTGGTCGAGATGTATGGTTGCGATCGGAGCCACCCGGCGCTGCGAGCCGCCGCGGAGTACATCTTCTCCTGCCAGACGGCTGAGGGGGACATCCGCGGCATCCTGGGCAACCAGTACATGCCTTACTACCACGCCGCGATCCTCGAGCTGCTGATCAAAGCTGGCTATGCCGACGATCCGCGGGTAGTGGCTGGGCTGGAGTGGCTCCTGGCGGTGCGCCAGGCCGATGGCGGCTGGATCGTGCCGCTGCAGGCCGTGCCGTCCAGGGAACGCACCCGTGAGATCTGGCCGGGGCCGGCCGTGCCACCGGACCGGGCGCGGCCATTCTCGCACCTGGCCACCGGCATGGTGCTGCGGGCGTTTGCGGCGCATCCCGCCTACCGCCGCCACCCCCACGCGCTGGCCGCGGCATCTTTGCTCAAGGGGCGCTGCTTCCTGGCCGACAAGTACAACGACCGCAAAGACCCGGCATACTGGCTGAAGTTCCAGTACCCCTTCTGGTGGACCAGCCTGCTGACCAGCCTCGACACCCTGGCGCGGATGGAATTTCAGGTGGACGATGGGGCCATCCGCCGCGGCCTGGATTGGTTCGTCGCCAATCAAGGGCAGGACGGCCTGTGGCAGCACGGGTATGACGCCGGCAAGAGGGCGCACGCGGCGCAGTTCTGGGTGGCCCTGGCGGTCTGCCGGGTTTTCCGGCGGTTCCAGGAAGCTGCCACCGGAAGCTGATCGGCGCTGCCATCAACCGCTGCCGCCTCACGGGGCGCTACGGATGGGTTTCCTCAATTTGACAATCCGGGGCAATGGCCTTATGGGTGCGGCCCACGCCCTGGTCTTCTGGCCCTGGGGTGTCTACTCTCCGTCATCGGGTTGAGAAAGCTGCTGGGGCTGCCGGCCCGCGTGGTGGCGCCGCTGCAACTGCTGGCGAGCGCCTTCTTCATCCCGCTGGCGGTGACCTTCCTGCGGCCGTAGCAGGGATTGCGATCATGTCGCCCTGGAGAAGACATACTTCAATGGCGGCAGCCGTCCGCGCAAGGTAGCGGACGGGTATGCGATTACTTCAGCGGTCGTCCGGCCACGTTGAGGCGGAGGGAGGTTTCACATGACGCAGGGCAAGGAGAAACACTCGAACATGGCGACAGGCATCGCCATGCGGTTCGGAACGATCGCCGCCGTCCTCGCGGTGGAGGCGGCGCTCCTGTTCGGCGGCGCGGGCCGGCTCGACTGGCTATGGGCGTGGGCCTATCTGGGGATCTCCCTGGCGACCGTGCTGATCAACGGCACGATCCTGCTCCGCACCAGCCCCGAGACGATCGCGGAGCGCGGCCGCCCCAAGGAGATGCAGGGCTGGGACAAGGTTGTGAGTGGCGTAGGCGGGTTAGCCCTCTATTTGGCGCTCCCGCTGGTGGCCGGTCTCGATGCGCGTTTCGGCTGGAC
>PHCA01000018.1 GCA_002842085.1 Chloroflexi bacterium HGW-Chloroflexi-1
ATGTGGCCTTCGGGGTAAAATGCCCCGTTTTTCCCAGGGATTTTAAGCCAGTTTCACCTCGAAACCCATATGAGTCACTCGCATCTCCGGTATGGCGAATCGTTCTCTTGACGTATCATCTCAATAATCTGGGGATGCTGTGGCCGGTCTCCTGACCGTGCCACCCGTGGCATGGTCAGGAGACCGGCCACAGCGAGCACGCCCCGAACTATTGAGTAGATACCTCTTGACAGACAACCGAGAGAAGAAATCATGACACAGATCAACGATAGACTGGCAAAGATGCAATCCGCCATGCAAGGTGCCGGGGTAGACCTGGCTGCTATCGGGCCGACGGCCAACATGCGCTATCTGTTGGGTTTTGCGCCGCACCCCGACGAGCGGCTGTGCCTGCTCCTGGTGAACCAACGGGACGCCTGCATGGTCGTGCCCGGCCTCAACCTGGAAGAGATCGCCGCCCATGCCGATGTCGATTTCTTCCCCTGGGCCGATGCGGACGGACCCCAGGCCGCGCTGCGGCAGGCGCTGGTGACCCTGCGCGCCCCGCGCACCCTGGCCGTGGACGGCGCCATGCGCGCCGACTTCCTGCTCCGGCTGCAAGCGGCCGCGACCCCCGATCGCACGACGACGGTCGATGCGTTGCTGACCCCCTTGCGGATGCGCAAGTCCGCGGCGGAGATCGAGACGCTGGCGGCCGCGGCGTCCCAGGCCGATCGGGCGATGCAGGCCGCGGTGGATGCCTGCCGGCCCGGCGTCACCGAAGCCGAGGTGGCGTGGGCGGCCGAGGTGGCCTTCCGGCAGGATGGCGCCGAAGAAGTGTGCTTCACGCTGGTCGCGTCCGGGCCGAACGCCGCGTATCCGCACCATCACAGCGGCGAGCGCCGGCTGCAACCAGGCGACGCCATCGTGATCGACATCGGCGCGTCGTTGGCCGGCTACAAGTCCGACATCACCCGAATGGTCCACCTGGGGCAGCCTTCCGCCGAGTTTCTCAAGGTCCACGCCGCGGTGTACCAGGCGCATCAGCGGGCGATGGCCGCGGTCCGGCCGGGCGTGACGTGCGAGCAGATCGACCGCATCGCGCGCGGCACGCTGGAGGCAGCCGGCTACGGCTCGTTCTTCACCCATCGCACGGGCCACGGCCTGGGGCTGGAAGGGCACGAGCCGCCCTGGATCATGGTCGGTGATGCGACCGTCTTGCAGGAAGGCATGGTCTTCAGCATCGAGCCCGGGGTCTATCTCGTGGGACGGTTTGGGGTCCGCATCGAGGATATCGTCGTCGTGACGGCGTCGGGGGTGCGCAATCTGGCGGGTTTTGATCACGCCCTGGTGGTCAAAGCGTAGCACGTGGGCAGAGGGACGATGATCAAGAGGCGGCGCGGCCTGGGGTGTCCTGGGGCGACACATGATCGAAGGGGTTGTCGGTTGGCAGGCCTTCAGCTTCGGCCGCAGCCAGGAGCGTCTTGTCGCCGCTGACAAAGATGAGGGACTGTTTGACGGCGCTGAGCGCGTGGTGCTGGCGCAGCGCGACGGCCAACTGCACGGCGTCGTAGGCCTTCAGCGGGTGCTTCCTGGCAAGGTCAGCCGCTGCAAAGAAATCGTCACGCCCCGCTCCTACAAGCTGATACCGAAAACTCACGTCGTCCATGAAACGATCATACGCGCTGTCCCAGGCCATCCGCCGAAGCCGGTTGACTCGATGCAGGATCGAAAACGCGGCCGACACTTCGGCAACGCTGACGTCAGCCATCAGAATCGAGTGCGCTGACAACGGTGTCTGCTCTCCGGCCAGATCAATGAGCCCGCGAACCCATATACTGCCTGGTTCGAGGACGCAGTACTTGACCAGTGCGCTGGCATCGAGGTAATGCAGCGCCATTCTTAACGTCGTCCTTCGATAATGAGATCACTGGCCATGGGACCAGGCGGCAAGTGATCCAATTCCCACAGGACGGCCTGCTTGTCGGCTTCAGACAAGGTGCGCCAGCGGGCAGCGTGCTCGCGAGCTTCGGGCGGGGCCTCGATGATCAACCCCTGGGCGCGCATCCAGGCCAGGAGTTGTTCTTGATCCAAGATCTCCTCGGGCGCGGGCGGCGATGCCGGCTGTTCGCCGAGGAGTTGCCGCACGGTCTGTTCCAGCCATCCCAGGCGAGACTGGATGCCGGTGATATCCTGCTTCAATTCCACGATCGTCATATCCCATCCTCCGCCGAATCCATCGACGCAAAACCATCCCGCTGGTATAGTATTACCCCGCGACATTTGCGTTGATCGCGAGAATCTTTGACGGCGTCATTGCGAGGAGCGTTCTTTGCGACGAAGCAATCTCTGTCATGCGCAGGAGATTGCTTCGCAAACTGCGCTCGCAATGACAGCCCTTTGGTTGCGGCAGGAGCCGCGCTATGGATTATAGCACGTTCGTCAATCGGGGTGCAAGTGGTGGAGCGACTTCGCGCCCGGTGCAGGGCCGCGCAACTGCTCAGAACCCCAGGCGGAACCAGTCTGTACCGGTGAGAATGCCGCACGCCAGCAGCACGAACAGGATCAGCAGGATCGCGCCGCAGCCGCAGCCCAAACAGCCGCGGCCAAACCCAAATCGGCCTTGCAGCCAGTCGAACACGAGCCCGATCAATTGACCAACCCTTGAAATGCTGGTATACTGGCGTCGTAATCAGTCGTTCCTGCGCGAACGATGCGATCCCTGGATTCGCAACCGCCAAGTCGGAGAAAAAGGAGAGACGTCATGATTCTAAAGGGGAAACTGGTAGCGGAAACTCCCATTTATCGCGGGAATGCGCGGAAGACGCTTTTCACGCGAGATGGAGACGGCACGCACCGGCTGGTCTCGCTGGCAGGGGAGGTGGCTGGAACCGCCCAGTCCTTGATGGACGCGTTTATAGGCCAGTCGCGCGATGGCCGGAACACCGGCCTGTTGAACCAATTGTGGCTGCGGTTGTACGGCGCCCCGCTGCCTGAAGGGCTCATCAAGCGCGTAGATTGCAAGTTGCAGGAAGCGTCTTACCCACGCGGCAACTTTTTTGACCTGCGCATGGGGATCAAGCTGGACGAGGATCGCTGGGCGGCCGAGGCCAACGCCAACTACAAGATGGAAACCTTGTTCCGCGGCTCGGCGTTCGATCTCGTGCTATCTGTGAACGATTCGATCCTCCAGCAGGGCGAAAACGAAGCCCGGCTGTACTACCTGCTCCAGGAGCTCCAGGCAGGGCGATTCTGGTTCGGCGCTGGCAAGAGCAAAGGGCTGGGGCGCTGTCGCCTCGAAGTGGACATGCCGTTCTCGGCCCCTGAAGCCCCCCCTCGTGCTCGGGCCGATGCCAATCATCTGCGATTGACGCTGACCTTCGATGCCATCAACCCCGTCCTGGTGGGGTGGAACTGGGGCAAGGTGGACCCGGATGTGCCTTCCTTTGCCGCCGTGGAAGGCCGCGTGCTGGTCGAAGCGATGCGGGACATCCCAGACCCCATCCGCGGCCGTCTGGAGATGAGGCTGGCAGGGCCGATTCTCAGCCCGGAAGACTGGAAGGAAAAGTTCGCCAGGTATCTGCCGCGCGTGATCGCCATCTGGCTGATGGAGCAGTCGTCCGGCGAAGCTGAGATCTGGACCCTGCCCTCGGCGGCCATGGGCCGGCTGGGCAAGGGCAAATACGCCCTCTCCAAGAGCGTTCTCGACGCCATTCAACCCCTGATCGACAAGCCTTTCCCCAGCGAGGAAGCGGCCGACGAGACCCTCAAAGAGGCCCTTGGCAGCAAAGCTAACATGGCCAAACGCATTCTCAAGGAAATGGTGCACGAGCGCCAGGCCCAGCAGCGGCTCGATCCGGAGGTCTGGCAGGAAGTCGCCGACAGCCTGGGACTGGATACCAGCCTGGCGGAACGCCTGGCCGCCCGAATCCAGGATGAGGCGGCCCTGGTAGAGGTCCTGTCGCCAGCCTGCCAGACGATCCTGCCCCGGCTCTACCAGCAGGTGGATCAACAGATCACGCTGCTCCGGAGCGATTCCTGGGTAGATGTCGAAATCGCCGCCCGCGAGGAACACCTACGCATCAAGACCATGCTGCTCGAAGGCCAGATCGGGGAACACCAGTGGGGCGATCCGAACCAGGTCCCGGAAGGGGTCAGCCGGGCCGCGTGGCGGGACTTCATCGACGAGCACAGGCGCGTGCGATTCCAGCACATGCTACACCCCGGGAATCTGCGAAAAAGCATCGCCAACGACCAGAATTTCATCGCTTTTCTCGATGGCCATCGCGATCACACCCGTCAGGAGCTCGCCCAGCCCTACCATATTGACTTCCGGGCCGGCGGCTCATCCAATCGCGAGATCTCCCGGAAGTACGGCAAGCCCTACGACACCGTGTTCATGCGGATGCTGTCCTGGTCCCCGTCCTCGCAGGAACAGGGAGCCTGGGAAGTCTACATCCCCGGCAGCACCATCAAAGGCGCCTTCCGAAAACGCGCCTCGCAGGTGCTGAAAACGCTCTGGGGAGAATCGGGCAGAACCGCCCGGGCCTTGGATCGCCTTTTTGGCACGCAAGGGCGGCGGGGGTTGGCCTTTTTCTCCGATGCCTATCTCACAGACCCGTACGATCCGGAGCGTGCCTGGTGCTCGATGGACGGCGTCAAAATGGATCCCCAGACAGGCCGGCCGTTGGAAGCCGCCAAACAGGACTTTCTCTTTGCCTACGGGAACCACCTGGCCTTCCAACTCCAGATAAACATGCAGGACATCGGTGAACCAGACCGAGAGGCTCTCGCGCTGCTGGCCCATCTGTTCCAGGATTTCCAGCGGGGCGACATCCCACTGGGCGGCGAAAAGACCAGCGGCTTCGGCTGGGTCAAGGCGTCCATCACCGGGCTCAACTGGCTGACCGCCGATCCGGCCGGCATAAGCCAGGCGCTGTTTGGTGAGCAGTTGTTGGTTCGGGATGGCATCTGGCGCCGGCTGGATCTGGAGGGGGAGGCGGCCGGCGCCGCGCTGGAATTCATCCGGCCGCTCGCAGCCGAAGGGACACGGGTCTCCCCCGCACCTCCCAGGGCCAAGGCCGGCTTTGTCTCGCATCGGGCATTCGGCGGCTACAGCGGCATGCTAAAGGTGGAGGCGGAGGTCCTGACGCCCACCCACGTGAGTGAGAGCGGCGAACCTTCCTGGAAGGCCGCGTTGGCCGACGGCCCGGTGAATGGCTGGGACTTTTTCTCCATGTCCGCGCCCGTGGCCGCCCAGCGGAGCGATCAGAAGACCTATGCCCTGCCCAGCCGCAGCATCAAGGGCATGATCCGTCACATCTATGCCATTGCCAGCGATTCCCGCCAGCCGAGCCCCGACATCGCCCGGTTGAACCCGGTGGACAGCCTGTTCGGCTGGGTGGGACACGGCCCCAATCAAGCCATCGCGGGGCGCCTCTCGTTCAGCTTTGGCCTGTTCCAGGACCCGCAACTGGCCTGGTTCAGGGTGCCCTATCCCTATGGCCACTGGCAGTACCGAGGCAGTCAGTGGCAGAACGTGGCCGGCGGCCCAGCTGCTCAACTGCAGATCGCCAAGGCCTGGCGGCTTTTCCCGCATACACCGCTGGCCCCTATCGTCGAGCAGGTGGACGATTTTCAGCCGGATGCCGTTCAGGCGAGTTACTTCCGGGCCATTCTGCCCGGAGCACGGGCCCGCTGCACGATCCGCTTCTGGAACCTGGAGGAGGAGGAGTTGCAACGGTTGCTGTGGTGTGTGGCCCTGGAAGAAGGATACGCCCACAAGATGGGCAAGCATCGCTATCTCGGTATGGGCAGCCTGCGCCTGCACATCCTGCCGGATAGCTATCTCATCGACTGGGCCAGGCGGTACGCCGGCGAGCCCGAAGCTCGTTGGCAGTTGCCCGTCCCGGCCTGGGACGAAGTTGGCGTCATCGATCACTATTCCGACCTGCGAAGGGCGTTGCGTGCTGAACGGCTTTGATTGGCTGCGCCGGAGCCGAACCGGCTCCGAGTTGTTGGCTACGCTGAAAGTTCTCGATGATAAGCCCGATCTCTTCGGCAGCGTGGAGATCGGGCCTCCGCATTCTGCGCTCGATGGCCCCTGCCAGCGATGCTGGATCCATCCCCGCGCGCCTACCAGGCGTGGAACATCCCGGTACTGTCAGACATGTCGGGCCATCTTGGGTGAAGCCAGCCAGTTGGGCCAGGTCTCACGCCGGTCTATCATCATCTGGGGGCTTGTCAACCGGCTGCCAAAACAATTGGAGAGCGGAAGAGGATTTTCTGATAGCCGGGTGCTGGGCGCCTATGTGCATGCACCGAATCATTTCCTGGTAGCGATCCATCGACGAGAGTTGAAACCCTGGCTGCAGGAACTCGTCATTTATCACGGGGCAGCCCTTAAAGGACTGATCCAAATCCTGCCTACCACGGGGATGGGCAGAGGGATCACCATGGGAGACATGCTCTGTCGGGCCGCGCATCACGAAGGGCGCTTCTCGATGGACCAGTTGCGTGTTCGATTCTTCTCTGCCCCCCACCAACTCCTGGTCCCCCACGAACGAGATCGACGGGGGATGCTGACCTTCGAAATCACGGATTTCTTGAGCTTGCTGGAGATGGCCGCGGTGTTTCGCACGCTCCTGCGCCCCGAAGCGCAACAAACCCTCCAGCAATTATTGAATCTCACCGACGCCAGCGAAGAGCAATTCTACTGGGGACGGTTCCTGGATTACCTGAACCCGGAAGCCAAAGACATGCTTGACGCCTGGAGGATCCGGCAGTGGCCCAGGCCCCGGATCCAACTGCTCTATGAATTGATCGAGTATGTATCCTTTTACCAGTCCGATTGACCTCGTCCGCTACCTGGTCGTCTGGCGAGTGAACGGCTCGCTGGTCTGGTTGCCCGAATGCCTGTCGGCAGAAGTTTCCCGGGTTCTGGGCGCCACCATCGTCGAGCGCCTGCCAACCCGCGAAGCGGCCCCCTGGCGCAAAGCCTTGGCTCCGTGGGATGGATACAAAGCCAAGGAAAAGCACGCGGCCTTCCCACAAGCAGCATGGCCCATCGAAGCCGTGCTGTTCGTCTATCCCGGCAAACGGACCTATGGACAGGGCGAGTTGATCCCGTGGGAGCTCAAGCTCATGGGCGAGGGGGCCGATCATGGACTGTTTCTGGAGGTGATCTTGCCGGCCATGGAGGCGGCGGCGACGACCTCCGATCCCCGCTGGTATCACCAAAACAGCCTCTGGGGGCGGTTCGATGTCTATGCCGTCTACGCAGCTCGCGGGAACCATTGGGAATCGGTCGTTCAGGAAGGGAAACTGGATCTGGGCTACCACGCTACCCCCGTCCAATGGACAGAGGGGCTGGCTTCCAACGCCAACTCGGAGCGCTTGTACGACAACCTGACCTGGCTGACCCCCTTTGACCTTTCGCCGGCAGGCGGTAAAACACCCGGAAGAAAGAAAATCCCTGCCAACCAGGTACCCACGCTGCAAAAGATTCTCCAGGCTCTCGTCGCCCGGATGACCGACCTTCTGCCGGGGAAGCATCACACTCCCGCCGACCTGTGGAACAGCCTGGGCGAGGAAGAGCGATCCGCCCTGCAGCAGGCAATAGAAGACGCCGCTCGCATCCCGGTTCAGCAATCCGGAATCAGTCCAGCTCCCAGAGACTGGCCCGGAAACTGGATCGGCACACAGAGTTTCTCATTCATCCCCCCGACCCTCGTCCCGTACCTGGAATTGGCCTCCATCCTCCACATCGGGAAGCAGACCCATTTTGGATGTGGGACCTTTTCGATAACCTGAGGAGCACAGGTAATCTTATTTTCCGCGGCTGGGCGCCTGGCTCATGTGGGCCTCAAGGTGAAGCCTGAAAAATTGAGAAGATACCCCTGGACAACTAAGGAATTTGACTTCGATGATTCGCAACGAGATCGCAAGCCTTGTCACACGGGCCATCCGTAAGGCCCAGCAAAAGGGCGACTTGCCGAAATACGATTCGCCGCGGGTGGAGATCGCCCGGCCTAAGGACGCCGGCCACGGCGACTACACCACCGCGGTGGCGATGCAGTCGGCGCGCTTTGCGCGCATGGCGCCGGTCAAGATCGCCGAGGCCATCGCCAGGCGGCTGCCGCAGGTCGATTACCTGGACGCGGCGGAGGTGGTCCCGCCCGGTTTCATCAATTTTCGATTGAGCGAACGGTGGCTGGCCGGGCAGGTGGCCGCAATCGAGGCCGCGGCCGGCCGTTACGGGGACGTGGACCTGGGTCATGGCCAGACGTGCCAGGTGGAGTTCATCAGCGCCAACCCGACCGGGCCGCTGCACATGGGCTCGGCGCGCAACGCAGTGCTGGGCGATGCCGTGGCCAGTCTGTTGGACGCGGCCGGCTACCAGGTGCAGCGCGAGTATTACGTCAACGACACCGGCACGCAGATGCGCACCTTCGCCGAGACCCTCTATCGCCGCTACCAACAAGCGTTGGGGCACGCCGCGCCGCTGGAGCCGCAGCACTATCAGGGCGCGTACATGCTCGACCTGGCGAGCGAGGTGACCGCCGAGCACGGCGACCGGTTCCTGAGCATGGCCGAAGAGGACGCCATCGACGCGCTCAGCGACATCGGCCTGACGAAGGTCCTGGCCAGCGTCCGGAAGTCGGCGGCCGGCCTGCGCATCCACTTCGATCGCTGGTTCTCGGAGCGGAGCCTCTACGACGACGGCACTTTCGAAAGGGTGATGGCCCGGTTGCGCCAGGCCGGGTTGACCGAGCTCAAGGATGGCGCGGTGTGGCTGCGCACCAGCGCGTTGGGCTCCGACCGGGACGAGGTGCTGATTCGTTCCGACGGCCGGCCCGGCTACTACGCCTCGGATGTGGCCTATCACTATGACAAGTTCGTCCAACGCGGCTTCGACCGGGTGATCGACGTGTGGGCGGTGGATCACCAGAACCAGGCCCGCCGCATGCTGCACCTGATGAAAGCGTTGGAGCTGGACCCCGACCGGCTTACCATCGTGCTCTACGACCTGGTGCGGCTCTACCGGGACGGCCAGGAGGTCAAGCTGTCCAAGCGCTCCGGCGACATCGTCACCGTGGACGAACTGCTGGAGGAGGTCGGCGCGGACGCGGTGCGCTTCCTGCTGCTGACGCGCTCCAATAACTCGGTGATGGATTTCGACCTGAACCTGGCCGTACAACAGAGCGACGAGAACCCGGTGTACTACGTCCAATACGCGCACGCTCGGATGGCCAGCATTCTGACCACGGCCGCCGAACGCGGCTTCCAGCCGGAACGGTGGGCGGTGGCGGATACCGCGCTGTTGAAACATCCCGCTGAGCTGGCGCTGTTGCGCAAGATGGTCGAGCTGGCAGAAGTGATCGAGAAGGCCGCCACGCAGCTCGCGCCGCACCACCTGGCGTTCTACGCGCTGGAGTTGGCGGGGGTGTTCCACGCGTTCTACCGTGACTGTCGCGTCGTTTCGTCCGATCCCGCCGATGCCGGGTTGAGCTGCGCCCGGTTGCGGCTGGTCGCGGCGACCAAGGCGGTGTTCGCCCGGGTGCTGGGGTTGATGGGCGTGAACGCGCCGGACAGTATGTAACGATTGCAGATTTCGGATTGCGGATTGCGGATTTAGGACACTCCGCAAGCGGCATTGGGCCAAGGAGGGAGAAGATGCGAGGCGGACAAGGTCGATGGCGAATGTTGCTCCCGCTGGGAATGTTGATCTTGGTGTCCCTGGCCTGTGGAGGTTTCCAGGTGCGGGTGACGCCTACCGTTGGGCCGACGCCGGCCGCGCCAGCGCCGACGGCTGCGCCCACTGCGCCGGCTACCCCGGCCCCCACCGCCGTGCCGCAGGCTGCCGTGCCCACTGAGACGGCGCTTCCCACTCCGACCTTCCTCCCGGCCCCGGGCCTGGCAGTGGGCCAGATGGCGCGCGTGGCAGCCAGCGGCGGCTTGAATGTGCGCGATCAGGCCGCGACGACGGGTCAGAAGGTCGGTAAGCTGGACGTGGACGCGGTCGTTAAGCTGGTCAGCGGGCCGACCCAGGGCGAGAGCTACACCTGGTGGCAGATCGACGACGGCGCCGGGCTGGTGGGTTGGGTGGCGGCCGGCACGGCAGAGGATAAATGGCTGGCGCCCGACGTCGGGGCCGGGCCCGCTGCGGGCGGTGGCAAGCTGAGCAATCGCGCTGTGCGGCTGGGCGATCGCGTCCAGGTGACCACCGAGGAAGGCAAGGTGCTGACGGTGCGCGAGGCGGCCGGCATCGACGCGCCGGCCGTCGCTCGGGTCCTGCCCGGCACCCAGTTCATCGTGCGCGGCGGCCCGGTGCGCCAGGATAGCTTTCTCTGGTGGCAGTTGGAGGGCGAGGAGGTCAAAGGTTGGGCCGCCGAAGGCCAGGAAGGGGACCGCTGGCTGACGCCGGTGGAGCCGTAACGGATTGCGGATTGCGGATTGTTCCCGCCTGGTAATCCGCAATCCGCAATTGTCTTATAGCTCGAAGCTCTGGCCCCGCTCGGGCACGGTGACCTGCTTGACCCGTTCCCCGCGCAGCTTCTCGGCAAAGGTGAAGCTCGCCGCCTGTTCTCCGTGCACCACGAAGACTTGCCCCAGGCGCTCCCGGTCGAACGGCCGCGCCCAGGCCAGCAACTCCGCCTGGTCCGCGTGCGCGCTGTAACCGTCGATGGAAACGACCTGCGCCCGCACCTTGTACTCGTCCCCCAGGATCCGCACCGGGCTGACCCCGTCCAGGATGCGCCGGCCCAGGGTGTCTTGCGCCTGAAAACCCACGAACAGGATTGTGTTCTCGCTGTTCTCGATATTGTTCTTCAGGTGGTGCAGGATGCGCCCGTTTTCAGCCATGCCGCTGGCGCTGATGATCACCGCGGGCTGCGACATGAAGTTGATCTGCTTGCTGCGCCGGACATCCCGGACGTACTCGATCCGGCTGGAATCGAAGGGGTTCCGGCCGTTCCCCGCGGCCAGGAAGGCCTGCGCCTCCGCGTCCCACTCCTCCGGGTGCATGCGGAACACTTCGGTCGCGCTCACCGCCAGCGGGCTGTCCACGAAGACCGGCAGCTCCGGGATGTCCCCGGCGGCCTCCAGTTGGTTCAGCGCGTAGATGATCTCCTGGGTACGCTCCACCGCGAAGGCCGGGATGATCACCTTGCCGCGGCGGCGAACCGTGTCCCGGATCACATCCCGCAACTGCTTGCGGGCCGCCTGATACGGCTCGTGCAGCCGGTCACCGTAGGTGCTCTCCACGATCAGGATGTCGGCGGCGTCCAACGTCTCGGGAGAACGCAGGATCGACAGCCCCTCGCGGCCGATGTCGCCGCTGAAGACCACCCGCCAGCTCTTCGAAGTGGCGTGTTCCTGGATGTCCAACGCCACGAACGCCGAGCCCAGAATGTGCCCGGCGTTGTAGAAAGTGGCTTTGACCCCGTCGGCCACCATGACCGTGCGATGCAGGCCCACACTGATGAGCTGGCCCAACGCGGCCTGGGCGTCCGTCTTGGTGTAGAGCGGCTCGACCGGTGGCTCGCCCCGTTTCCGGCGCTTTTTGTTCAGGTACTCGACGTCGTTTTCCTGGATGTAACCGCTGTCCAGCAGCATGTAGCTACCCAGGTTGCGCGTCGCGGCCGTGCACCAGATGTTGCCCCGAAAACCTTGCTTGACCAGGTTCGGAATGTTGCCGGAGTGGTCGATGTGCGCGTGGCTGAGGACCAGCGCGTCGATCGTCTTGGGATCGAACGGGAAGTTCAGGTTGCGTTCGTAGGTTTCCGAGCGGCGACCCTGGAAAAGCCCGCACTCCAGCAGGATGCGCTGGTCGTTGACTTCGATCAGGTGCATGGAGCCGGTGACTTCCCGGGCCGCGCCGTAGAATGTGATGCGCATGGGTATTGTCCTCCGTTTCCTGTGTTATCGGTCATCTGCGATTTGCCATTTGCCGGGCTCTCATGCCGGCCATGATACACCATGAGATGGAAAAACCCAAGCCGCTCTGAATTTGCCTCCGGCCAGACGGCGACGAGCCGGCCTCAACTCCTCAAGTGATAGGGCACGTCAATAATCACCCGTTGAAACCCCAACCGGCGTCGCCTGTAGAGCAACGCCATCTTGAGCAGTTTGGCGCTCTGGTTGTGCAACAGCCCCTGCCACCGCTTTGCCGGTACGAACTCCGGCAGCACGACCGCGGCCAGTTGGCCGTCGTGGTGCTCCTGGTCGGTCTGGTCGAGAAAGTCGAACAGCGGCCCGACGATCGAGCGATAGGGTGACGGCACTACGACGATGGGCACGTCAGGCCACCACGCCTGCCATTCCTCGCGGATACGCTCGCCGCTGCCCGGCTCCAGTTCCACGTAGACCGCCGTCACATCCCTGGCGATGGAGCGGGCGAAGCCGATGGCGTCTACCACGCCGCGGTGGATCCCCGAGATCGGCACCACGACGCGCGCCGGGGGCGGCGGCTTGAGGGATGGCGGCAAACCGCGCAGCGAGAGTTGCTTCGCCACCGTCCGGTAGTGCCGGCGCACCTGCAAGAAGCCGAGCGTCAACGTCGGGATCACGACCGCGGTGATCCAGGCGCCCCCGACGAACTTGCTGACGAAGACCACCAGCAGCGTCGCCCCCGTCACGAGCGCCCCCAGCCCGTTGATCGCAGCCTTGACCCCCGGCCGCGCGTCCGGTCGCGACGCCAGTGGATCACCATGCCGGCCTGCGACAGGGTGTAGGCCAGAAACGCGCCCACCGCGAAGAGTGGGATCAGCGCGTGGCTGTCGCCGCCGAAGACCACGATCAGCGCGGCCGTAGCCAGCGCCAGCAGCAAAATCCCGTTGGCGTACACCAGCCGGTCGCCCAGGCCGGTCAACTGCCGGGGCAGGAAGCCGTCCTGGGCCAGCAGCGCCGCCAGTTGGGGGAAGCCGGCGAAGCTGGTATTGGCGGCCACGGCCAGGATCAGCAGGGTCGCCACCTGGATCGCCAGATAGGCCGGCCCCGCGCCCAGGATGCGGTGGGCTAACGCCGACAGGATCGTCTCCTGCGGGCCGCTGACGACGGCCAGCTCCTGGGTGAGCCAGATGCTCCCGGCGAACAGCACCCCCATCAGCAGCGCCATGACCAACAACGTGCGGCCGGCGTTCTGCGCTTTCGGCGGCCTGAAGGCCGGGATGCCGTTGCTGACCGCCTCGATGCCGGTCATCGCGGTGCAGCCGGTGGCGAACGCGTGCAGCAGCAGCAGCAGCGTCAGCGGTTCGCTGGCCGGCAGCGTAGTCGCCGGCAGCGAGCCGGGGCCTTCGACAGAGAGGCGCCATGCGCCGAACGCCAGCATCGGCAGGTAGCACAGCAGGAAGAAATAGACCGGGATCGTCATCAGCGTGCCCGTCTCCCGCATCCCCCGTAGATTGATCACCGTGATAACGGCCAACATCAGCAGCGCGGCAGGAATGCGGTAGGCCCACAGCGCAGGATAGGCCGAGGCGATGGCCTCCATGCCGGCGGTCAGGCTGACGGCCGCGGTCAAGGTATAGTCAATCAGCAACGCGGATGCGGCGATCAGGCCGGGCAGCGTGCCCAGGTTTTCCCGCGCCACCATGTACGAGCCGCCGCCCGATGGATAGCCGTGGATCGTCTGGTAGTACGAGAGCGCCACGATCGCCAGCAACGCGGTGATTGCCAGGCTGACCGGCCACGCCTTCCCCAGCCCGACGCTCCCGGCCACGACCAGGGCCAGGTAGATCTCCTGGTTGGCGTAGGCGATAGACGACAGCGCGCCGGGCGAAAAAGCCGCCAGGGCGCGGACTTTGTTCAGCCGGGTCTCTGCCAGTTGTTTCGTGGGCAGCGGGGAGCCGATCAACCAGTGCCGGAACGTGTCCAACATCGGGCGCCTCCAGAGGCGGGTGCAGCGCAAGGATGACCGGGTTCAGTATACTCCCATGTGCGCGGCAAAGGCAAGTCGATGGAATCAGGGATCGGTGGACTTCGCCTGACCATGCCGAGGCCGAGAATGACGCAAAGCAGGCGCGCTGGCACCGGCGCTGACCGGCCCATACGCCGCGCTCTACCAGGTAGAGCTGGCTAAAGTGCAGGATGCGGTGTATCACCGGGCGCAAGCGCTAGTGTATTCGGATCGGTGGGTCAACGAGGGCGTCGCCGAGGGTAGCTCGCTGATTAGGGCTAAGGACTAAATAACTTACTCATCTGCTCCGGCAAATGAAGAGGGGACTTGCGCAAGTTATTTAATTCTCAGTCCTTAGTCGGGTAGAAAATGGATTGGTCAGGTCTTATGCGGTCTTGCTAACGGCCGTCGCACCGATATCGAATCACTCACGGAACGGCTGAATCAGCACGAAACCTGCCGAAGTATCGAATGAATCTAGACAGCAAGGCCTCGGCAAATGGACTATCTAATGAGGCGAGACGCTTCAGGCTGCCGATTTGTGACCGCGGCAGGATGGTTAGCTGCTGAAAATCAGCCACCATATCTGGCAGAGCAAGCGCACCGGGCAAAAAGTGAAAACGATCTGGCTGGATACCTTTAGCCTGTCGGTTATTGCGAAGCAGAGCTTCAAGCTTTTCTTGGATTGGGCCAGGCGGTTGAGGCAGTCCTTCGCGCCATTTCTGATACTCAGCTTGTTCAGAAAGCAAATCGCTGCGTGCAAACAACACCCAGTCGGCCTTCTCACGTCCTGCCACCAGGTCGCAAGAAGGGGTGAGAAGCACCCAGTACCCATTCTGGTCACCGACCTGGCCCTTGTACACATCACCCGCCAGTGGCGTCGGTTCCACCGGCGGCATCACGTAGTACTGCATGGGATGGACACGTCCCTCAATCGCGGCAGCTCCGGTGGGATCGCCCAAATCACGTGCCAATTGCCGGATACCAGGTCCGGACAATGAAATCGCCAGCCGACGTGCAAGCAGATAAGCCAGCGCTATGCGATCGGGTGTAACCCCCAACTGCTGCCAATTCTGTGCGACGAAGTTCCACATGTAGTCTCGTTGCACAGCATCGAGATGATTGAGTAACGCCCTGCTGACCACTGCATACGATCTTGGGGATCGGCGGGGGATTCGCCCTCAAGGTACTCCTGTACCAGATCGCAGAGTCTCGCGTCATCATCCACTATGAGGAGGCGCCAGGTAGTTGGATTGCCCATGTCAAACTCGCTTGTGGAGTGTGATGCGGAATGTGGCGCCTGGCAAGGGACCACTGTCAATCAGCGCCAGCTCACCAGCATAGAATTCGCTCACGATCTCGCCAGCTATGGTAAGTCCCAGCCCAACACCGTCCGGCTTGGTCGAGAAATAGGGATCAAATATGTAGTCACGGAACTCGGGATCAACGCCGGGACCGCTGTCGGAAAACAAAATCTCGACTTGGTCAGAGGCTTGACGTCGAACCTGAACAACGATCTCCCGGGCATCATCCGGAACCTTTCGTAGCCAGTAGAGGCTATTCTGCAGCAGGTTGATGATCACCTCTTGAATCTCGGCCTGATCCACGGTCACAGTTGTATCGGTCTTTGGCAGATCTACCTTGGCTCTCACCTCGGCAATCTCCGACTGCAAGACAGCAAAGGCGTCAGTTATGATCTGCTCGAGGCGTGTCTGAACTGGACGACCCCGCTTGCGACCGCCAAAGGGCTCGATCCTGCGGAATACGGTGGCCAGCGTGTCTGACTGATTATTGACGACACCCAGGCGCTTGCCCAGGCGCGGAACCAACCCTGATATGTGATCAGTCTTGGGAGCACGCTCGATATCGCGCAAGCCCAGGAAAGCCTCCTTGTTGATTGTCGAAAGAGGCGTCCTGCCGTCGTGCAGGACTGTGTCGATCAATCGTCCCAGCGTAGCCAGTCGCTGATAACGAGCCAGGGTCTCTTGTACTTCCTGGACGCGTTTCTCCAAGTCTTGTTCTTTTTCACCGAGAGCTGTTAGCAAGTCAGTATCATCAGGGTGGCGCTTGCGGATCAGGTCACGGATCGCCACCAAGTTGAACTCACTGAATAAGCCGCCTCGTTGCGTTCTGAGTTCTTCCTGGTCGCGGCGCTGAACACGTCGTTTTGTTTCCAGTTCAGCCAGCACCATCTTGACCAGTTCACTCAAGTCGTCGAATGCTGGGCTATCAACCAGGCCTTCTCGATTGCTCTGGTCGCGAAGTAGCGGATTCTGATCAGCGGAAATGAGCACGTAACCTTGCGCTGTTCGCCAAAGGGAAACACCCGGAATCCATCTCGGTAGATGTTTATGCCGGCCACTCTGTCGAGATCACGACGCACATCCTTTACGCTGGATCCATACAACTCGGCAAGCTCGGCCAGATCCCCTTCTCGCCGATCCCAGACCCGTAACTCAATACCAAACGGTCCACATTGCGGCCTGTGGCCATCTTTGAAGGTAAACTGGCCTGAAACTGGCTCGAATTCTGTCTGTCCGCGCAACCTGATGGTCAAATCGTAGCGCCCGATC
This sequence comes from Chloroflexi bacterium HGW-Chloroflexi-1, assembly GCA_002842085.1. Taxonomy (GTDB): domain Bacteria; phylum Chloroflexota; class Anaerolineae; order CG2-30-64-16; family CG2-30-64-16; genus CG2-30-64-16. The sequence continues at coordinate 16,450 of PHCA01000018.1, forward strand.
TCGTCCACATGGCCTTTCAGGCTGTAGTGCGGCTTCTGAAATGCTTCCGGCGGCTCAACCGCGCCAGACAGATAATCAAACGGCACCGACAATTCCAGGAGGATCTGGAACTCATCGTTCTGGATCACCAGATCGTGAGCAAAAAAGGGCGAGATGAGCCGGGACAAGCCAGTTCGAAGAGTCTCGAACTCGTCCTTCCCCCACACAGTTCTCAAGCCTTCCATGCGCAGGATTGTGCCATGCGCCAGATCATCGGCTTCAGGGTTTTCGTTGTGCTGCCATAGTTCCTGAACGGTTCCTCCTGGACATATTTCCGTTGGCCTGGCCTCTTCCCACAACACCTCGACCTGATCCAGGTACTTCTCCGCATCGTCGAACTGCTTCCAATCGAAGAGCGCGCGCACTTCCCTGGTCATCCCGGCTCGTCGCGTGACAACCTCCAGATAGTCTGCCAGTCGAGACGCTGCAAAGCGCCCGATTCCCTTTTCGCCCAGCACGCGACGTTTTCGGAACTCGCTACGAGGCTCTCGCTTCCTGCTCAATGTCGCCGGCTCCATCCAGGTTGTCTGAATCGTCTCCAGCGACATACCATGACCGTTGTCAATGACCTCGATTCGCCCCTGGCCGATCTCCAACGGTTCCTGGAATCGAACCAGTACACGAGCTGCATCAGCATCATAGGCATTCTTGACCAGTTCGATGACGGCGACCGTCTCGCTGCTGATCAATTCGTCGCCAAAAGTGCGCAGAATACGTGCTCTGGGGCGAAGGGCTTGAGTACCCGAAGATCGAATGGTGGAATCAGCCATCTGTCTGTTGCTCTTTCCGACTACCGGTGGGATGGGGCGCCGCATGGAGGCCGTATGCGCAATGTGACAGCACTGGGCACTGTCCACAGTCTGGCAGTTGCTTTTTCATGCACACCTGATCGGCAAGATCCAGTAGAGAATAGTTGTAAGCTCGCGGGGCTTCGCGAGCCACCAATCCAGCCACCAGATCGCCGAAACGGCGGTTGCGGCGCGAGGAGTCTTTGATCTCCAGCCCGAATAACCGCCCGACGACGCGAACTGTATTGGTGTCGATCAGAGGCTCAGGCTGATTCCAGGCAAAACAGCGCACCGCGCCGGCGATATACTGGCTCACGCCGGGAAGGGAGAGCAGATCGTTCTTTTCCTGGGGCACCTTGCCATCAAAGCGGCGTACCAGGTCGCTGATCATCCCGTAGACCAGATCAATTCGCCATCTCAGGCCCAACGCGTACAGGGTGGCATGTAGCTCCTGCTTTGTGGCTTGCGCTGATGCTGAGATTGTTGGGTACTGCGCCTGGAATGACAGGTAGACCGGCACAACCTGAGGCGCCTGCGTGCGATGCAACATCACCTCGGCCAACAGAATGCGATAAGGATCCTCAGTCAGCCGCCATGGAAAGGGGCGGAAATGACTCTGCCCCCACGTTATCAAAGCAGAACAGAAAGCCAACCGGTCCACAGAATGGCCGTTCGCCTCGATGGCCGTAGTCATCGCTCTCAGTTACCTGCCGATTCCACAGTGAGATCAGCTTTCTCCAAATCTCCTTCAGGTACGACTCCCCTCATTGCCACCATACCAGTCTCGACATCAGGCAAGATCGCTTCGGCTACGGCCTCCGCCAACAGCGGAGGTACGGCATTCCCAACTTGATGAAACTGCCGGGTGAATGCCCCGAGGAATCGGAACCGATCAGGGAAACTCTGGAGCCGGGCGGCTTCACGCACTGAGATTGTGCGCGGAGACTCTGGCCCATCATTGCGATTGGGGTAAATGTGACGGTAAGTGTCTTTCCCAATGTGAGCCTCGATCGTCCAGGACGGCTCAGTCCGAATCAACTTTCGATAGCGATCCTTGAACCATTCGTTGCGCTTTTCAGGATGACTCTTACTATCATATCGGCGGAACTCGTCGGGTAGACTGATGTATCGCCCGCCCTCTTGAAGCAAGCAGAACGCCTCCAGGTCAGCAGCGTTGTGCCATCGAGTCTGATGGTTGTACAATACTCCATCACAACCCGCTCGCATTTGTCGCTGGTATCCGGTCAACTCATACCGAGTGATGTAAGGTATCTCGTCGTTGCGGTGCTTGATACCCACAACAGGAAGATCGCTGATGGCTTCCCAGACAGACAAATACTCCTCAGGTTGATGTGTCGGGGTCGGCCATGTGATCGGCTTCCCCAACCGGTTACCGATGATGAACAGTCGTTGACGTAGTTGAGGCACACCAAAATCAGCCGCCATCAATACTCGCGAATCCACCAAATAGCCGGAGCGGCTTTCGAGTTCGTTCTTGATGGTGTCAATCAGCCGCTCCCCACCGCTTTGGTAATACTGCATGTCAATTCGCGATACAACTGATTTCGAGGATCGTAGACATAAGCGGGATCGTTGTTTACTTGACGCAGCTTACCTCGTCCGACGCGACTGAATCCTTGACAGGGCGGTCCACCGACGATGACATCGACTCGCTCTACCCCACATTTCTCCACAAATGCCTTAGGATCAGGAATGGTTCTGATATCGGTACATATAGTATGTTCCGAACCGAAATTGTGCGCGTGGGTTTGGCTGGCGAGTGAATCCTTATCCACACCCAGGCCGACAAAGTAGCCGGCCATTTGGAAGCCTAGACTCATGCCGCCCGCACCACAGAACAGGTCCAACACAACGGGTTGGGATGTAAGAGGGGAACTTGTATCGGATATCATGTTCAGTCACACAGGCACTACAGCCCCAGTCGGTGTTATCTGGCCGAAAGACCGCAGCAGAAAGCACTGCCCAAACGCGCCGCCGAACTCAACTGTGAAGAAATCTAACACACTTGTACGGTAAAGAAAAGTACAGGTTGACTGGATGGGGCGTACCCATCGGTTTCAGTCTGGTTCTCGTTTGTGCTATACTCCCGCCTATGAAACTCGTCGCTGATCTGCACATCCATTCCCACTACTCCCGCGCCACCAGCCCGAACCTGACCTTCGAGCATCTGACCCGCTGGGCGCAGCTCAAAGGCGTCAACATCGTCGGCACGGGCGACATCAGCCATCCCGGCTGGCTGGCGGAGATGCGGGAGAAGCTGGCGCCGGCCGAGGAAGGGCTGTTTCGGCTCAAGGACGAGGTCGCGGGTGCCGTGCAAACGCAGGCGCCGCCCGCGTGCCACGCGCCGGTGCGTTTCATCCTGGGCGGCGAAATCAGCAACATCTACAAGCGGGGCGACAAGACCCGCAAAGTCCACAACATCGTCTTCGCGCCCTCGTTCGAGGCGGTGGAGCGGCTCCAGGCCCGCCTGGAGAAGATCGGCAACATCCGGTCCGATGGCCGGCCGATCCTGGGGTTGGACTCCCGCGATCTACTGGAGACCCTCCTCGACGTTGATCCGGCCTGTCACCTGATCCCCGCGCACATCTGGACGCCGTGGTTTTCGCTGCTGGGCTCCAAGTCCGGCTTCGACTCGGTGGCGGAGTGCTTCGGCGACCTGACCCCGCACATCTTCGCCCTGGAAACCGGCCTCTCCTCCGATCCGCCGATGAATTGGCGTGTGTCGGCACTCGACCGCTACACGCTGGTCTCCAACTCCGACGCGCACTCGCCGGAGAAGCTGGCCCGCGAAGCCAATCTGTTCGACATCGAGCTGGCCTACCCGGCGCTGTTCGACGCGCTGCGAAAGGACCTGACCCCCTCTGCTCCCCCTTCCCTGCGAGGGAAGGGGGATGGGGGGATAGGTGGCTTCCTCGGCACCATCGAATTCTTCCCGGAAGAAGGCAAGTATCACCTCGACGGCCACCGCAAGTGCGGCGTCGCCTGGGACCCCGTGACTACCCTGGCCCACGGCGGCCTCTGCCCGCAGTGCGGCAAGGAAGTCACCGTCGGCGTCATGCACCGCGTCGAGCTGCTGGCCGACCGGCCCGCGGGCGCGCGTCCGCCCCGGCCACACCCCTTCACCAGCCTGATCCCGCTGCCCGAAGTCCTGGGCGAAGTGTACGGCGTCGGCGCCGGCTCCAGGCAGGTCGAGGCGGAATACATGAAGCTGCTGGCCCGGCTGGGGCCGGAGCTTGCCATCCTGGCTGACGTCCCGCTGGCGGAAATCACGGCCACGGGCGGCGAACGGCTGGCGGAGGGGATCGGTCGGATGCGGCGGGGCGAGGTGACGGCCGAGGCGGGGTACGATGGGGAGTATGGGGTCATCCGGCTGTTTCGCGGCGCGTCGGCTCCCATGTCGTCGGGGCAGATCGGCCTTTTCGGAGAGGAAGGGACGGCGAAAGGCGAAAAACGAAAAACGAAAGGTGCGGCGGCCGTGCGGGAGCAAGCGGCGTTGTACGATCTCGAACCTCTTTTATCCCCCCTTTTCTTATCCCCCCAGCCCCCTTCTCTCCCCTACGAGGGGAGAGAAGGGGGAGGCGTGTCTCCCCCCTTCCCTGGGAGAGAAGGGGGAGGCATGTCTCCCCCCTTCCCTGGGAGAGAAGGGGGGCCGGGGGGGTCAGGTCTCGCCGTCCTCAACCCCCAGCAACGCGCCGCGGTCCTCTGCACCGACGCGCCGCTCGTCATCGTGGCCGGGCCGGGCACCGGCAAGACCCGCACGCTCACCGTTCGCATTGCGTACCTGATCCTGGAAAAAGAGGTCGCGCCGGAGTCCATCCTGGCCATCACCTTCACCAACAAGGCCGCGGGCGAGATGGCCGAGCGGCTGGCCGGTCTGCTGGGGGCCGAGACCGCCGGCCGCGTCATCGTCAAGACCTTTCACGCGTTCGGCGCGCTGCTGCTGCGGGAATGGGCCGGCCGGCTGGGTCTCAGCCCCGATTTCGCGATCTTGACCGAGGAGGATCGCGCGGCGGTGCTGCGGCAGGCGTGCCCGGAACTCAAGCAGGGCGAGGTGGACGCATATCTGGCGCAGATTTCGGAGGCGAAGAATCGGCTGCTCGGGCCGGATGACCTGGAGCCCTGCCCCTACGTGCCAGGCGCTTCCGAAAGTGCCAGGCACGTGCGCGCAGTCTATCGCGCCTACGAGGTCGCGCTGGCTGACAGCCAGGCGCTCGATTTCGACGACTTGATCTTGCAGACGGTGCGCCTGCTCGAAACGCACGCGGACGTTTTACAGGCCGTCCAGACCCGCTACCGCTGGATTTCGGTGGACGAGTACCAGGACGTCAACCTGGCCCAGTACCGGTTGCTGCGGCTGCTGACGGCCCCCGCCCCCCCTGCCCCCCAACCCTTCGACTTCGCTCAGGACAAGCTTTGGGGGGAGCCAACTTACCCCCAACTTTGGGGGGAGCCAACTTACCCCCCAGGATTGGGGGGCAGGGGGGCCAACCTTTGCGTCATCGGCGACCCCGACCAGGCCATCTACGGCTTCCGCGGGGCCGATCCGCGCTATTTTCTCCAGTTCGAGCAGGACTACCCCGGCGCGGTGACGTTGAGTCTCAACCGGAACTATCGCTCGACGCAGCTCATCCTGGACGCGGCCACGCAGGTCATCGCTCGGAACCCCGACCGCCAAGCCGTCGAGATCTTCTCGGACTTCGTGGAGCAGGTCAGGCTGGACGTCTACCGCGCGCCGACCGACAAGGCCGAGGCCGAATACGTGGTGCATCAGATCGAGCAGATGGTCGGCGGCACCAGCTATTTTTCTCTCGATTCTGACCGCGTCACCGGCGACACGCCGGCTGCGGCGCGCTCCTTCGCGGATTTTGCGATCCTCTACCGCCTATCGGCTCAGAGCCGCCT
>PHCA01000315.1:0-2945 GCA_002842085.1 Chloroflexi bacterium HGW-Chloroflexi-1
GAAGATGCCCAGCGCGGGGTCGAAGAAACGCGCCCCGTAATACATCAGCCCGGTGCTGGCATCCCGCGTCTGGCCGGTGTACGTCGCCGGGGTGTAGCCACGGGCGAACGCGTCGTGGGTGGCGGTGGCGCTGCCGGGCCGGGGCGCGCCGTAGGCGTAGTACTTGAGTCGCGTGCCGGCCACCTCCTGGCCTTGTTCGGTTGTTAAGAGGGACGCGCTGCCCAGGTGATCGGTGTAGACGAAGTATAGCGCATTGTCGCGGCGTAAGGCAATTCGCTGCCCGCCCGTGCTGTAGGTCTTGGTCACGCGGCCGACGTCCCACTGCTCCAACTCCTGGAAGCGCGCCGCGCCCCCGCGCACCATCACCCCGACGCGGCCGCCGGTGAGGGTCTGGCCGCTGCCGCGCGTCCAGGTGACGCGCTCCACGTCGCCGGCATACAGGGTGACTTTGTCCTGCCCATTGACGCGGGCGACGACCAGGTCCAGCTTGTACCAGGTGTCGGCCTGGGGCGGGTAGGGGTTTGGATCGCGAAGGCGCGAAGGCCCACGAAGTTCACGAAGCCCGAAGATCGCGAAGCGGCCTGCCGCGCTCGCCGGTCTTCGCGCTCCGTGTGCTTCGCGTCACTTCGCGTCTTCGCGGTCCAGGATGCCCGACGTCTCCCTGCTCCAGCTCCTGGAAGCGCGCCGCACCCCCGCGCACCATCACGCCGACGCGGCCGCCGGTGAGGATCTGCCCGCTGCCGCGCGTCCAGGTGACGCGCTCCACGTCGCCGGCATACAGGGTGACTTTGTCCTGCCCATTGACGCGGGCGACGACCAGGTCCAGCTTGTACGGGGTGTTGGCCAAGGTTGGGGCAGCGCTGACGCCAGTCAGTTGGAGTGGCCCGACTTGATTACAACAAAAGAATGCTCAACACAGCCAATACGAGTGTAACTACTGCCAAAATAGTAATCACGAGGGCCGCTTTCTGTACCTCCCTGTTATCCAATTGGTAAGTCGCATCTAGCGTCTTACCAAACCAACCCACATACCATAGATAAATCTGGCGATGTAGAAGAGATTTTGAATTATACCTTTGCGGCTTGGTCCACAAACGTACTCCCCAGACGATTCCAATCAGTGCAAGCACGAGAAGAAAGAGTGATCCGAGATTGATATGGCTAGAAAACATACTCATGGCCCCCAATAAAAGATACCATCAATAGCGCTAACAGCATCGGAGAGGGTTCCCAATCCTGGGATGAAGCCCGCAGCCGAATAACCAACAGATCTCGCCGTCTCACCGCTTATGTGGCCTTCTTGGTACCATTCAACTGCTCCTGCTCCAAGATTATAAGCCGCTCCCGTCACGTCGAGTGCCTGTCCAATCTTTCGGGCATTGTTAGCAACTTGAACCGCGTTCACGACTCTGCCAGCAGCCCCGAAACTGACGGCATCGGCGGCAACTCCACCAATATCGAAGCCAACACCAACCCAATCGATGTCACGCTTGAAGCGTAACCCGTTATATCTGTGGTTGCGTTCAAAGACTCTGTATCCACCCTCATTCAAATAGTTGGCACGACGATGAACCAGGTATACATTCGTTGACTTAACCAATGATGCGAAATCCCAAGTCTCATTACCTTCAAGCACCAATTGGCCATCGTGTTCTCTCAAAATTCCCTTCGCTGGCTTAGCGCATCCAGCGCTAGGGCAGGCTTCATAGGCTGTAATCCTATCCCCCAGGTTTGCATCGCGTAAGAGCCCGAGTATCCCCCACATACCGGCAAATTGTCCATTATCCTCAAACATTGCCAAGACGTTCTCCCACTTCTCCACGCCGAGATACTTCATGATCTCATCTTCAGAGAACATCCCTGTCGGATCCGTGTACCTGAGCGGATTCCCGAGCACATACGAGTACCGATTCAGCGCCTGCGGATTCCCCGGCTCCGCCACGATCGTATCCGCCTGGATGAACCGCCCCAGCGCGGGGTCGTAAAAACGCGCCCCGTAGTACATCAACCCCGTGCTGACCTCGCGGCGTTGACCCGTGAACGTCGCCGCGGTGTAGTCCAGCGCAAACGCGTCGTGCGTCGCGGTCTGGTCATCGGGTTCGAGCCGAGATGGTCGGTATGGACGTAGTATAGCGCATTGTCCCGCCGCAGGGCAATCCGCTGCCCACCCACCGCGTAGTACTTCGTCACCTGCCCGACGTCCCACTGCTCCAGCTCCTCGAATTCGGCGCTGCCGCGCTCGGCCATCAGGCCCACCTGCCCGCCGGGGATCCGCCGCCCGCCGCCCGGCTGCCAACTGACCACCGACTGGTTGTCGGCGTACAGCGTCACCCCGTCCCCGGCTACCACCAGGTCCAACGCATACCAGTGGTTCACCTGCAAGCCGCTGACTGCCGTCTTGGCCAGCATCGTCTGCGTCCCGTCCTCCATCACGCCGATTACCCAGTTGCCGCCGCCGACGCGCAGGCCGGCAAACTTGTAGTTGTTCATGTCCTGGTAGTCGAAGACGATTTCGGCATTCTGCCAGTAGGCAGAGGCCGGAGGGGTAGGGGTAGCAGTAGCCGCTCAGGCCTGGGCGCGCGTCTTCAAGTGGCCGTAGCTCACGGTCAGTGTGCCGCTACCACCTGAGTCAGTTGGTTCTTGGCATCGCTGGTGCACAAGGAAACAGTGCGGGTCTGGCAGATTTCCGGGAAACCTACCAGGCCCGTTGCGGTCGCGGCCCGCCGATGTCCGTCATGATGGTCAGCAAGACCCTGTGGGGGCGAAGTCTATCACACCTTAACTCCGGATATGTATGTGTAAAGATTCTGCCGTCCGCCATACGTGGAACAGGAAAGGCCTTCTACCGCCTATCAGAAAAAGTAACACCAGACTTGGGTGCGCCGTGACTGGACAGGCGCGGCCATGTATGGCAATATACCAGCTAAACCAGTGTTGGGAGGTGG
>PHCA01000315.1:2968-3759 GCA_002842085.1 Chloroflexi bacterium HGW-Chloroflexi-1
AAAAAGCAACGCTGCCGTCTCCGCCGTAGGTTGCAACGCGCGCTTGGGAGCGAGTCAACCTGGCGGCGCCGGCGGAAGCACTTTCCCAGGCCAGCGACCTCTGAGGCAGTCAGCGTTCCTCCATCGGGTACCCCGTCTACTTCGACGCGCCGACGGAGAAGGCAAGATCAGCAGCGCTGCGCTATGCCTCCTGCTGTCCCCTGTGCGCCTGCCACTGCTCCCGCGGCGGCCGCTGCCGAGACCGCCGCCTGTAATGCCGAGACGTGTGCACCCGTCCCCGTACTATCCCCTACGCGGCCTCGGTACGGTCGCAAGGACGTGGAGATCGCCGCGGGCCGCACCTACCTCGCCGAACTGGAGACCTGTCCCCAGTGTGGGGCGCCTTTGAAGAAATGTGGCTACCTCAGTTGGCGCAAAACGATCCAAACGTTGGCGCAAAATCTGCTGGTGGGCAGTCGGGGCGCGTATTGCGCCGAGCACCCCGACGGCATCTACCTCTCAGCCGCGGCGGCCCGCTTGAGCTTGCCCGGCTGTACCTACGGTCTGGACGTGCTGGTCCACATCGGTTACCGGCGGGACTACTCGCGCTGGACCTTTGCGCGGATCCACCAGGACTTGCCGCGCCACATCCAGGTCAGTGAGCGGCACGTGTCCCATCTCTACCAGGACTACCTGGCGCTACTGGCGTGCGCTGACCGGTTGGACGTAGACGAGTTGCGTGCTGCGGTCAAACAGTATGGCGGTTTGATCCTGAGCATTGATGGCCTGGAGCCAGAGGGCGGCCAACCGCA
>PHCA01000019.1:0-39661 GCA_002842085.1 Chloroflexi bacterium HGW-Chloroflexi-1
TGCATGTATGGCTCCAAATCCATAAGTTGCGCGTCGATCTGGCCTGGATCCCAACCTACCCCTCGGTCGGGATCCACACCCTCCTGGGCTGACGCTACCGTCAGCAACGAGCTGACCAGCAGCACCAACAACACGAACACCGAAACAAACTTCCCCTTGCGCATTTCAAACCTCCTGTGTTGATAAACTCACCGGCATGCTTTAAGTACTAGCATACCACAAATTATACTATACATATCGTGGCCGTGTCAACGACCAAAACGGCAGTTTTAACCTGCTACTTTTGACAGGTCTGACCTGGCGTAAACGCCAGGTAAAGCTGGCCGTCCAGGTCCGGTCCCACCTGATCGGGATTACCCCTGTCCAGTAGGCCTCACGCCGTTCTATCCTCCTCACCCAGCCCGTGCCGCACGGCCCAGATGGCCGCCTCCGTCCGTGAGTGCACCTCGATCTTGTCATAGATGTTCCGCAGATGGAAACGCACCGTCCGCTCACTGATGGTCAACCCTTTTGCCATACGGCGGTTGTCCCAGCCACGCGCCAGCAATCGCAACACTTCCAACTCTCGGTCGGTCAGCCCGGCCACTGCCGGCTCTGCTCCCCGCGCCCAGGCGGCCACCTTGGCCGCCACCGGCGGGCTGAAGTAGCCCCCCCCGCCCTTAGCCGCTGCCACAATCGTCTCCGGCGCCTCCTCCTTCAACAGGTAGTAGCCCACTGCCCCGGCCTCCAGCATCCCGCGCACGTACCGATCCTCGTCGTAGGCGCTGAGCGCCAGTACCCGCACCGGCAGGCCATTGTTCCGAAGGAGGGGATGGTCGTCGGCCAAAAGCACGCCAATCACCTTGCTCACATTGCCCTCTCCGCGGGATGGGCTATCACCCCGTCCTACTTTTAGCAACACGTCAAGCTCCTCCGCCGCGTAAATCAAGCGACCGGGGCACCGCATCAGTCAGATTTTCAGCCCCTCCACCGCCCCTTTGATGAACCACCTCTGCAGGAAGATGAAAACGAGTACGACAGGCATTGCGGTGAGGAGCACGCTGGTCGCTGTAACTCCATAGCTACTTATTTCCCCGAGGGCTGGAGATGTAAAAAGAATAGAGCCCAACCCGGCGGAGAGGGTCAGTTTATCCGCCGTATCAATCATCGTAAGGCAGACAATATATTCTCCCCAGATAGCAATGAACTGCATGATCGCAACCAGCACCATGCCGGAAGTTGCCAAAGGCATCATAATCTGAAAACATATCCGCAGATCCGATGCGCCATCGATGCGGGCAGCGTCCTCCAACTCAGCAGGTATGCCGAGAAAAACCTGGCGCATGAGAAATAAGTTGATCCCGCCACCTCCCGAGTACAATAGGATCAGGCCGATCAAGGAGTTTCTCAAGTGTAACTTGTGCATCAGCTCGTATTGCGCCATTAATGTGCCGGCGGCCGGCAGAAACATCAACACGATAAAGAGTCCGAAGATTGCATCCCGGCCCCAGAACCGTAAGCGCGCCAGGGCGTAGCCGGCCAATGAGACTATGATCACGGTCAGCACTACGCTGTTTATGGTTACAAAGATACTGTTTCGGTAAAGATTGAGCAACTGGTTCGCGCCAGCCCCCGCCAGCACAAATCGATAGTTTTCCAGAGTAAAGTAGTGGGGAAAGAGCGCAGGGAGGGTGGTATATAACTCCCGTTGACCTTTGAACGATGAAGAAAGCGCCCAGAGAAAAGGGAACAGCCCAAAAGAGGCGGCCACGATCATGATCGGGTGCACAAGCAAACCTGTGACTCTTTTTTTCCAGCGTGCCATGTTCATTGCAAAATCTCCTTGTCAGGCCTTTTCGCTCTTGAAGAATTTGAACACGATAGTCACCAGGCCCAGGTTGACCAACCCGGCAAACAACGCCATGGCCGCCCCATAGCCCAGGCGGGCATTCCCTTGGAAAGCTTGCTGCCAGCCATACAGAGCCAGGGTCTTGCCAATGTTGGCGGGTCCCTCGCCGAAGGTCATCATTTCTACCATTCCCGCTCCTAAGAAGGCTACATGGGTGACGATAAAGAGGAGCATGATATTTCTGATGCCGGGCAGCTCAATAAACCGGAATTCCTGCCAGCTATTGGCGCCATCCAGACGCGCGGCCTCATACAACTCTGATGGAATGTTGTAGAGCCCGATCAGGAAGAGCAGCGCATTGTGGCCAAAGCTCTTCCAGATACAGGCCAGACCGATGGCGGGCCAGTACCAGGAAGCGCTGGAAGTCCAGGCCGGCGGATCGGGCCAGATCTTCAAGACCTCACTGAGAAAGTGGTTCAAGTAGCCATAATTTGGCTCATAGATCTGTAGCCACATAGGCATGGATGTAGCGACGGGGATCACCCACGGTAGGGTAATCAATACCCTGTAAACGGTCGCGAGCCCACTCGTTTTGACTCTGTTCAGTACGACGGCGGTGAAAAGGGCGAGTACGGCGACGAAGGGATACACACTCACATACAAAAGGGCGGACGCCTTCACACCCTGCCAGACGCGTGGGTCTTGCAATAACTCGATGAAGTTAGCGAACCCTATAAAGGAGTTGAAAAAGGACCACGACTGGCGCTCCATGAGGCGATAGTCCTGCAAAGCGATCAGAATTCCCCGGACATAAGGATAAGCTCCAAAGATCAGCCACATGCCGACTATAGGGGCAACGAAGAGATAACCGTATAAATTCCCCAACTTCTTGCGCCAGGTCTGCTTTCCCGCTTGCTTGGCCATGTTCGCAACCTCTACTTGAGTTTAGGGTTCAGCTTGGTAACTGCTCAGACATAGAACCCTTGCGAAGGTTTGTGAGCAGATTTCAGGCCGGAAGTGTCCTCGTCAGCCAAGAATCGCTCTATCGGTAAGGCTATTCGCGTTGGTCCATGCCATGTGTCCCTGTGTATCCGCGCATTGGATTCTGATATATTTCTCCTGCCCCCGGAGCTTGTATTCAATTTCCTGCAACGGCGCTCTTTTTAGCGCCGTAAACATCTCCCCGTACCCGCCGTATCCGCCTGGTGCAATAAAAGAAATTGATCGAACCGGCGAAGTTGCAACAAAAATACTGTTCTTACTGATTTCAACGTTTTTTATTTCTGGCCCCCAGCTCGCATAAAAAAGACCTTTTTTAATCGAGCTCATGATATCCCCTACGGTCAGTTTCTCGGATTTCACCATAATCCACGCGCCACAGAGATCATTCTGACGATGGTCATTGAATTGATGATGAGCATCATCACTGGCAAACCCGAACACATTCCTGCCCCGGATCAAAAGGTCATCCCAGTGGCTTAGAGAATAACCCTTATCCACGCTGTAGAGACAGTTGGTATTGAAGACTTCTATGCCAATATATCCGTGACAGGAAAAAAGATCATTGGTGGTCAGTGCAGACCAGTAAGGATGACCCACTATGATTTCGCCGTTCTGTGACTTGATCAAATCAATCATTTCCTGTGGCTGGATTTCCCCCAACTTCTTTTTCACCATTGGAATTTCGTCTTCTGCATAAACTAATTCTTCTCGCAGGTCCAACCCCACAAAATGAAAGTTTGTCTTTGCCTCGGTGGCGCCAAAATGAAATTCCTCCCCGGCAATTAGCAGAACTCCGGAATTTTCCTCAACCGTCGTCAGACGCCAGTGGTCGGTTATGCTCAAAAAGTGATATCCCGCCTGGTGATACTGCTTCACAGTATCTTGGGGTGATAGTCCTCCATCCGAATTTGTTGTATGAGTGTGTAAATTTCCTTTATACCAGTTGCCTTTGGCTTCAAATGGATTGTTGAACTTTACTTCCATCAATTCCCCCGGGATACAACTATTGTACACCAAAAAATGCGTCGTTGTAGTATTCAATAGTGTAGGGACCGCCGCCACGTGCCTGGCACTTTTCGGAAGTGCCAGGCACGTCCGCCCCGAATTAAGGAGAGGAAAGAGAGAAAAAACCCCCTCCTTCCTCTCACTGCTGCGGGCAACGTGCCCGGCCCTACTTCTTCATCTCCGCTGCCATCTCTGCCTGGGCTGCCGCCATCCCAGCTTCGGCAGTCTCCTTACCCAGCAGGAAGTTGACGAAGTGTGGTACGATAAAGCCGTTGTACACGCTGGGCCACTTGGTGCTAGGTGTGGGGGAAGCTGCCCCAAGAAGCGTTCTCACACCTAGCGCCCAGCTCTGGGTGACATCGTCGGGGTTGATGTACTTATCATATGCAGATACGTAGGGGCTCATCTTACCCGACTTGAACACTCCCCGCTGCCAGGTCTCGTTATCCGGGTCCAACAGCCAGACGAAGAAGTCCATCGTCTCCTGAGGGTAGGGAGCGCCGTTGTAGAGAACGACGCTTGTGCTCCACATGTTCGTACCTACCTTCTCCTTCTCCATACCTGGCCCCGGCGGGGTAAGCATGATCCCTAAATTCTCGTAGCCCCAGATCAGGGCGCCCCAACTGGCCATAGAGACCTGGCTGACGGCCATGGCCACCTTGCCCGTCTTCCAGATCTCAGGATAGGGCCAGGTTTCCCAGCCTTTAGGAACTACGTCGGCATCGATGAACTTTTTGGTGGTCTCCATGGCCGCGATCCAGCCGGGATCGGTGATGTTCCACAGCCCCTCAGGGGTGAAGAGCTTATCGGATGGGCTGAAGGCCTGATGGAGGGCGGACATGTAGCGCCAGGCGACAGCGGGAGTGGGCGCGAAGCCGAAGACCTTCTGATCCTTGAACTTCTCCTGGACCTTCTTGGCCGCATCGAGCACCTCATCCCAGGTCTTCGGCGGCTCTGGGTAGCCCACCGCGGCCAGGTAGTCTTTCCGGTACATAAAGACCACCACATTCATACTTACCGGTAGGGCATACAGCTTGCCCTGGTAGGTGTTCTCGCCCCGTGATACCGGGAATAGCTGTTCCTGGATCCGCTGAGCCGCGGTGACGTACTGGCTGGCCTGGATATAGGGTTCTATGGGTACGATGTCCTCCAGCCCTACGGCTGTCACCATGGCAGTGAAGGGGGACAGGGCAGTCGTGCCATTCCATATCATCTTCCCATCTTTACGCATCTGCCCGAGGAGCGGATCGCCTGGACCCTTTCCTGCCGGATCCAGCACGATCTTCACGTTGTCCTTGGCTCTCTCCGGCAGATCATTATAGATGGTAACGCACATATCAAGCGGCATCTCGGCCGTCTGGTAGCCAACCCTGAGAATTTTGACCTCTTTCTTCGCTACGGGTGGGGCCACGGTCACCGGTACTTCTTTGATGACCTCGACGACCTGCGGCGCCACGGTTACCGGCACTTCCTTGATGACCTCAACGACCTGCGGTGGCACGGTTGCCGCCGGGACCTGCGGTGCGGCCGGCGCACAACCGGCCACTACTCCCAGGAGCATAATGAACAGCATACCGATCGCTATCTGCCGTCGGTGGGTGAGTGTAGACATGGTTCTTCTCCTTTTTTGTTTCCTGATTGCTTGACAATGTGGACAGGGTTTGATAGACTGAAGAGGTTGATTTGGCTTTGGCACACCTCCTTCCCAGCCCTGGGCTGAAGAGCGAATGAGCGTAAAGATATGATGGGGGGCGGATGGTACGGTAGATGATGCATTTATACTGAACGGAAATGGATGCAGTGCAAACGGAGTCGAGCCTTTAGGCGGAAATCAAGCGCAAAAACCGGCTAAAGCCTCGATTCCAATGCACTCGTTCAAGGAGACACGGAAACGACTGAAAGCGTTGTGATAAAACCGGGCAACGACTGCGTCGCGCGGGTCAAGGACGCGCTGGAGCACTTGTATGACCTGCGGTACCTGGAGCAGCACCCGCTGGCCGCGGCGCCACAGGACCAGGCCACCCCGGCGCTGGACCTGGCCGGGCAACGGCTGCGCCGCGAACTGGCCGCGGCCATCGAATCCCTCAGCCCCGGGCCGCGCGCCTCTTTTCGCGCGCCCCAGGCGCGCGCCTACAACCTGCTGACCATGCACTATGTCGAGGGGATGACCGTCCAGGAGGCGGCGTTCAAACTGGGCATCTCGCGCCGCCAGGCGCACCGCGACTTGAGCGAGGCTCGCCAGAGCGTAGCCGCGGTATTCGCAGCCCGGCGGTCCACGCCGGCAGTCCCTGAGTCGGGCACGGCGCAGCTCTCGTCGGCCCACGCCGAGGTGGCCCGGCTGAAGCTGCGGTTGCGGCCCACCGACATCCACGGCCTCATCCAGCGCAGCCAGGAGATGGTGGCGCGCCTGGTGGCCCAGCGCGGCGTGCTGCTCACCTGGGATGTCCCGCGGGAGCCGGTAGCCCTGCCCACCGATCCAACGGCGGCCGAGCAGGTGCTCGTCAGCGCGTTCAGCCGCGCGATTGGCCAGGCCCTGCCGGGAGAACTGCGGTTGGCGCTGGCGGTCGCAGAGAAGCAGGTCACGCTGACCCTGTGCTACGTCCCGGAACGACCACAGCCGGCCGCCGCGGCGCTGGATCAGGTGACCGCGCTGTTGGCCGACCGGCTGGGGTGGCGTGTGCGTCAGGAGGAGCAGCCGGACGACCGGCGGGTCGTGACGCTCGCCATGCCGCGGCAGGGGGCCGTGATCCTGGTGATCGACGACAATGCGGGGCTGGTCACGCTGATCGAGCGCTACCTGACTGACCATGCCTACCAGGTCGTGCCGGCGCAGGATGGCCGCGAGGGGTTGCGCCTGGCCCAGGAGTTGCTACCCACCGCGATCGTGCTCGATGTAATGATGCCGGAGATGTCGGGCTGGGAGGTTTTACAACGCCTGCGCAACTATCCCAAAACGGCGCAGATCCCGGTGATCATCTGCTCGGTGTTGAACAATCCAGCTCTGGCCTACTCGCTCGGCGCATCTCTGGTCTTGCCCAAGCCAATCAATCGAGAGGACGTATTGAGCGCGCTCAGGCAGTTGGGGGTGGGGTGAGGGGGCGATCACCCTTTATTTCATCCGCAGTCCTCAGGGTAACGAATTCGGCGCACCCGTGACCGGCGTCGACCGCTCGGCGTAGCGCGGGGTCAGGGCCCCGACGAGCGCTTCCAGGCAACGCAACACCTCCACCAGCCGCAACCCGTCCGGGCGCCGGACCACGATTTGGCTGCTGCATGGCAGCAGGATCTCCCCGGTCAGATCGGCCGCGGTCACCAGCGCCGCCGGCACCTCCGCCAGCGCCGGATCGCGGCGCATCTCCCGCAGCATCTGGAGGCCGTCCATGTCGGGCATGACCAGGTCGAGCAGCGCCAGGTCCGGTTTCCGGGCGCGCATCTGCGCCAGGCCGGCGGCGGCGGCGTAGGCCTGCCGGATAGCCAGGCCGGCCACGTTGGCTTTGAGCGTGCGTTCGACCAACTGGCAGAAGCCGCGATCGTCGTCCACCACCAGCACGTCACGCACGTCTCCCAGCCGGCCGATCACACCCAGCAGGTCGGCTGCGGAGACCGGCTTGGTCAGGTAAGCGGCCAGGTTCTGCTCGGCAGCCAGCCAGGCCCGGCTGGGCAGCGAACACTCGATGCAGGGCACAGACAGGGCGGGCAGGCCGTTCGCGGCCGGTTGACTGACCGGCGCGGCGGCGGCGCGCGGCGGCGCGTTCAGGATCACCGCGCGCGGGTGGCGCAACAGGATCTCGTCGGCCAGCCGCCCTGCATCCGCCACCGGCGCCACCTCATAGCCCGGCATATGCCGGGCGACCAGGTCGGCGACCGCGGGGTCCGGGTCAACGACCAGGAGCGACATGGCGGGCTCGGAGGCCGGTTGCGCGATGGGCTGGGTTGCCGGCAACCAGGAAACCGGCACGTATTGCCCGGGGATCGGCAGCGTAAAGGTGAAGGTCGAGCCGTGGCCCACTTCGCTCTCGGCCCAGATGCGGCCATCGTGAGCCTGGACGAAGTGCTGACAGATCGCCAGCCCCAGCCCGGCCCCCGCGGGCTTCCGGCTCGACGAGAGGGCCACCTGGTAAAACTCTTCGAAGATGTGCGCCAGCTCCTCGGCCGGGATGCCGGGGCCGGTGTCGCTGACGCTGATCTGTACCTCGCCGTCGGCCTGTCGAGCCGCGACGCGCACCGCGCCCCGCTCGGTGAAGCGTGCGGCGTTGTTCACCAGATTGAGCAACACCTGGCGCATGCGCGTCCGGTCAATTTCGAGCGCGGGCAACGCGTCATCGATCGCCAGTTCCAGGCGCACAGGCCGCTCGCGGAAGAGGTCGCCGACGATTTCCACGGTATCCCGCAGAAACGGCTCCAGCGGCGTCAGCTCACGTTCCAGCGTGAAGCCCACCATCTCGAAGCGCGAGAGGTCCAACACGTCGTTGATCATGTCCAGCAGGTGGTGACTGCTACGGTAGATCTGGTAGACGTCCTGGCGTAGCGCCGGCGGCCAGGTCATGTCGCCGTAGACTTCGGGCGACAGGTGCATCAGTTCGCTGAAGCCCAGGATCAGGTTGAGGGGCGTGCGCAGCTCGTGGCTGACGTTGGCCGCAAAGCGCTCCTTCATGTACTGCGCTTTCTCCGCCTGCCGGCGGGCGACGACCAACGCGCGCTGGGTGCGCAGGAGGATCGAGTTCGCCAGGTCGAGCGATTTGAGCGTGCGGGCCAACTCACCCTGGCGATCGCGCGCCAATTCGAGGAGGCGGTTGGCTTCCTGTTGCATGTTCCAGGCCCACTTCAACGCGATGTTCTGGGTGTCGGTCGCCAGCCACGCCAGTGTCAGGCCGAAGGCGAGCGCGGGGAGCAGTTCCGGCAGCGGGTAGGCGCGTGCGCCGCTGTGCGTCAGCCAGGTGGCCAGCACCGCGACGATGCCCCCGGACGCCAAGGCGCCGCCCCAGACCAGCATGGCCGCGAGAAACATCAGCGTGGCGCCCAGGAACGGAATCCAGGCCGCGCTGAAGGTCCACATGGCCGCCAGCAACGCCGCGGTCAGCCCCCAGAGCAACAAATGGCGCGCCAGAAAGGGCCGCTTCTGATTCAGCTTGTACACGGCCCCCCCCAGCCCAACCAGCAACGCCGGCAGGAGGAAAGCCCTGAGCGGCAAGGAGTATAAAGGCAGGAAAGCCGACATGGTCAGGCTACCGCCCAGCAGCAGAAAGAGCGCCACGCGCGTCGTCAGTTGGCTGCGCAGCTCTTCGAGATTGACATCCGGACCGGATTTTAACGCTGTCATGTCCCGCTCCACCGCGCCGAGGTATCTTCTCAATTTTTCGGGGAATCGCTGGCTGTCGCTTGAGAGGATACGCGCCGAATTGATCCGCTGTTCGCGTCATTCGCACATCGATTTCCGGCAGCGCCTTACAAGGCCGCTACCGTGTCTTGACAAAAGAGGTCACTACTCAGGGGGGCGCTGGATAGAACGCTGATCCCGCTGATGCGCGCTGATCAACGCTGACTTATCGAATAATTTTATCTTCTGATCTGCGCGCATCTGCGTCATCTGCGTCATCTGCGTTCTATTCTGTCAAGTGGGAATATAGCCTGGTTGCACCTTGTCTCTTGCGATTCAGGATTTCGACCATATCATCGTGCAGCGGCGAATCGGGCTTTAGATAGAAGACATCCGGTCTCCGGATGGCTACCTGCGTGAGCTCCTCCCGTACGATTTTGCGAATCAGCGGCTCCAACACACCAATGAGTTCCTGGAAATTGGTTGTCACGGCCTGCATGGACTGAGTTGTCATTGTCATCGCACACCCTTCCACTTTTTCGAATGCTGAATCCAGAATACAACAATTCCGTGATCTCGTCAATTCATCTCTCAAGATAAACCCGAAGGGGCTCAGCGCTGGCCCTATTCGGGCGTGGCCCACGCGGGCGCAACCGCGCCGACCGCGAGCATCAGCAAGAACACGCTGAAAATGACGCGGGGTACACGTTGGGGAAGCCAGGCGCCGGTCTTGGCCGGATCATGCGCGGCCCCGGCGCCCATGTTATTTGATAATTGATCGGTTCCATTGTATACTTGCCCTCGCCTGACACTGAGGAATGAGAATTAAATAACTTGCGCGATTAGCCTTGCGAAGGTTCCCGAAGACGCCATTTCTAGCCCAAGTCGGGGCAACGGTTTAGGACGTGGCCTGAGCGCGCTGATTCCTCCTGCGACAACCTCTCCGCCGCAAACTGCCGCCGAGGCGCAGGCGGGTATCCTCGCCATCCCGGTGGCCGACATCGCGCCCAACCCGCGCCAGCCCCGCGCGCGCATCGAGACCGAGAGCCTGGCCGAGCTGGCTGCCTCCATCCGCGAGCACGGCCTGATCCAGCCGCTCATCGTCACGCGCGGCCGACCGGCCGACCCGACCCCCTATCAGCTCATCGCGGGGGAGCGACGCTGGCGAGCAGCTCGACTCGCGGGCTTGAAGACCGTGCCCGCGCTGCTTAAAGAGGCGACCCCGCAACAGGCGCTTGAGCTGGCGCTGGTCGAGAACATCCAGCGGGCCGACCTGAACGCCCTGGAAGAAGCCGCGGCCTACCAGTCCCTCATGGCCGACTTCGGCCTGAGCCAGCAGGAGGTGGCCGACCGCGTCGGCAAGAGCCGGGCGGCCGTGGCGAACGCCGTGCGGCTGCTGCGTTTGCCGGAGCGGGTGAAGGCGCTCCTGGCCGATAGCGCCCTCAGCGAAGGGCATGGCCGCGCGCTCCTGGGGTTGTCCGACGATGAATTGATCGTCCAGGCCGCCGAGCAGGTGGTCGCCCGCGAGTTGAACGTTCGCCAGACCGAGGAGTTGGTGCGCCGCCTGGCCGCCGTGGCCGAGGCCGCGCAAGAGGTGGCCGAAGACGCCGCGCCGGCCGATGACCCGGACGCCATGCACACCCATCGGCTGGAAGAAGCCTTCCGCGGCGCGCTCGGCACCAAAGTCACCCTCTCCCGCGGTCGCCGCGGCGGCAAGCTGGTGATCCATTTTTATTCCGACGAGGAACTCCAGGCGATCTACGAGCAGATCGTTGGGGACACCCGGCCGTGGGTCGAAGCCGTCGCTGTACGCGATGGGCACTTCCTGGCCGCCGGCAGCGCGGCCGACCTGGCCGAACTGCACGGCCCGCACACCGAGCTCGTAGACCTGGCCGGCAAGCTGCTGCTGCCCGGCTTCACCGAGAGCCACGTCCATTTCGTCGAATTGGCCTTGCGCGTTCAGCAGGTGGACGTGACCGAGGCGCGCTCGGCCGGCGCGGTGGTCGAGGC
This sequence comes from Chloroflexi bacterium HGW-Chloroflexi-1, assembly GCA_002842085.1. Classification (GTDB taxonomy): domain Bacteria; phylum Chloroflexota; class Anaerolineae; order CG2-30-64-16; family CG2-30-64-16; genus CG2-30-64-16. The sequence continues at coordinate 11,163 of PHCA01000019.1, forward strand.
GGTGCGCGCCAGGCCAGACCTCAAAGGTCTCACCAGACCTTCGAGGGCTGCTGTATGGCTGCGCGGGGGCGGCTGGAACCCGAACCTGTGGACCGACGGCATGCGGCCGCACCGCAGCCTGCTCGATGCCGTTGCGCCGGACACGCCGGTCGCGCTGGACAGCAAGGATCTGCACTCGATCTGGCTGAACAGCGCGGCATTGCACCGGGCCGGCATCACCACGGATACGGCTGACGTGCCGGGCGGCGTGATCGAGCGCGACCCGGACAGGACGCCGACCGGCATCCTGCGCGAAAACGCCGTCGAGCTGGCCTATCGCGCGTGCCCCGCGCCCGGTCTGGCGGAGACGCTGGATGCGACGCGGGCTGCCTTCCCCGCGCTCTGGTCAACCGGCATCGTCGCGATCCACAACGCCAACGACGACGCGGACATGCGCTCCTTCCGCGTCTACCAGGAGTTGCGCCTGCGCGGGGAGCTGGGGCTGCGCGTGCTGCAACAGATTCCGGTCTGCAACCTGGCGCACGCCCGGTCGGTGGGTCTGCGCAGTGGCCTGGGGGATGCCTGGTTGCGAGTGGGCGGCGTGAAGATGTTCGCCGACGGCGCGCTGGGCAGCCGCACCGCCAACATGCTCCAACCTTACGCGGGGGAACCGGACAACTGGGGGGTGGCGACCACCGCCGCGGAGGAGTTGCTGGAGCAAGCGCTGGCCGCCAGCGCGGCCGGGCTCAGCCTCACGATCCACGCCATCGGCGACCGCGCCAACCGGGACGTCCTGAACGTTTTGGCCGCAGTGCGGCGGCAGGAGGCCATTGCAGATTGCAGATTGCAGATTGCAGATTCCGGTTCCGGTGAGGTCGATCCGAAATCCGAAATCCGAAATCCGAAATCACCGCTCCGCCACCGCATCGAGCACGTCCAGTGCATCCACCGGGATGATTTGCCGCGGCTGGCTGAACTGGACATTATCGCGTCGGTGCAGCCGATCCACTGCACGTCGGACATGGCCATGGTGGATCGGGATTGGGGGCCGGGGTGCGCGGCGCACGCCTATCCATTCCGCGGCCTGTTGGACAGCGGCACGCGGTTGGTCTTCGGCTCCGATGGGCCGATCGAGCCGCACAGCCCGCTGGTCGGCATCCACGCGGCCGTCACCCGCCGGCGCGCCGACGGCGCGCCCGGCCCGGCCGGCTGGCAGGGTCAGGAACGCCTCACCGTCGCCGAGGCAGTGGACGCGTACACGTATTGGCCGGCCTATGCCGCGGGCGAGGAAAGCTACCGCGGCAGCATCACGGCCGGCAAGGTAGCCGACCTGGTCCTGCTAGCGCGGAACATCTTCACGATTGACCCGATGGCAATCCTGGAGACGCAGGTAAAGATGACGGTGTTGGACGGGAAGATCACGTGGCGGGGTTGACCTGCCGCAACAGGTCATCGGCCAGCTTGAGGTAGAACGCGCGCAACTCTTCCAGCGAGATCGGCTCGAACAGCCTGGGCAACGCCTCGAACCGGGCCACCTGGCGCATCGAGTAGCCGAGGTGAAACTCGGCCAGACCCCGGTCCTTTTCTTTCGCCAGAGCGATGAGGGCCTTGAGATCGTAGCCGGCCCGCAGCAGGCAATAGAGGTCCACGAAGTCCTTGGCCTCGGTGCGACCGAAGATGGCCGTGACCTTGTTCGCGGCGATGTTGGTCAAGGAATCTACGATGATGCCGCCGACCGCCCGGTGTTGGCCGAACTGCGGGCCAAAGTCCCTCACCAGGTCTAGCTTCAGAGGCGGCAGATCGGGTTGGGCCAGGAAGAACTGTTGGTAGGTAGGTGTGCCCAGACCATCGGTCACGGTGCATTGTAAGGTATTGGCGATGTCTTGCATTTCGCGGCGGGCGTGATCGAGCGCGTCAGGCTCAAGCGTGAAGAGGTCCAGGTCTTCGCTAGGCCGGTGGCCGAGGTAGAAAGCTGCCAGCGCCGTGCCGCCCGTCAACCAGAATCGCTGCCCGACTGGGTTGGCGAAGAACTGCTTCAGGCTCGCCAATTGCAGCGGCGTCAGAATCCCCTCGATCAACTGCGGCTCGCGATCCGGGATGGTGGTGTAGGCGATCGGTCGTTCGCGTAACGCCATCGTCTTGGCATCCTGGTCCCACATCTCCAGGGCGTAGGCCCACATCTCTTTGATGAAGGGGAAACGCCAGGCGATCCGGTCGAAACAGTCCCGCACGTCGTCCAACGTCAGGTACTTCCAGATGTCGTCCCAACGCGCGTACTGCAGGATGCGACCGACGGCCCACGTCTTGTAGTACTCGTTGTCGCCCCGCAGCATCTCCCGGATCTTTTCTTCGCTGAAGTCGTAGTCCCAGATGAAATACGGCCGCGTCATGCTCGGCTCCTTCGCTGGCAGAATCACCTGTCTGAAAGCCGCCTCCTTCGACTCCGCCCGCGAAAACCAGCGGGCTCCGCTCAGGATGCTCACCTTGTCACCTTGTCACCCTGTCACCAATTTACCAATTTACCAATTTACCAATTTACCAATTTACCCCGTCACCTTGTCACCCCGTCACCCCGTCACCGCAGCACCCGCTCATCCCCCACCCGCCGCGTCACCCGCCGCTCGTCCAGGCGCTCCATGATCGCCAGCGCGTACTTGCGGCTGGTGTCGAACGTGTCCCGCACCTGGGCCACAGTCATGCTACCGTGTCCTTGGATGAACGCCACGACGCCCGCGACGATCTCATCGTAGGTTTCGCGCAGAAACAGCACATCTTCGCTCAACCGGACCAGGATCCCCTGATGGAGCAACGCACTGACGATCTCAGGACTCGTAACGGTGCTGCTCTCGGCCATCGAGGGGGGTGTGTAGGGCTGGCGGCGGAAAGCGTCCAGAAGGGCGGTCACCCGAGCCTGCTGCTCGGGGGTAAAAACGATGCGATGGCCCGGCCGGCACAGATACTCGCCGGCTTCTTCCAGGATTGTCTCAGCGATGCCGCGCGCGATGAATTCGTTGAAGAGCTTCGCCGGCCACTTGTCCCGACCCTGCAACCGGCTCTTGAGCTCCTCGCGGGCCACGCCGGGGCGGAGCGGATACTGGGCGTGATATTCGGCTAACACGTCGGCCATGCGTGCCGCCAGGTGATGCCAGCCACCGATGGAGAGCGCCGGGGTGTGACTGTTGACCAACGGCGGCTGGGCTACGCCCAACGGGAGCACCTGCCCCTTTGCGATCATGGCGGTCAGAGTCACTTCGGCGGTCGCCGCGTCCAGGCCGCTGCCCTCAACCAAGGTCTTGAACGGGACCGGTTCCATAGTGGCCAGCGCGTGCAGCAACAGGTCTTCCGGCGTGCCGCGGGCCAACGCTTCCAGTTGGTCCAACACGTCGCGCTGGAAGCGGCGCCAGCGCCGCCGCGGGTACGGATCGACCACCTGGCCGCCCCCGACGGTCACGCTCGGCGAAGGCTGGCGGATGATGAAACGATCACCGGCTACCAGCGCGACCGGGGACTCCAGGCGCAACTGGACCCAACCGGACCCGCCCGGCGGGATCTCCTCGGCGTCCAGCAGACGGGTGCGGGCCACCACCTGGGCCGCGCCGCTGAAAAAGTCCACCGCTTGATTGTGTCGGAGCGGCCCCACCGCGCTGTTGGCGACCAACCGCAGCCGGACATCCACGAGCCTGGTGCTGCGCAGGGCGCCCGGTCGCGCGACGACCATGCCCCGCGCAAGTTCATCGGGGTGAACACCGGTCAGGTTGATGGCCAGCCGGCTGCCCGGCAATCCCGTCTCAACCGCGCGTTTGTGCGTTTGCAGGCCGCGAATGCGCGCCCGTAAACCGCCCGGCACGATCTCGACCTCATCGCCGAGCCGAAACTGGCCATCGCTCAGGGTGCCGGTCACCACCGTGCCGAATCCCGCCACGCTGAAGACCCGGTCGATGGGCAAACGGGGTTGGTCGCGGTCTCGACGCGGCGGCGCCGTGGCGAGCACATCGGCCAGCGCTTGCTTCAACGCCTCCAGGCCTTGCCCGGTGCGCGCGGAAACCGGCACAATGGGCGCATCGGCCAGGCAAGTGCCGGCCAACGTCTCCAGAAGATCGGCCTCGACCAGATCCAGCCAACCTTCGTCGGTGATCACATCCACCTTGGTCAGCGCGACCACCCCGGCCGGCGCCTGGAGCAAGTCCAGGATCGCCAAATGCTCCTCGGTCTGCGGCATCACCCCTTCGTCGGCCGCCACCACGAACAGCGCCGCATCGATGCCGCCCACACCGGCCAGCATGTTCTTGATGAAATCGATATGGCCCGGCACATCCACGACCCCCACTGTCGAATCGAGGGGGTTTGCCGCTATCTCGCCGCCCACCTGCCCACCCGCATCCCGGGCCGGGGGCAACGTCAACCAGGCAAACCCCAGATCGATGGTCATCTCGCGTTCTTTTTCTTCCCGCAACCGATCGGGGTCGATACCGGTCAGCGCGTGCACCAACGTCGATTTGCCGTGGTCCACATGGCCGGCCGTGCCGATGACACGCATGGCTGCCTCCGTCGCGACGAACGCGGGGTCGTTCTCGTTCGTCGCCTACCGTCTGCGGTTACGACTCCGCTTTGGGTCGCCCTGTCAACGCTCCGCCGATGACGTCCAGCAACTGCTGAGTCTGGCTCAACCGTTTGTCGCCCAACAGCTCTTGCAGCCGCCACAACGCCTCAACGTCGCGTTGCAATAGTGACACAGCCTGCTCCACCGCCGGGAAGCGCTCCTGCACCTTCTGGTTGATCTTGTGCTGCTCCTGAAAGGCGTAGTCCCAGCGCAACAGCTCTTTCTTCCAGCGTTGCTCGTTTTCAGCCTGCCACTCGGCCAGCTCCTTGCGTTGTCGATCCTCAGCCAGCCGTTGCAGCTCGGCGACCTGCTTCTGCTCCCGGATAATCTGCGCCCGGAACTCCTCCAGCGCCTTGATCGCCCGGCCGGCCGCCTCGTATTGGGCAGCGAACTCGCGCATCCGCACGGCCTGTTTTTCGATGGTCTCGCGCTGCTGGGTGAATTCCTCCATCCATTGGGCCATCTGGCGGGTGCGATCGACCTCAGCGACCTTTTGGGCCTCGATGAATGTTTGCTGTTCGCGGCGGAGCTGGTCCGCGATCGGCTGGAGGCGCTGGAGTTCCCGCTCCGCGCGTTGGATCCTTTCCTCCGCCAACAGTTGTTTGTTAGCCTGCGCATCGGTCCGCTTGAGCAGCTCGACGTTCTCCGCCTGGATCTGGGCGATGCGCTTGTTGTCCTGGGCGCGCTGCTCCACCATGTACGGTAAACTGCGCGTGCGCTCGTCCACGTCCCGGTTGAGATTGCTCAACGCCTGGCGCTGCGCCAATAGCATCTCCCCCAGGCGTTGGTCCTCAGCCTGACGCGTGGCCAGCTCCTCTTCGACACGGCCCAGTCGCGCCAACTCCTTGCGCAACTCGGCGATGCCGCGAGACAAAATTTCCCGATCACTCAGCCGCGCCCGCTCCGTCTCCCGCTCGGCCTGCAAGCGCGTCTCGGTCTGCTTGTCCAGCATCACCACGATTTCGTTCTTGAGCTGTTGCAGCGCCTGCTCCAGTTGCGTGAAGCGGGACAATTGCGCGTGGGTGCTCGCCAGGCGGCCCTCGAGATCCTGGATGCGCCGCGCCTGCTCCTGCTTCTCGATGGCCATGCTCTGCAAGCGCTGATCCAACTTGGCGAGCTCGTCGCGATCGCGGCGGTGCTCCTCGTCCAGCCAGCTCACCATCTGGCTCAATTGTGTCAGGTCCATAAGCCTCTATCCTGGGATTGCGCGCCCGACATGCGAGCGTTTCATTCGTTCAGCTCGACGATCTCGCCGGTCATCAGGAAAGCCACCCGCTCGCCGATGTTCGTGGTGCGGTCGGCAAACCGTTCCAGGTTGTGCGCCACCCACATCAGATAGGTCGCGCGGGTGATGGTGCGCGGGTCGGTCATCATGATCACCAACAACTCGCGAAAAACCTGCTCGTTGAGTTGATCGACTTCAGTATCTCGACTTGCAAGCCGTTTCGCGGTCTCCAGATCACCCTTGACAAATGATCCCCTTGGCGTGGTCGGCCATCCGCTCCAATTCCGACGCGATCGCCGAGATGGAAACGATGGTGCGCAGATCGCGCGCGACCGGTTGTTGGCTGGCGATCAGGAACAGACATTGTTCCCCGATCTGCCGCTCCATCTGGTTGACGATCTGATCCCCGGCAATCACCGCGCGCGCCAACTCCTCGTCGCGATCGGCCAGCGCCTGGACAGACTGTTGCTGCGCGTTCGCCACCATCGCGCCGAGGTCGAGCAATCGCTCCTTGAGCGCAGTCAATTCCGTTTCGAAGCTTTCTCGCGGCACGGGCCAACTCCTTCTTCGTTGCGCTACGTCTCAAACCAGGCCTATTATAGCATCCTTTGCGCCGCGGCTAAAAACGGTGCGTCCCGCTTCGAGTCGCATTGCTCTTCTCCGATTCAGTCTGGGTGCGGTGCAAGATTTCGCGAGACAAGCATTTGGTGGTCACCCTGAGCAGCGCAAATTTCTGCACCGCATCCATTCAGCCTTGTCGGCTTTGGCGTCCATCGAAAAACGTGCTAAGATAGGGCCTAACCAGTTAAGTCCTTGCACGACAGACAAGAATTTTCTGATGGCATTTGCCTGGTTGGCTCTGGCTTGTAAGCGCAGCGGCCTTGTCCAGGTCAGGTCTGCGTGGCGCCAACCGTGATCGCGACTGTATCTTCTCAATAGTTCGGGGGGCGTGCTTGCTGTGGCCGGTCTCCTGACCGTGCCACCCGTGGCACGGTCAGGAGACCGGCCACAGCATCCCCAGATTATTGAGATGATACTCGCGACACACCGGTCGATGACCGGCACATCTGGCAGGAGGATCCCTCAAAATGCAACCGACGCTGGCGGTAATCGATATCGACATCTTGAGTGGGCAGGACGAGCTGGCGCGCGAGGGGTTGCTGGAAAACCTGGCGTGCTGCACCGGCGAATTCATCACCCCGTTGTGGGTCAACTGGCTGCGCGAGCGGGCCGATCTGCGCGTTGTGTGCCTGGTCCACGACCTGACCCGGTTCGACGACTTCCTGCTGGACGTCATCCGCACCGTGCCGGGCGTGCGCGGCACGGCCGCCCAACTCGCCTTCTCTGGAATCCCCGCGCCGCAGCCACCGTGTTGGTCAAGTCGCAACCTGGCCAGGACCGCGAGGTGTACGACGCGTTGATCCGGCTGCCGAAACACCAGGAGGTCGGAGTGGTGTGGGTGGTGAAACTCTTTCACTCCATCGAGGCCGACCTGATGCTGGTCCTCCTGGGCGAGCGCACGGCCGCGCTTACCGGTTACGTGATGAGTTGGGTGCGTACTGTGCCCGGTGTGGTGGATACGAAATTGACCAGCGTGCTGGACTGGCAGATTCTCGGCAAAGCCGAGGACTTCATCGAGTTGGCCCGGCGTTTCCCCGAACCCTCCCCCGGGCCTCGGCGCCCTGCGGCATGAAGACGCCGCGCGCCTATCGGCCCTGGACCACTCACGACGGCCGGGACTTCAAGGAAAAAAGGTAACTACTCAGCCACCCTTGCGAAGGTTGCGAATAGCCTTACCGATAGAGCGATTCTTGGCTGACGAGGGCACTTCCGGCCTGAACTCTGCTCACAAACCTTCGCAAGGGTTCCAGGGAATCGCTCGCTGTGGCCGGTCTCCTGACCGAGCCACGGTGGCTCGGTCAGGAGACCGGCCACAGCGGATTATTGTGTCCTGCGTGTCCTTTGTGGTTTCTGATCCGGTTGGTTCCGGCTCGTCCGGGTCAGGGCGTCAGGCCGCGCAAGACCAAGTCGGCCGTGGCCACGTTCGTGGCCACCGGGATGTTGTGCACGTTGCAGAGGCGCAACAAGCCCTGGATGTCCGGCTCGTGCGGGTGCGCGTAGAGCGGGTCCACCAGGAAAATCACCGCGGCGATCAGCCCCTCGGCCACGCGGGCGCCGATCTGCGCATCGCCGCCCAACGGGCCGGAGTGCATCCGCTCCACGTCGAGCCCGGTGGCATCCGCCACCCGTTTGCCGGTGGCGCCGGTCGCGATCAGGTGAAAATGGCTGATTTCGGCCAGGTGTTCCTGCGCGAATTGGACCAGGGCGTCTTTCTTGCCATCGTGAGCGATCAAGGCCAATGTGGGGGGCATGGCGACTCCTCCTGGGCAAAGATATCATGGCGACAGCACCGCCCCATTACATCACACCCACACCGTCTTGTCAATTGCCCTCACGCCGCGGTACAATAGCATCCGGAGGGAAACAACATGCTTGCGATCACTTGTGACAAATGCCGGCGGCGCTTCACACCCACCGTCGAGGAGATCCAGGGCTACCTGACAAACCAGCAGGGCAAAAAGCACACCCTGGTCATCTGCCCGCACTGCGGCAAGGGCAACAAAGTCGGCGTGCAACGCCTGCAACAGGCGGTCAAGTTCAGCCTGCCGGCGCCGGCGGAGGCCGCGCCGGCGGAGGCCGCGCCGGCGGAGGAGGGCGCTGCGGAGGAGGGCGCTGCGGCGAAGGCCGCGCCGGTGGAGAATCTTGCGGCGGAGGCCGCGCCGGCCGAGGCCGCAGACGATCAGCCACCGAAAACGGGCCCGGCCTGACACAACGCCCCGCTTCCGGCGGATGCGCCATCACCGCCGAGATCACCAGCGTCCTTTCCGGCGGTCTCCCGAACGCTCTGCGAGTGAGCGGGTTCACCGAGTGCCCGTGAACGAGTTGCGCGCGGTCTCAGCGGCGACTCCGCATAGGCCTCGTCGCATCTTCTCGATAATCCGAGGTAGGGGCCGTGCTTTGCTCCGCTGTGGCCGCCGTTCGGCAGGCTCAGGAGGGGCCTCACGAGGAGGTCTGTGACCGAGCCACCCCGGATTATCGAGAAGATATTCCGGCACACACGTTGCACCTTCCCGCCGAGATTGAGAGCTCTCGACAAAACGGCGGATGGGGGGTAGAATACGGGCTGGAAAGGGAAGCGACCGAAGAAGATGGAGGTATATTGATGATCCGACTTCCTCCCTATACCCATCGTTTCTTCTGGGACATTGACCCAGCTCACCTGAACGTGGACGATTATCGCGTCTACATCTTGGCGCGCCTGCTGGAATACGCCGACCCGCCGTCGGTGCGGTGGATGCTGCAACAGTTCTCGCCGGAAGAGATCATTGCCGTCCTGCAGAGCAGCCGGCAGCTTTCCCCACTCAGCGCCAACTTCTGGGCACTTTATTTCGATGTGGACAAGGAGACCGTGCCATGTTTATCGAAGCCCTCCCCGAAGGAACCCGGCGGAATCTGGCCCTACCAGGGGGTGCAGGGCTGACGGAGCCGTTCTACCTGGCCGGCGGGACGGCCGCCGCGCTCCACCTCGGCCATCGCGTCTCGATTGACCTCGACTTCTTCGGCCCGGTCTCCTTTGACACGCGCCAACTGGCCACGCAGTTAGCCGACCTGGGGCAATTCCGCCTGGATCGGCTGGCCCCCGATACCCTGCTGGGCGAGCTGAACGATGTCAAGATCAGCTTCTTCCGTTACAGCTACTCGTTGATCAGTGAGCCGGCGTCCGTCCTGGGGGTCAAGATCGCCAGCTTGAGGGACATCGCGGCTATGAAGCTGGACGCCATCGCCACACGCGGCACCCGCCGCGATTTCATAGACCTGTACTTCATCGCCCGGTCGGGTCTGACCCTGCCGGAAGCCTTGCAATGCTACCAACAGAAGGTCATCGGCCTCAACCTGAACGTCGTTCACGTGGTCAATTCGCTCGCCTACTTCGCCGATGCCGAAACCGACCCCCTGCCCTGGATGTTGGTGAAAGTGTCCTGGAACGACGTGAAACGTTTCTTTGAGGGCGAGGCGAAGGCACTGCTTAAGACGCTTTGGAGCCAGGGTGAACAGCCATAATACCCAATATCCAATACCCAATACCCGCTCCCCACGCCACGTAGCCTTAATCCACGACTGGCTCAACCAGATCGGCGGCGCAGAGAACGTGCTGGAGACGTTGGTGCGCATGTACCCCGGCGCGCCGGTTTTCACCAGCATGTACGCGCCCGACCTGATGCCCCCGGCGTATCGCGCGTGGGACATCCGCACGACCTTCATGCAGCGGTTGCCCGGCGTCACCCGCCACCACCAGGCGTACCTGCCCGCCTACCCGTTGGCGTTTAGCCGCGTCGATTTGACCGGCTACGATCTGATCCTGAGCAACAAGAGCGGATTCTGCCACGGCGTGCCCGTGCCGAAAGGCGCGACGCACATCTGCTATTGCCTGACTCCGACGCGCTTCCTGTGGCAATACGACGCCTATCGGGTGCGCGAGGGGCTGAGCCCGGCCCTGGACGCGTTGCTAAAACCGGCTGTGGCCCTGCTGCGCCGGTGGGACTACGCGGCCGCCCAACGCGTCGATCATTTCATCGCGATCTCGACCGAGATCCAGGACCGCATCCGCCGCTTCTACGATCGGGACAGCACCATCATCTGCCCACCGGTTGACGTGTCTCGTTTCACGCCCGCAGACGGATCGCCCGGCGACGATTTGCCCGGCGACGATTTGCCCGGCGACCGGCCGCGATCGGGCGGCATTGGAGAAGCTGGCCGGCCCCACCGTCCGCTTCCTGGGCCGGATGTCGTGGGACGAGCTGGTCCGGCTGTTCCAGGGGGCGCGGGCGTTCATCTTCCCCGGGCTGGAGGACTTCGGCATCGCGCCGGTAGAGGCCCAGGCAGCCGGTCGCCCCGTGATCGCTTTCGCAGGCGGTGGCGCGCTGGACACGGTCATCCCCGGCCAAACCGGGGAATTCTTCGGCGCACAGACCGTCGCGGCCCTCAAAACGGCGCTGGCGCAATTCGACCCCGGGGCCTATGATCCCGCGCTATGCCGGGCTAACGCGGAACGGTTCAGCACAGAACGCTTCGAAAAAGAGTTGAGAGAGTTCGTACACGCTCATATCCAGGTGGGGTCTACTTCGAGAATCGGTGCTCTGGCCGGTCTGTGACCGAGCCAGCCCGGTTCTCGTTCTTGGTGGTTGGCTCATGCCCATAACGACTTCTCAAGAAGTCGCGAGAACTCCCGCAGCTTTACCGGCACACTTCTGTCGCTATGCGAAGGTGGATTCTCAAACCCGCTTCAAACCGGCCCTGACGATTGCGCATAGTCATCTGATCGTCTCACGATCACACATTCGAGGAGAAATAATGGAACTTCGAGCCTATTGGCGCATTATCCGCCGCCGCTGGTGGTTGCCGGTGGGACTGGCGCTCTTAGTCGGCGCATTGACCCTGGTCATACAACGCCCCTGGCAGGCGCGACCGGCCACGTACAGCGCGACCATGCGCTTCAACGTGGGCCTCCAGCCCGAGCGCATCCCCGGCGTCTACACTTACGACCGCTACTACACCATGCTGACGTCGGAATACCTGGTGGATGACCTGGGCGAGATCGTGCGCAGCCAGGCCTTCAGCCGTGCGGTCAGCGAGCGTTTAGCGGACCAGGAGATCGTCGTGCCAGCCGGAGCTATCGGAGCCAGTACGCAACCGGGTAAGCTGCACCGCATTCTGACGGTGAATGTAAGCTGGGGGGATGCCGCGCAACTCCGCGCCATCGCCGATGCCATCGTAGCCACGATGACCGGGCGCAGCGCCGATTTCTTCGGCCAGTTCAGCGCCGAGGAAGCCGACATCCGGCTGATCGACCCGCCGACCGTCAGCGTGGTGGGCCGGCCCGCGCGCGAGCAACTCGACCTGCCGTTGCGCGTCCTGCTGGCGCTGGCCGCGGGGATTGCGCTCGCGTTCTTGCTGGATTACCTGGACGACGCGGTGCGGGATCGTGATGAGCTGACGCAGTTGGGGCTGGCAGTGCTGGGAGAGATCCCGAGGCGATAACAGGTGTGTCGCGCCGGTCTATCTCTCTGGACGTACGGATATCTCCCCGACGCGCGAGCGCAGATAGAGGCTGGCCGAAGCGTTCTCGCCGACGCTTCCACGCACCTCTTTGCTGAGGAACCCCTCGCGCGCGCTGCGGCCGGAGAGGACGAAGCCTGGATCCACGTTGCCGATGTCGCTGCGGGCGTCGATGCTGAATGCGCTGTCAGCCGGCACCCGCATCGAGATCCGCCCCACATCGCTAGATAGCCTGTAAGCTGCGCCCGGAACCAGAGCGCCGGTGAACTCGACGTTGGCCACCCGGGTCTTGATCTCCAATAATTCCTGAGGCAGTACCTGGTTCAGGGTCACCTCGCCGACATCGACCTTGACCGAGAGATCTCCGCTGAGGCCCGCGGCCAAGACCCGCCCAACGTTCACATCCAACGTCGATGCCGTTTCCGATGGCACGGAGATCACCAGGTCCACCTGCGGCGAACGCGACACATTGCGCACGTCGCTGAGCCCCGTGACCTTGACTCGGACCTGGTTGCCGGTCTGATCGACACCGATGTCGATGCCGTCCAACACCTCTTGCGCACGATTGCGCGTGCTGCCCCAGGCGCGTTTGGTCGCGGTCACGGTCACCTGCCCACTCGTGCCGGCCTCGACCGTGACATCACCCACCGGCACATCCACGCTCAAGCTGACCGGTCCGTCGACAACCAGAGCACGATTGAACTGCCCGGTCACCGCTACCCGACCGCCCAAGATCCAGGAACCGCCCCAGTCCATGCTGCGCACCATGAAGAAGGCAGCCGTCGCCGCGCAACACAGGCACAGCACGGGAAAAACGACCAGGAGCAGGATCCAAATCGTTCGGTTTTTACCCATCACCAGCCTCCCAGCGAGAAAAATTTCGGCATTTTAGCGCTTCCGAAATCTGCCGTTGTCTAGCTATCCCTCAATACGGGGGCCTGGTGGAAAAGTTGCGCGGTCAACCTTCAGCCGAGACACAAGAAACCGGATTTTTCATCCCTGACATAGCGCGGCCTCCCGCCGCAACTAAACCCCTTTCAACGCAAAGGCGCGAAGACGCAAAGCCACCAAGCGGTCTTTCGCGCCGATTCAAATGCGCAGTACGTTGGGCAACCGATTACCGGCCGACGAGGACGTACGGAATCCACCGCAAGGGCGAGAGAGGGGAAATGGGCGAAGTCAGCGTACTAGCCAACAACGGGCTGGTTTGCATCTGCCACGATAACAAAGCGGTGAGCAAAACTGCCAGTGCCAGGATCACTGCGACGCGCCAGGAAAGATTGAACGTCATGTGAACCTCCGAACCAGGGCTATACTTGACAAGGTGACAGGGTGACAAGTAGACAAGGAAACAAGTAGACAAGGAAACAAGTAGACAAGGTGAAAAAACCGTAACTACTCAGCCTGTCATTGCGAGGGCCTCGCTGTGGCGAGGGCCTCGCTGTGGCGAGGAGCGTAGTTTGCGGTTGCGAGGCACGGAGCAAAGCAATCTCCGCCATGATGGGGATTGCGGCAATCCCGATTGCGGCAATCCCGATTGCGGCAATCAGAGATTGCTTCGCAAACTGCGCTCGCAATGACAGAGGGCTGAGTAGTTACAAAAAACGTAACTGCTCAGCCACCCTTGCGAAGATTGCGAATAGCCTGACCGATAGCGCGATTCTTGGCTGACGAGGGCACTTCCGGCCTGAAATCTGCTCACAAACCTTCGCAAGGGTTCTATGCCTGACCGTGGCGAGTATAACATGGCTCGTTGGGCACGCCAATGGTCAATTGGTCCTATCTGGCCCTGGAGCGATGCATGGGCATCCCGGGCATGGCGTTTGCAGTGCGCGTTCCAAGGCGCAAACCGTATCATCTCAATAATCCGGGGATGCGACCGGGTGGCACGGTCAGGAGACCGGCCACAGCGAGCACGCGGAGACCGGCCACAGCGAGCACGCCCCGAACTATTGAGAAGATACGCGCGAACCAACTCGCCCTCAACGTTTTGCTGTTTCGCCATTCAAATGGGCCAACGCCCGATCGATCATCGCCCGCGTCGCGGGCAACATCTCGTACTGCGCAAGATCGGCGGGGGCCACCCAGCGCACATCGGCCGCATCATCGCCCACGCGCAGCGTCCCCGACCGGTAATACGCCAGGAAGTCGATCACGACGTAATGATAGCGGATCCGGTCATCAGGGTCGCGTTGAACCGGCTCGAACAGCCCCAACAGCGGACCAACAGTCACGTCGATGCCGCATTCTTCCCGCACCTCACGCCGCACCGCGTCCTCCGCGGTCTCGCCCAGTTCGATCAGCCCGCCGGGCACGGCCCACAGCCCCCTGGCCGGCTCCTGGCCGCGTTGTTCCAGGAGTAGTCGCGCCCCGTCCCACACCACCGCGCCGACACCTGCCAACGGACGGGTGGGAAACATGCGTTCCGAATGATCATCGGCCATCGGCCTGCCACCCTTCCAAAGGGATGAAAAATAGGCCCCTGCGCCAGCAGAGGCCTATTCCAAAACGGATTAATAGGTATCCGCTGTGGCCGGTCTTCCGTGTAGTTTTGCCGCGAAACAACCAGAGTATCTTCTCAATTTTTCGGGGAATCGCTCGCTGTGGCCGGTCTCCTGACCGAGCCACCGTGGCTCGGTCAGGAGACCGGCCACAGCCACCCCGGATTTGGGCCAAATTCCTTACTAAGGAATCGTGATTAAATAACTTTCACATTTGTGGACAGCCTTGCGAAGGTTTTTGCCCTGACTTGGGCTAGAAATGGCGTCTTCGGGAACCTTCGCAAGGCTAATCGCGCAAGTTATTTAATTCTCATTCCTTAGCCCTAAGCCGGGTAACCAGGACCCTCGCTGAAGTACTGGGCGTTCTTGTCGATCGCACCGACATACTGCGGGAATTCGTCAGCCAGGTCGTCAGCGGGCCGGATCGCGTCCACAGGACACTCGGGGACACAGGCGCCGCAGTCGATGCACGTATCCGGGTCGATGTAGAACCAGGGCCATTTTTCTTCCGGCTCACCCGGTACGATACATTCCACCGGACAAACCTCTACACAGGCGCCGTCGCGAATGCACAAGTCGAAAATAACATGCGTCATTTTGCTCCTCCTGGAGAGCGATTGGGGAAGGATTTCGTCGCAGATAACCCACCGAGTGGTTATCGATCAGCAGACCAAGGCCATTTTACAGGCTGTCGTATCGTTTGTCAAGCCAAAGATCTCGGCGCGGCGGGGGTCATTCGGAGCCACATCAGCTCTCGGCCAGGACGTGGAGTCGCTCGGGGTTCAGGATAAGGCGGAACGAAAACTATCAAACCCGCTCACTCTGAGGTATAATGCCGGCATGACAGGCACACGATCCGACACGCAAGCCTTGTGGCGCCGCCTCGACGCGCTGGCGCTGGTCACGCTGGTGCTGGCGCGCATCCGCATCGACACCCTGGCCGAGGCCGCGGTGCTACCCCTGCGCCAGAGTGACGTCGCCCGCCATCCCTGGCTGGGCCACTTGCTGCCGGCGCCGGCGATGACGCGGTTGGCGCAGCAGGGCCTGGTGGACCCCATCGGGCTGTTGTTGGTGGTGGCGGCGCTGGGGTGTCTCCTGGCCTATTTGCTGGCCGGTGAATTCGTCAGCGGTGAGCTGGCACGCCACCGGATCAAGATGGCGCTCCTGTGGACCATCGTGCTGCTAACCGTATTTGCGCCCGGCATGAAACTGGTCCTCTTGCGCCAGGACAGCGGGCCGGCCAGCTACGCTCACGACGGCGGGGTAATCCAGACCGAAGCGACCATCGACATGTTGTTTCAGGGGCGCAACCCCTACGTCGAGAATTACCTGGATACGCCGATGGCAGAATGGGGCATCAGTGAGTTCCGCACAGCGCTCTACCATTACCCCTATCTGCCGTGGACATTCCTCTTCTCGGCGCCTTGCAAGCTGCTGGCCGAACGCACGCTCGGCTGGTACGATCAGCGGCTGGTCTACCTTTTGCTCTTCGCCCTGACCCTGTTGATGCTGCCGGCCTTGACTCGCACACGGCAGAGCGGCTTGCTGCTGGTGATGCTGATCGGGCTCAACCCGATCATGGGCTCGGACCTGATCTATGGGCAGAACGACAGCTTCGTGCTGGCCTGGATCGTGTTGAGCCTGTGGCTTTGGATGCGGGGACGCACACGCCAGGATGGGCGCAAATGGACCTGGGGCGCGGCCGCGGTGTTCGGGCTGGCGTGTGCGAGCAAGCCCACGGCCTGGTTCCTGGCGCCGTTCTACCTCTTGCTGGTGGCCGGGGGCGACCCAACCGACCTCTGGCGTCGGCCGGGGATGTGGGTCAGGCGCGCGTGGTGCGCGAGTTGGCCGGCGCTGGTCGTCGCGGCGCTGGTCATCGGGCCGTACCTGCTCTGGAATCCGATCGCCCTGTTCGACGACGTCTGGCGGTGGTCCAGCGGCACGTCCGACACCGCGTATCAGATATGGGGCTGGGGCGCTTCAAACCTGGTGATCGTGCTGGGGTGGGTGCAGGACCGCTTCGCCTACTGGCCGTTCTGGCTGCCGGAGCTGCTCGTCGGCGCGCCTGTGCTGGCTGCGCTGCTATGGCGGCAGGTGCGAGAGAACAGCCTCACCCGCGCGCTGTGGGGATACGGGCTTTTCCTTTTCGCCTTCTTCTTCGTCTCCCGTTTTCTCAACGAGAACTACCTGGGCTACATCCTGGCCTTCCTGGCGCTGGGGACGTTAGCAGATGCGGAACACCGGATGTAACCGGACGGTCGTCCACCAGTCACACACCATCCGCCGACGACGTAGACCGCCGGCGGCTGGCGCATGCCGCTACTACTCTGCCGATCCGGGGTTGTATTCGCTCAGCACCGCCCGCAAAGATGGGAGCGTCTCGCGCTGCGCTTCCGCATATTGCTGGAACAAGTAGTTGGAGCGCGCGGCCAACGTGGCGCCCCGGTCCCCCATACGGAGCGTCAAGACCTGGATCAGGCTATGCAAAATAGCCAACACAGACGTCAACGAAGGAAACACCCCGATGGTCTGCACGGGGGCATGGATCACATATTCCGCCTGCGCCGCGGCCGGATTGGTGAGGGCGCCAACGATCGCCACGGTGTGGGCGCCTTCGGAACGGGCGATCTTCAGAGCAACGGCCACACCGGGCACCAGCCGGGTCGTCCCCAGGCCGATACACAGGTCACCCGGACCCAACGTCACCGACAACGCGACGCGCGTAATCAGATCGCCCGGCAAAGCCCGAATCGGAAACCCTAACGCCAGCACGCGCGAGGTGAAGAGATCAGCCAGGTACACACCCGCACCCTCGCCGATAACATAGATCCGCGGCGCTTTCTCCAACAACTCCACCACCGGCTCGATGACGGCCACATCGGCATGCAACAACATGTACTCCAGGCTGTTGCGATCCTGTACCAGGCTGCGTTGGAACATCGCAAACGTGGTGTTGTCCTCCGGGCCGCCGGTCGCATACACGGCGCGCAAATCTCGCTTGACATCCGCCTGCACGTCAGCGATCAACTCCGGGTAGCCGGCATAGCCGAGCCGCTGGGCAAAACGCACCACCAGAGTTGTGTCCACCTCAGTCGCCCGGCCGATCCGGCCGGCTGTCATGAAAGCGGCCTCCTGGTAATGGTTCAACAGAAAGTCCGCCACGCGCCGATAGCCCGGTGACAGCCGCTCATACGTCTCACGAATGCGTTCTTTATACATACCAGGATTGTCCTCAAAGAAAAAAGGTGTCTTCTCAATAGTTCGGGGCGTGCTCGCTGTGGCCGGTCTCCTGACCGTGCCACGGGTGGCACGGTCAGGAGACCGGCCACAGCGTCCCCAGATTGGAGACCGGCCACAGCATCCCCAGATTGGAGACCGGCCACAGCATCCCCAGATTGGAGACCGGCCACAGCGTCCCCAGATTGGAGACCGGCCACAGCATCCCCAGATTGGAGACCGGCCACAGCATCCGGGGCGTTCAACGTAGACCTGTCAGGTTTTTGTTGCGCATCGCACAGGACGCCCAGATATGGCCAGAAACCTGACCGGTCTCCCCCGAGTTATTGAGATGATACGAAAAAAGGCTGCGGTGAGGATCATGAGCGATTCCCACCGCAGCGCGCTACAACAGGTCCTCGAATACACAGAAAACCTGCTCCTGAGACGTCGCCTTGGGGCTAATGCTTTAAACGTCAGTCCCCTCAGCACACCAAACGTCAGGCGGCTCAGGCAAGTCCTTCTAATGCGTGATCGATCTCCGCGGCCCGCTTGGTAGCGGTCTCAGACTGCTCCACGGCCAGCGCCTGGGCTATCGCCGTGGTAAGTGCGTACAGCCCGGTCAGGCTGGGCAGCGTGCCTTCGACCTCACCCGGGGCATACAACAGATGCTCGGCAGCCCGCGCCGCCTTGCTGCTCAGGCTCGGGGTGCACGCCAGCGAGATCGCACCCTCGCTCCGCGCAAAACGCAACACTTCCGCGACCCCGGAAGCCCCTTCCACGGGCGTCATGCCGACGACCACTTCCTTCCGAACCAGATGCGCCAACTCACGGGCCCGGTCATACACATCACCGCCTGCATAAACCACCGGCAGCTCAGCGGCCTTGAGCATGCCGGCGAAGGACTCGGCGATCGGCGCCGCATAGGATTCACCGGTCACGATGATACGGGGCGCCGCGCGCAGCATGTCCAGCACGTTCTCGATGGCCTCCAGGGTGTTGTGCGCCAACAATTTTTCCAGGTTGGCCCGGTCCTGTGCCACCAAACTCTGCACCTTGGCCTCGACCGTGTCTTCCTCGGCCGGCAAAGCATAGGTCTGGTTTAGCTCGAGCTTCACCTGCTCCTGGATGTCGTCGATCAGCTCGGGATAACCCGGGTAGCCAAGGCGTTGGGCAAAACGCACCACCGTGGTTGTGTCGACATCGACTGTGTCAGCCAAAGCGGCGGCTGTCAAGAACGCAGCCGTCCGATAGTCGCTGAGGATGAAATCAGCGACTCGCCGATAACTGCGCGACAGATGGTCGTAGTGCTTGCGGATTTGCTCTCGAAACATGTCTCACCTCAGTAGAATAGTTGTGCCAGTTCCCTCCTCGGGATCCTGGCGGTTGTGCGTCTCCGAACGACAGTCGTTCGGAGGGCGGAGCGCCTTCGCTGGCCTGATCGTGATACCGAACGCTCCAACCAAAGCCCTCCTCTGCAGCCAGACATCACCGCGTTTACAAGCCTTTCTCCACGAACCGGTTGCCCGTCGAAGGGGCCGTGCGGCCGTCCGCGACCGGTTCGCCTGGGGGAATGATAGTCAGCCTGGCAGTTCATCTGATGCGTTGCAGATGTTGGACTATTCTACAATATTATTTCTGCTTTGTCAACTTTTTTTTAGGGCAAATCGACAGATTCACTCTACTTCTACGGCCATACCTCGTCACGAACACACCGATATCCGAAAACAAGTACCGAAATGCGCACCCGCACCCCCTCAGGACCATCGCTTTGACAGAACCGCAGTCCTGAGCTATTCTATACTTGACAAGGTGACAGGGTGACAGGGTAAATTGGTAAATTGGTGACGGGGTGACGGGGTGACGGGGTGACGGGGTGACGGGGTGAAAAGGTGACAAGGTGAAAAAACCTCACCTTATGACCGTGGCGAGTATAACTCTGGAACTGCCTTATCTTTTCAATAATCCAGGGTGGCTGTGGCCGGTCTCCTGACCGAGCCACAGCGCGAGCTATCCTGACTGCCGACCAGATGAGGACAATTGTCAAGTTCCGGTCATTTGAAAATCCGGGGGAGCTCAGGCTTTGAGACGTCGGGGATTTGATGGAGCCATGACAATACGTTTGCTAATCTGGTGGGCGCTGGCGCTTATCCTGATCACTGAACTGCTCGGCTGCGCCGCTCCAGTGAACAGGCCTTCACCGGCCACCACTACACGCCCTCAGGCCACCGAGACAACGCGAAGCTCTCGGGACACAGCCACCGCACGCCCATCGTTCACGACGACGATCGAGGTCCTGCCGCCGACCGGGACGCCGACCCCGACCTCCGCCCTGCCGACCCCGACGACCACCCCCACTACGACCCGGACGGCCACGCCAACGGCTACGCCGACCAACACATCAACACCGAGCCCCACCCATACCCCCGGGCCGACACCGGATGGCACGGCGCGCACGGTGCGGGCACCGATCCTGATGTACCATTATGTCTCAGAGCCGCCGCAAGATGCCGACGACATCCGGCAAGACCTCTCAGTGCCCCCGGAACGCTTCGATGACCACCTCCGGTACTTATCAGACGCCGGTTATCACGTGATCACCCTGGATGACCTGCTCTACGCCCTGACACAAGGCCGGGCATTGCCGGACAAACCCATCATCCTGACCTTCGACGATGGCTACGAGGACAACTACCTCAACGCGTTTCCACTGCTGCAAAAGTATGGGATGGTGGGTGAGTTTTTCATCATGACCGACGTCGTCAACGCAAAAACCGCAGGCTATATGACCTGGGCGCAGATCGAGGAGATGGCCCGAGTCGGACAACGGTTCGGTTCCCACAGTCGAGATCACCCGGACCTGTGGGGGAAATCGGTGGACTACCTGGTGTGGCAAGCGCTGGGCGGCATGGAGGCGATCCAGGAGCACCTCGGCTACCATCCACGCTGGATCTCGTACCCTTCTGGCAGCTACGACGCGCAAGTCATCGCGGTCTACAAATCGGCCAACTACTGGGGCGGGTTGACCACCCATCAGGGCGCCACGCACACGCCAGGCGACATTTTCGAGCTCACACGCGTGCGCGTGCGCGGCAGCCACACGGCGCAGGATCTCGCCACGCTGCTGAAGCTGGACCGGTAGCGCTGTGGCCGCCTAAATATTAGAAGAGGCGCGGCACACAACCATGTCAGGTATAGATTGGTAGATTGGTAGATTGGTGACTGGGCCGGTCACGCGTTACCTCGTCACCCTGTCACCCTGTCTACTTGTCTACTTGTCTACTTGTCTACTTGCCTACTTGTCTACTTGTCACCCTGTCACCCTGTCACCCTGTCACCCTGTCACCTTCTCCGCGATCGCGATCACCGACGTGCCCACCGGCAGGTTCACGCGGCGCAACAACGCCACCTCCAGCTTGCCCACCAGCGTCAGCACGGCGTTGAGCACAGGCGGCGTGGGCTCCATCTCCACCTGGTAGGCGTCCTCGTCGAAATGTGGGGACGCCAGTTTCGGCTCGGCGCGGCCACGGCGCAACACGATCAGCGCGGCGGCCAGCGGGAACACGAAGAAGTTGTTGTAGGAGATGCGCAACACCCTGAACCCGTGCTGCGCCAGCTTCGCCTGCAACCCCGCCGCGGTGTAGCGCCGCTGATGCATGTTGATAACGTCGTTCTGGCTCCAGAGAAACTTGAACGCCGGCGCCGTAACCAACAGCCTGCCCCCCGGTCTCCCGGTCACCGGGTCCGGGCCGCGCAAAACCCGCCGGCACTCCTCGAAGACTTGATCTTCGCCGGGCACATGCTCCACCGTATCCAACAACGCGACCAGATCGAACTCTTCATCCCCGAAGGGCAGGTCATCGGCCGCGCCCTGATACGCCTCCAGCCCTCGTTCGCGAGCGATCGCCAGGGGCTTGGGGTTGTTGTCCACGCCGACCACCTGGCCGTAATGGCGCAAGTGATGGGTCATGTTGGCCGCGCCGCATCCCACGTCCAGGACGCGGCGATCCTTGCCTGGCCCAACGTAGCGATCCAGATAGGCCAGGATGATCCGGGTCCGGGTGGCAAACCACCAGTGTTTATCTTCTTCCAACACAGTCAACATCGGGGTTGAAGTCATGTGAAACTCCGTGAGCGAATCTGCGAATGGGCGAATCAGCGAATGGCAAATAGCAAATGGCAAATAGCAAATGGCAGATGGCAGATGGCAGATGGCAGGGGGCAGATGGCAGGGGGCAGGGGACAGGGATCAGGGATCAGGGACCAAAGTCCCGCCGTCATCGTGTCACCGTGTCACCCTATCACCTTGTCAGCAGTATCTTCGCCGCGGCCAAGACGCGTTCGGGCGAGATCGCGGCCATGCATTGATGCTGAGCCAGCACGTCCGCCGGCCAATCCAGCCGGTTGCACGGCGCGCAGACCCAGTCAGTGGCCAGGACGACGTGCCGGGTCGGGTCACCCCACGGCCCGAATTTCGCGTGCGCCACCGGGCCGTACAGGTGCACTGTAGGCGCGCCCATCGCCACCGCCAGGTGCAATGGGCCGCTATCCGAGCCCAAGACCAGGGCGCAACGGGCCAGCAGGGCGGCCAACTGGCCCAGGGTAGTCTCGCCAGCGCTGTCCCAGGCCGGCTGGCGCAGCGCCTTGCTGAGGGCCTGGGTCAACGGCCGTTCGCTCGCGCTCCCGGTAAGCAAGATCTGCGCGTCGAACGCCGCGGTCAAGCCATTGGCGACCGCGGCCCACGCGTCAACCGGCCACTGCTTGACCGGAGCGCCAGCGCCGGGATGGATCGCTATCAGCGGCCGGGCGGGCTCGACGCCGCGAGCTACGAGCCAATCCGCGGCCCACGCCCGCTCCTCGGGGGCCACGGCATAGCGCGTCGGCCCCATCCGCCGATCCGGGCCGGGGACCAACGCGGCCACCAGCGCGGCATTCTGCTCGACCTCATGTCGGTCGGCGCGATAGGGCGCCCCCTGCGTGAGAAACGGCCGGGTCTCAGGCCAGGCGTAGCCGACACGCCGGGGGATGCCGGCGGCGGCCACCAGCCAGGCGCCCCACCAATGATCGAAACGGAAAACCACGGCCGTATCGTACTCGCCCGCGCGCAGCGCCCGAGCCGTCTCGAAAAGCACGCGATACGGGGTCAGCAGGCCAGTTTTGGGCGTGCGCTCGAAGCCGGGGAAACGGCAGATTTCCACCGCGTCCAGGTCCGGATTGCCTCGGACCACATCACGGCCCCCCGGTCCCGCCAGCAGCGTGAGGCGAGCGCCGGGCAACGCCTCACGCAGGGCGTGCAATGCCGGTGTCAAAAACAACATGTCGCCCAGGTGATCCGGGCGGATGAGCAAGATGTTCCGCGGCGCAGTCACCAGGCCTGGCCTGGGATAGGACCTGCCGATCAAGCGCAGCAACGCCAAACGGATGCCTTCCCGGCGCGTGCGCGTTTGCGGACCTGGCGGCGAGGGGGCTTGCATCACGGATAAAGCCCCTCCAGTAACGGCACGATGGCATCCCAGCCGAAATACGCCTCGACGTACGCCCGCGCCGCCCGCCCCAAATGCGCCGCCCGCCCCCGATCGCGCAACAACCCCGAAACCGCATCAGCAAAGGCCGCCGGGTCGTCGGCGAAACGCACCTCCCGGCCATCCTCGAACGTGAACCCATCACAGCCCAACCGCGTGGAGACCAATGCCTGCCCCATGGCCATCGCCTCCAACACCTTCAACCGCGTGCCCCCGCCGATGCGCAACGGGACCACGAAAACGCCGGCTCCCGCGATGTACGGCCGCACGTCCGGCACCCGCCCGGTCAACGTGACCGCCGGGTGACCGGCCAGGTGCGCCAGCCGGGCGTGAGGTTGTTGACCCACCACGTAGAAATGCGCGTCGGGGATCTGCGCCAGGATGCGCGGCAGCACCGCGTCCGTGAACCAAAGCACCGCGTCCACGTTGGGCCGGTAGTCCATTTTGCCGGTGAATACCAGCGCGTTGGCGCCGAGGCCGGGCAGCGGTGGCACGACGCCTGGCCGGTAGAAATCGAGGTCTACGCCATTGGGAACCACGGTCACGTGCAACCCCGGCGCCAACGCCTGCAGCGCCGCGCGATCCGCCTCCGAGACGGCAGCCACCCCATCGGCCGCGCGGCAGATGCGCCGCTCGTAGTGGGCCAGCTTCTGCCATTGGACCAGCGAATAGGCCGCCCCCAGCCAACGCCGCGGCCGACGCACGTCGGTCGTGAAGGCGCGCTTTTGCAGCAGGTACTCGGCGTTATGATCATCGAAGATCAGACGCGGGCGAGCCCGATCCGCACCAGTCACGGGGCCGCGCGCCGCCAACCACCGCAGCGCATACGGCGCCATCTCGATCCCCTCCACCTGGATCACGTCGTAGTCATTCTCGCGCAACAGCCGGTCCAGATGGGCGTGCATGGCCGGGCTTTCCAGCCGCAGCGCCATGTCGGGCAGCGCGTTGAACAAGGTGTCCCATCCGCGTTGAGCCAGCGTGCGCACCGGGGGCGCCGCGGCCACGATGTTCCGGCAATAGGGGCGCAAAAGTGCGACCTCGTCGATGGACGCGCCATCCAGTCCATCGGCGTCCGTCACGCCTGGCGTTGGCGCAAGGAAGGTCAACAGGTCGATCGTGTGCCGGCGGGCCAGGCGGGCGATCAGATTGAAGTTGCGGATGGTTGTGCCCTGCGACCGCCCGGTGAAGGCCTGGGGCGGATGGGGCAATTGCGGGGTCAGGATCAGGATACGCGGCATTGGGGTCCTTCCCGGGAACTTAGTATCTTCTCAATAGTGCGAGGCGTGCTCGCTGTGGCCGGTCTCCTGACCGTGCCACGGGTGGCACGGTCAGGAGACCGGCCACAGCATCCCCAGATTATTGAGATGATACGAAACTTAGGGTCCGGCAAGAAATAAGTTCCGTTTCTGGCTCGGTCGCAGACCGGCCAGAGCGGGAAGTTATTCTTTTACGGACCCTTACGGCGACAACCAGAGCGATCAGGGCGCAGCCGCCTTCGAGTAAACGGACATGGTCAGCTCCGCGGCCCGCTGCCAGGAGAACGCGGCGGCGCGCTGCAAGCCCTTAGTGCGCAACTGCTCCCGCAAAGCCGGATCGGTAAGCACCCGCCACAGCGCCACGGTGATCTCTTCATCATGCTCAGGATCGACCAGAAACGCCGCATCCCCCACGACTTCGGGGAGACTGGAAACGTTGGAAACGATGACCGGCGTACCGCACGCCATTGCTTCCAGAGGCGTCAGGCCAAAACCTTCGTAAAAGGCCGGATGCACCAGGCAACGCGCCGCGTTGTAAAGGTGGAGCAGATCATACGAGTTGACGCGCCCCAGGAAGAAACAGTGGGGACGCAAATCCAGCTTGTCCACGGCATCGAAGACTTCTCGGTACAGCCAGCCCAACGAGCCAGCCAGCACCAGCGCCGGGGTCAGCTTGTAATCGTCGCGCAGGCGCCGATAAGCCCGCAACAGCCCGATGACGTTCTTGCGCGGCTCGATAGTGCTGACAAACAGGATGAATTCCTCGGGCAAATCATAGAGCGCCTGCACGTGGCGCAACGCCTCGGTCCGATCCTCCGGCTGAAAACAGGGCGCGGCGGCCTCGTAGATCACCGAGATCTTATCCTCCGGCGCGCCCAGCCGCTTGATCAGATCGCGTTTGGTGCTCTCGGAAACGGCGATGATCCGGTCAGCGTGGCTCACTGCGCGATCGATCTGTCCGTAGTAACGCGCGCCTTCTTTGGTGAGAAAATGCGGATAGATCAGGAATGCCAGGTCATGGATCGTGATGACCGAAGGCCCCTTGGCCCGCAGCGGTGGGATGAAGTCGGGACTATGAAAGACATCGACGGGCAGACCGTTGACAGTGAATGGCAGCAGGAGCTGTTCCGCCCGATGGTGGCTGGGTATGAAACTGGTGACGACGTCCACGTTAGGAGCTTCGATCAGCGGCCGCGGATTCCGCCGATCCTGCAACAAGACAAACCGAGCCTCCGTGTAAGTCATCGCCAGCGCCTGGACCAGGCGGAGGGTGTACTCACCGATACCGGCTCGGGTGTAGTAAACCAGCCGGGTGTCAATACCGATGCGCATGAAACCACTGACCTCCGAACAAGCTCAAAAACCGAAAAATACGCCCTCCACGCCGGCGCAAAATCGCCACGGGAGGGCATCGATGACCCATCACAACCACTTCAATCATAGCATGGAGCGCCGCTTACGTCAAATACAGCGGCTTTTTTTCTCCACCCATTCGCATTCTCCTAATTTCCCGTTTTGCCGGTTGTGAAGTATAATGATATACATGTCACCTCGTGCGGCATCTATCGAGCCGCATGTTGGAACCCGATGCTGTTGAGATGTCACCCGACTCGAAACCGCTTCACTCAATCACCTTTGGAGGAAAAGAACCATGGCAGCTCTCGTCAATTTTCTGACCACCGCCGGCATAATCATCCTGGCGGGGCTGGCGCTGGCCAGCTCAGCCATCAAGATCGTGCAGGAGTACGAACGCGGTGTGATCTTCCGGCTAGGCCGGTTGGTCGGCCCCAAGGGGCCAGGTCTGTTTCTCATCATCCCGTTCATCGACCGGATGGTGAAGATCGACCTGCGCGTGATCACGTTGGACATCCCCTCGCAAGAAGCGATCACCCGTGATAACGTGACCGTCAAGGTCAACGCAGTGGCCTATTTCCGCGTGGTAGACCCATCGAGGGCTATCGTGGCGGTGGAAGACTACCGCCGGGCCACCTGGCAGATCTCGCAGACCAGCTTGCGCTCGGTCCTGGGGCAGTCCAACCTGGACGATCTGCTGATCCACCGCGACGAGATCAACCTGAAACTGCAACAGATCATCGACGAACAGACCGAGCCATGGGGCATCAAGGTCAGCATCGTCGAGGTCAAGGACGTGGAGATGCCCGACTCCATGAAGCGGGCCATGGCACGCCAGGCCGAGGCCGAGCGCGAAAAGCGGGCCAAGATCATCCACGCCGAGGGCGAGTTCGTGGCATCCGAGCAGTTGAAGAACGCAGCCAAGGTCATCGGCGAGGAACCGGCCGCAATCCAACTCCGCTACCTGCAGACACTCACCGAAATCGCCGTCGAGAAGAACTCCACCATCATCTTCCCCGTGCCCATCGAGTTCTTCAAAGCATTTGCCGGCCTCTTGGGTACTGAGCCCAATCCTCCGGCCGAAAAGGCCTGATGCAAGGCCCCGGGGCCGGCCTGTGGGCCGGCCCCGCATAACGATCGCTCAAAGTGACTCCCCCAGAAAGGATCGACTTTGGACGCACCGGGCGGGGCGCGCAACGTGCGCGGCTACATCGGGCTTTCGTTGGTCTGGCTGGCCATTCTGGGCTCGGTCCTGTGGCTCACCCGCAGGCCATCCGCACAACCGATCGAGATTCTGCCGCCCCCCACAGCACTGCCCACCGCGACGCCGGCCGCCAGCCCCACCCCGAGCCCGCTCCGCGTCGACGTGGCTGGGGCCGTGCGCGCCCCGGGCGTCTACACCCTCCCCCCCTGGAGCATCGTCGCCGACGCCATCGCGGCCGCCGGCGGCCCGGCCGAGGATGCCGCCCTGGATCGCATCAACAAGGCGGTCGCGCTCCAGGACGGCGCCCAGGTCTACGTGCCCCATGTCGCAGAGTCAGCACCCCCTCCACCAGTGAACCCGGCGCCGCAGGCGCCGGCCTCCGCACCGGCAACCGCAGGAACCGGCCCGGTGGTCAACATCAACACCGCCACCGCGGCGGAGCTGGACACGTTACCGGGTATCGGCCCGGCCATGGCCCAGCGCATCATCGAAGGCCGGCCCTACGGGGCCATCGAGGAGATCATGCGCGTCAAAGGCATCGGCCAGGCCACGTTCGACAAACTCAAGGATTGCATCACGGTGCAATGAGTTGGCTATTTGTGTTATCGTTTTGAGAGAAATAGTAAACCCGATCACTGGCAAATCGAGCGGGATGCGCCAGTATAAGGCCAGATTCTTCGTAACTACCCAGCCGGGGGGGGCCGGGGGGGCCGGGGGGGCGGTCAGGCGCTGCGGAGGCCATTTTCACTGCCTGTCTGGGTAGTTACGATTCTTCCTCCTCCTTGGCGCACGAACGCCGGGGCACAAATAAAGCCCCGGCGTTCGTGTTCAACCAACCACTTCTTACCCTGCGCGGCCACCGCCCCCTCTGGTGAAACAGGGCTACAACTCATGCACCAGATCATCCAAACTGCGGCGAGCGCTCGCCGATGGCAGCTCGTCCGCATAGCCGACGGGCAGGAGCGCCACCGGGACCCAGTCGCCCGGGGCACGGATGGCCGCGCTCACCGCGGCGGCGGCGAAGGCGCCAACCCACACTGTCGCCAGGCCCAGCTCATGGCAGCCGAGTTGGGCATAGGCGGCCGCGATGGTGGCATCCTGCAAGGCGTACAGATCCCGGCCCCGCGCGCCATACTTGCGCGCCGCACGGCCGGGGTTGGCGAAGAAAACCAGCGTCACCGGGGCCTCGGCGATGAAGGATTGATCGGCCGCGCGCGCCAGAGCGGCCCGCACGCGCGGCGCCATCACCTGATAGATCTCGTACGCCTGCAAATTGCCCGCCGAAGGCGCCTGGTTGGCGGCCTGCAGCACCGCCCGGAGCTTCTCCGGCTCCACCTGACGGTCGACAAAAGCCCGTACCGAACGCCGAGAGTGGATCAGATCCATGAAGTTCATCGCGCCCTCCTTTTTCTCATCCCAGCGCCCGCGCAGTATATTTCGGGAAACCGTAACTACTCAGCCCTCTGTCATTGCGAGCGCAGTTTGCGAAGCAATCGAGATTGCCGCAATCGGGATTGCCGCAATCG
>PHCA01000019.1:39738-51714 GCA_002842085.1 Chloroflexi bacterium HGW-Chloroflexi-1
GAGGCCCTCGCCACAGTGAGGCCCTCGCCACAGTGAGGCCCTCGCCACAGTGAGGCCCTCGCCACAGTGAGGCCCTCGCCACAGCGAGGCCCTCGCAATGACAGGCTGAGTAGTTACGGGAAACCTGTCAGGTCTTAACCTTGATCGCCCGCAATCCGGCGTTAATGCTTTCCAGATCGAATGCTTCGGAGTCGAACTCGCCGCCGACCCACTCCAACATGCTATCGTGCTCTTCGTGTTTGGGGTCGGCCAGAGCCGCCAGCAGATCCGGGTAGCCCCAGGGTCCGCCGCAATCCTCGGGGGGGCAGGCGCGTTTGCCAGCGATGCACACCGGATATCGGACACCGGGCTCGGCCGGAAGCACCTTTTCGACCTTGATCTCATGCTCCCAGTAGTCGCCAAAGTCGTAGACATAGGCGAGCTTCTGGCCTTCGCTTACCATCTGGTTCAACCTGTAGCGCCGGGCACTCCGGGACGGCTCCCAGTCATCGTCGGATGGATCTCCGAATCGTTCACCGCCGCTGGAGAATTCATACAGGTGATAGTCGGCCCAAGGCATCACTACCTGGATGATTTGATGCAATTTGTACAGCGTGATACCGCCGGGCACCAGCACCCGCCGCCAGATCGGTGGCTTTAGATGCCTGAGGTCGATCCTCAGTTGATAGACCGGCGCGGGGACGCTGTCCGGGGTATCACCTTGTGTGGTTGTTTTTGGCATTGCATAACCTCCTATGCGCTCATGATTCTTCACTGTATCTTCTCGATAATCCGGGGCCAGTGTCATTAAGATTAAGGGAACATACCGACCTCCTTCTGCGACATAAGCGAGCGGGCGGATTCGGAGACCGCTCACCCATCCGGATAGGTGAGGAACGCCAGCGCTTTGCCCTCTTCCCCGCTCATCACCAGCTCTAACACCCGGCCGCCGGTGGTCGCCGGCACGTCGATCACCCTGGCATACGCCTCAAAGCGCGCATCGTCGGGCAGCAAGGCGGGCAGAGCATTGCGCGCGTCAGTGAAAAATTCCTGGCGGAAGGGGTTGCCCGGTTCCCCCGGATAGATCGCCAGGGGGTAGATGTGCGACTCCACCAGGTCCTGGAAAAAGTGGGTGCCATAGGACAGGGTTGGACGGTTAGGGCCCCTGGTCCAACCGATCTCGACCAGCGCCCGGGTGTTGTAGATGTCGGCATAGCCTACCTTGAGTCCCAGATCCGGGTTGGCGCTCCCCCAGCGCCCCGGCCCCATCAAGATGAACGGCTGCGCCTCCAGTCGCTGATTCAACCGTCCGACCAGCCGGGCCAACTCCAGCTTGAGGCTGGGATCGGCCACCTGCGCATATGCCTCCGGGTCCACGTAGACGATGTAGGCGATGTTGCGCACCCGGCCGGTCGGCACTAATTTGACTGTGCCGAAGATGATGTCCCGCTCGGGCAGTTGTTCCGGGATGCGGATCTCCTCGTCGAAGACCTGAGAGCTTTGCGTGCGGCACTGCAACAGGTGCAGCGTCACGGTCGGGACCGGGTATGCGTCGCCCACAGAAACGGTGAATTCGATGTCCACCGGCCGTCCATAGCTGAATTCCAACGCCTTCAGGATCGTCTTCAACTGTTCGACAAACGGGGTACGTCCCAACAGCCCGTCGAAGGTCATCACCAGGGAACGCGGATCGACGTTCGGGGCATTGACCACCATCGGGCTGATGTAATCGTCCTGGTCCAGGGAGGCCAGGAGCCGCAGCCCGGGATAGTCACCAGCCAGCACGTCGCTGATGCGCCGGGTCCCGAATTTGTTCGCCGTCATGTCGATCGCGTCCATGTAGTACTGCGAATAGTAGCGGATTTGCTGGGCGCTGGTCTCGGGGCGCAACTGCGGATGGCTGAGCGCGACCATGCGCGGGTAGTCTTCGCCGACGCGCTCGACCGCGCGCGTGCCCAACCCGGCCACGATCCGCATGAACCCATCCTCCCGGCGCAGCTTGGGGTTCCAGATGAAGGGGTTGCGGCTGTAGGCCACGCCGGCCGCCGCCGGGAAGAAGTAGTCCCCGTAGCGCGCCTCTTGCACGGCCTGGATCAACACGGCCATCCGCTCGTCGAAATCCAACAGCCCCATCTGCTTGCGATAGAGGATGGCGTCCGGCTTCGAGATGCTGGCATAGACCAGGGCGATGGCCTGGGTCAACGCCTGCAGGTTTTCCCCTGGCGGGCCCTGATTAGGGCAAAACACACTTTCGTACTTGCCGACGAACGAGGCGTCGAAACGGTCCTCCAACAGACTGGAAGATCGCACGATCAGCGGCTGGGGCCCGACCTCGGCCAGGAGATCGCGCAGCCGGTCGAGGATGTCGCCGGGGAAGCGGCCGCGGGTGTAGGCCGCTTTGATCTCCGGATATTCACTCTCGACCTGCTCGATGTTCTTGTACTTCTGGTTGATGTAGTTGAGCAGGTTGTTCACCGCCAGGAAGTCATAGAGCACATCCGCACCGATGAAGTAGGACTGGGGCAGCACCAGGTTGATCGGCTCACCATCGTCCCCCGGCCTGGCAAAGGTTTGCTGCAAGATCTTCCATGCCAGCATCATCCCCGCGGCCTTGCCGCCAATCTTGCCCCGCCCGATCCGGTGGGCGCGGATCCACTGCAAGTCCGCGATAGTCAGGTACTCCTTGGCCACCCGGACGAAGGCCAACTGGTCACTGATCATCGCCTTGATCAGCACAACCTTGGTCTCCTGCAAGTGATGCCACACCTTGGCCCGCTCCTCGGGCGGCAACGCCTCATACTGTTCTCCCTGCTGAAACAACATGCTCCACGAGGCCAGCTCCGGGTTATAGGCAAGCACCGTCTCCGCGGCGATCCGCTGCCGGAGCACCTCTTGCACGATCTCTTCGAAGCGCGTGTAGGGCAGGTTGTAAGCGAAGTAGAAGTCGGTCAAGTTCTCGCAGAAGTGGGCCAGCCGTCGTTCCCACACGTCGGAGGGCTCTTCCTCATACGGGCGAGTGATGCCTTCGCGGCGTTGGGAATCGATCGCCTTTTCGCGGGCTTCGGTGGCGAATTGCTCGCGGGTGACGATCCCGCGGCGAAAGATCTCGTCGCGCATGCGCTCGCGGATCACGTCGCCCAGCACCGGATATTGGCTGAGTTGCAGATGAATCCGCATTACCTTTGGGATGTAGCTCGATTCGGTCGTCATGATGAAACACCCCCAACCGTTCCGGCGCAATGCCAGGGAAACTAACAGAATACCGCCTCTGAACAGCCCAGTGAGACAGATCGTGCGACATCGAACGCATCAGGCGGCTAACGCGTCCGCGATGTGTTCCGCCGCGGTCAACAGTTCCGGCGCTTGATCGAACACGGCCACCCCGCCCTGGTCGGCGGCCAACGCGTCCAGGCTAAAGGGCAGGCTGCCCAACAACGACAAGGCAGGCGCATGCTCGCGAACAAAGGCTTCGTCCTGGGCCCCGCGCGTCTTGTTGGCCACCAGGTAGACGCGTTTGACGCCGATCTCCGCGGCCAACCCCTGGATCTGCCGGGCCGTCCCCAGGCTGCGCAGCCCCGGCTCCACGACGATGATGAACGCGTCCATCGAGTCGGCCGTGCCGCGGCCCAGGTGCTCGATCCCCGCCTCCATGTCCATCAGCAACGTCTGATTCTTGCGCAGGAGCAGATGGGTGACCAGCGCTCGTAGCAGGGCGCTCTCGGGGCAGATACAGCCGGCCCCGCCGCCGCGCACCGATCCCAGCCGCAGCAACCGCACCCCGCGGTGGGTAACACTCAGGCTTTCGGGCAGGTCGTCCACCTTCGGGTTGAGCTTGAACCAGCCGCCGATGCTGCCGGGTTGCGCGCCGGTGCGTTCATAGATCAACGCCTCCATCTCGGCGATCGGCTTGAGCCTGGCATCGAGCGCGGCCGACAACCCGAAGGCCAGGCCCAGGTTGCCCGCCGGATCCGCGTCGATGGCGATGACATCCTGACCGCGTTGGGTGTAAACGTGAGAGAGCAGGGCGGTCAGTGTCGTTTTGCCGACGCCGCCCTTACCGGTGATCGCGATCTTGGGCATAGATGATTCTTCCTTCCTCTGGTATTGTATAATAATTGTCCAATGTCTGCAAGACTACATTTCCCGCTTGACCCGACGCGGGCGGCCGGGTATAATGCACGGGCTACGCCTGCGGCGCCAGAAACCGGATGTTTCAAAAACCGGGTTTCTGCGCTATCCACCTGAACGGCTACCACAGAAGAAAGGTTCATCCTTTGATCCGCGAAGAGATCATCAAACTCACGAGCCTCAGCTCGTGCGCTGGCTGAGCGGCCAAGCTGCCCGCTAAGCAGCTTGCGCAGGTTCTGCGCTCACTCGACAACCTGTTTCCCGCGGAGCAGTATCCCGACCTGTTGGTGGGGCTGGGTGTGCCGGATGATGCGGCGGTGTACCGGCTCAACGAGACGCAAGCCCTCATCCAGACCGTCGACTTCTTCACGCCGATCGTGGATACGCCCTACGAGTTCGGCGCCATCGCCGCGGCCAACGCCATGAGCGACGTCTACGCGATGGGCGGCGAAGTGCTGTTCGCGCTCAACCTGGTCGCCTTCCCGCCCGATCTGCCCGTCGCTCTGTTGGCGCAGATCTTACGCGGTGGCGCGGATGTGGTGCGCTCGGTCGGCGCGGCCATCGCCGGGGGGCACACCATCCGGGATAAGGAGCCCAAGTACGGACTGGCCGTCACCGGCATGGTCCACCCGGACCGCATCCTGACCAAGGGCGGGGCGCAGCCCGGCGACCAACTCGTGCTGACCAAGCCGTTGGGCGCCGGCACGATCACCACCGCGGTCAAACGCGGCTCGGTGGAACCAGCCCACCTGGAAGCCGCCATAACCAGCATGACGCGTCTGAACCGGACGGCCGCGCAAGCCGCGCAGGCAGTCGGCGTGCGCGCGGCCACCGACATCACCGGCTTCGGGCTGATCGGCCACGCCTCGGAGATGGCCCAGGCCAGCGGCGTACGCCTCCGCATCCGGTTCGACGCGCTGCCGTGGCTGCCCGGCGCCTGGGGATACGCCGAGGGGTGGATCTTCGCTGGCGGAGCGCACAGCAATCATGCCTTCTACAACGCCCTGGTAACCTATACGCGCGCCGTGACCGACTGGCAGGAAACGCTGCTCCACGACCCGCAGACCTCCGGCGGGTTGCTGGTCGCCGTGCCCGCGGCGCAGACAGACGCGTTCCTGGCCTTCTGCGCGGCGCGAGATCAGGCGGCCTGGGTGATCGGCGAGGTCACTGCGGGCGAGGGGATCGAGATCGTGTGAGGACGATCTCCGGCACGACATCGAACCGGAACCGGCTGCGGAATCTGCGGAGAACGCGCAGGATCGGCGCGCCGAACAGTAGTAGCAATAGCGCGTTGCCGCCGGCCCGGCCCACATCCCACCACAACGAGGTGGCCACGTAGAACGTCGCATAATTCCGCAGCGCGGCCCACACCGACAGCCCCGGCTGCCACCCTTGCCCGGCCTGCGCGCCACCGGCCAGGAAGGGCCAGAACCAGATGTTCATGATCGCGCCGAAGACCAACCCCAGCAGCCAGCCCCAGACGGCCAGCATCACTGGCTCCCACCGGCGATGTCGCGGGAACTCCGGCAGCCAACCCGAAAGCAGCCCCACCCACCCGGTCGCAAACATCTGGTAGGGCATCCACGGCCCCACCGACCCGCCGATCAGCGCGGAGACCAGCAACGATAACGTGCCCAGCAAAAAACCGAAGGTCGGCCCGTAGCAGTAGCCGGCCAGGATCGGCAGCAAGAAGATCGCCGAGAAGCCCGCCGGCCCGGGCACAGCACGCAGCACCGCGCTCAGCGCCGTCAGGATGCCGAGGACGGCCACGAGCTTGCTGGTCATCTGGCGCCCCGTCATGCTGGCGAACACCGCTCCCAGGCACAGCAGCAGCAACAGGATAAACAGCAGCGGCGCATCGGTGGCGTGGGCCATCATCCCCGTGCTCGGCAAGCTTGCCTGGAAGAAGGGGTACAAAAACGCACCCAGCCCCAGGGCACTGGCCACGAGCAGGATAGCGCCGGATAATAGTTTCTGGGTCTTAGTATCCGTCATGGGTTAGTTGGTTGGGTAGTTGGTTAGTTATACTCGCCACGGTCATAAAGTGCGGTTTTTTGTATCCTCTCAAGCGACAGCCATAATCCTGGGTGGCTGTGGCCGGTCTCCTGACCGAGCCACCGTGGCTCGGTCAGGAGACCGGCCACAGCGAGCAATTCCCCGAAAAATTGAGAAGATACGGTTTTTTTGTAACTACTCAGCTTGTCATTGCGAGGAGGCGTTTTTTTGCCGACGAAGCAATCCCCGCGTTCAATGTCGGGAGATTGCGGCAATCTCGATTGCTTCGCAAAAAACGCTCGCAATGACACGGCGGCTGAGTAGGTACGTTTTTTTCACCTTGTCACCCTGTTACCTTGTCAAGTATAGTTGATTGGGCCTTCGCCGCGGGCCGCTAAGGCTTGTAAGACGTCATCCACCACCAGGTAACGCGGGTCGCGGAACAGCTTGTTGATCTGCGAAGCAAAGACCTGGGAATCGCTCATGACCTCCCGCGCTGGCCCGTCCACCACCACTTCCCCTTCGGCCATCAACACGACCCGGTCGGCGCAGGCGGCCGCCAATTCGACATCGTGGGTGGCCATGATGATGGTGCGGCCCTCCGCCTTCATGCCCGACAACAGATCGGCCAAACCTCGCTTTTGGGCGTAGTCCAGGCCGCGCGTCGGTTCGTCCAGCAAGATCAGATCGGGGTTGGCCACCAGGATCGCGGCCAGGGCGGCCCGCTGCTGTTCGCCCCCGCTCAGATCACGCGGGTCTCGCCCCGCCAGAGCACCCAGGCCCAGGCGAGCCAGCAATGCCTGATCGGCGTCTGGATCTGGTGGCAGCCCGTGCCCCCGCCGGGTAAACGCCAACTCCAAAGCCAACGTGTCGCTGAAGAGCAACGCGCCCGGGTGCTGTGGCACGTAGCCCACCCGGCGGATGATCTCCTCCATCGGCGTCTGGCGCGTGTCCATCTCGAAGACGCTCACGCGACCCTGGCCCGGCTTCAGCAGCCCGACCAGTTGCTTGATCAGCGTGCTCTTCCCCGACCCATTGCGCCCCATCAACGCTACAAACTCACCCCGCCGCACCGCCAGGCTCACCCCCCGCAGCGCCCGCTGCCCATCGTACGCGTAGTGTAGATCGCGCACCGCCACCACAGCCGCCGATTCGCTGACTCGCTGATTCGCTGATTCGCTGACTCGCTGATTCGCTGATTCGCTGACTCGCTGATTCGCTGATTCGCTGACTCGCTGACCGCCCCTCCTTGATCGTCAGCGGCAACGGGCGCCAATCCAGCCGTCGGCCCAGCTCGATCAACGGCGGCACGAGAGGCAACTGCGCAGCCACGGCCCGCGGCGCATCCAACACCGGCGGCACGCCCGGCGCAGGCAGGTAGAACACGCGATCCGCATATTGCACCACGCGCTCCAGCCGGTGCTCGCTGAGGACCACCGTCAGCCCCAGGTCTTCGTTGAGGTGGCGCAGCGCGATCAGGACCTCCTCCGCGGCCTGCGGGTCGAGCTGCGAGGTCGGTTCGTCCAACACCAACAGCTCCGGCTGCAACGCCAGCACGGAGGCGATCGCCACCCGTTGCTTCTCGCCGCCGGACAGGGTGCTGATCCGCCGGTTGCGCAGGTGGGCGATGTTCATCTGGTCCAACACCTCTTCGACGCGCTTGCGCATGGTGGCCTGTGGCAGGGCGAAGTTCTCCATCGCGAACGCCAGCTCATCCTCGACGGTATCCACGACAAACTGCGCCTCCGGGTCCTGGAAGACCAGCCCCACCAGGTCGGCCATGCCGCGCGGCGCGGCCGCCACCGGGTCGCGGCCGAAAACCTCGGCGCGGCCGGCCCAGCGACCGCCGTAGAAGTGCGGCGCCAATCCATTCAGGCTGCGCAGAAAGGTGGACTTCCCCGCGCCCGACGGCCCGACCACCAGCACGAACTCGCCGGGCGCGATGGTGACCGAGAAATCAGCCAACGCCGGCGCCGGCTGGCCGGGATAGGTGTAGGTGACGCGATCAAGACGGATCATGGAACTGAAGCTTCCTTTGTGGTCGGGCATTACTCATTACTCATTACTGTCCTTACGCCAGGCCCGAGCAACAATCCGGGTATCGCCAAGGCCAGGATAAACAACCCCAAGACCGGTTGAAAAGTTGGCCAAGGCGAATAGGGCGGATACGGATAAAAAAATAGCCAATCCCCAGGGGCCAGCCAGGCGACCAGCCACCCCACCCCGGCCAACAGGCTGACGACCAGCACGCTGCGATCGCCGCGTTCCCAATGCCAGCGCCGGTAACGGGTGCGCCGCACGCGCCGGCCCTGATCCCAGAAGGCCCAGATCAACGCGCCGCCGCCGAACGCCAACAAAATGCCAACCAGGAGTCGCTGACCCGGCCAAAACCCGCTGCCGGCAAACCCTGCGCCCAACGCGCCCAATCCGACCAGGATCGCCAGTTGTTCAGCGAGGCGCTGCCTGGCGCTGGCCGCCAGCACCTGGCCGCCGAAACCGCGGGCCTCCATCGACTCCGCCAACTGCATCGCCCGCTCCAGCGCCGTCACCAGCAACGGCATGATCAGGGGCAGCAGATCGCGTACGCCGCGCAAACGATGCCCGCGCACCTGTTGCGCCTCGCGGATCGCCTGCCAGGAGGCCACCATCTGCGGCACAAACGCCACCGCGATGGCCGTGACGACGCCGGCCTGGTAGATGAAACCGGGGGTCATGCGCAGCAGCCGGCCCTGATCCACAGCCACGTTGAACACGGCGAAGACCAGCAAAAGGGCCAACAGCGAAAGGCCACTGGTCAAGCCGTAGATGAACGCCTCGCCGGTGATAGGCCCGCCGATCACCGGCCAACTCGCGGGCAGGCGGAACAGCACGATCTCACCATGATGCGCGGTCAAGGCGATGAACGGGATAGTCAACAGCCACAAGAATGCGCCAAAACGCACGAATGCGCCCCAACTCTTCGCCAGCGGACTCCGCCGGCCGAGCGCCAGGTAAGTCACCGCAGCCGCCAACAGGGTTAGACACAAATATAGGGGATTGCGCGTGGAGAGCGCCGGCAGCGCCGCGGCGGCCAGCCAGGCGGACCAGGCCACCGGATGGAAGGTGTCGTTTGACGGCATGTGTGTTATGTTGCGTGTTGCGTGTTGCGTACTTCGTAATCCGTAATCCGTCGTTCCCGGTCGATGCCTCACGCTCGGAGCATGCAGTATAGTATTACCCTGTAGCATTCGCGTTGATCGCGAGAATCTTTGACGACGTCATTGCGAGCGGTGTTTGCGAAGCAATTCCTGATTGTCGCAATCTTTGATTGCCGCAATCTCCTGCACATAGCGGAGCTTGCTTCGTCGCATCCCCTTCGGCGGGCCCTTTGACACGCTCAGGACGGGGCTCAGGACATGCTTCGACTACGCAGCAAGAAACGCTGCTCCGCTCAGTGTTCATGCCGGGCGCGGCGCCACGGCGAATGAAAATGTCATTGCGAGGAGCGTCTTTTGCGACGAAGCAATCTCATCCGATGCAGGGGACTGCGGCAATCCAGATTGCTTCGGCCCAAACTACGGGCCTCGCAATGACGGTTCGGCGGCTATTTTCAGGACAGGACGCTCCTCGCAATGACCGCCCTTTGGTTGGGGCAGGAGGCCGCGCTATACAGTACGCAATACGTCCCCCGCCTCACCCCTCTCGGCCCACCTGCGCCCGGCGCCGCGCCACCACAAAACCGGCGACCAACAGCAGCGCCGCGGTGAACAGAAAAGACGCGTAGCCCGGCAACAACGCGGGGCTGAAATGCCGATCCGGGGGCACATAGTCCCCGGCAACATCTTGTCCCCCACCAGCCGACTGCGCCGGGGCGACCGCGCGGGCAAGGTCGTTCGGGCCAGTCGCCGGCACGCGCGCCAACAAGATCGGCGTGGGGGTCGGGCGGCCCTCCCCGCCCAGCGCCCGCCTGGGGAAGGGCGTCGCGGTGGGAATGACCGTGGGCAAAGCCGCAGCCGGCTGCGCGACAGCCACCCCGAGGAGCTCGAACGGCTGGCGCGTTGGGCCTGACGCAACTGCCTCTGCATCGGCGGCCTGGGCCCGCGCCACCGGGACGAGCGCCAGCCCAGCGCGCGGCGGCGCCGGCTGTGGCGCCGCCGGCAACGCCGTCACCTGGTCGTCGATGGATGCTGCGATCGGTGCCGGGGTGGCGGTTTCAGTGGACGCGGGCGGCTGGGGCGCGGCTGGGGTCTGGCCAGGGGTGGCCGGGCTCTGCGCAGAGGCCCTGGATTGGGTCGGAGTGGAAGTCGCCACGACCACGCCGACCGTCAACTCGCGCTCCGTCTGCCCGGCGGCATTGGCCGCGACCAGGGTGTAGCGCTGTGTCGCGGCCAGGCACACCTCGCGGCGATCCTGGGCCAGGACCGCCTCACCGTTCAGGGTCACCCGGTCGGCGTCCCAGGTGATCCACTTCAACACCGCGCACGCGCCGGATGTCAGAGCGGTCGCGGTGGTTTCAAAGCGGACATCCGGCGCTTTGGACGGGGGCACAGGCGTGGCCGTCGGCGTCGGGGTGGGCGGGACGCGAGTAACCGTCGCGGTCGGGGTGGGCGTGGCGGTGGACGGGACGCAAATGTCGGAGAAGGCCACCTGTGGCGGCTGCGTGCCGCTGCTGCCGTAGGAGCCCGGCCCCCACGACCAGCCCTCCAACGCGCCGTCCGTCACCTGGTAACCGCCCGCGCCCACCTGCGAGTATTGCCAGCCCCCGCCCACCCAGTGGAAATAGGCCCAGTATTCACACTCAATGCCCTGGCAGCGGCAGAAACAGTCTTCCGTCGGGTAACTGCATCCTGCGCCGTCGATGCTGCACACCGCGTTCCCGATCCCACTGCTGAAGTCGACGATGATGCTGAGCCCCGCCCGGCGCAACAACTCGTCGCCGGAGATGGCCGGTTCGTTGAACGAAACGCAGCTCTGCCACACACGGCCGTTCGGATAGCGCACGACCACCGCCGCCCGGTTCGTGCCGCCTTGGGCAGACCCAGGCGTGCGCGTCAAAACCAGCAAGGACAGCAGGAGCAAAATGCAAACAACGGCCCGGCGCGACATAGCCATCAGGCGCCTCACACACATTCAGAGTGGCCAGTTGCAGGTTACGCGTTGAACGTGTAACCTGCAACCTGTCAACCGATTACTTCTCAGCGATTACGCGCTCGACGCACGTAGCCGGCCAACCCGACCAGCCCGGCGCTCAGCAGTAACATCGTGGCCGGTTCCGGAATCGGGACGGGGGTGGTCTGAGCAACGATCTGGGCAAAGGTGTAGACCGGCGGCTGCACGGTCGGGGTGAAGCTAGCGTCGAAACCGCTCCAGGCGAGCCCTTCCACCGCGCCGTCAGTGGGCACGTAGCCGCCGACGCCCGTCGAAGCTGAGACCCAGACATTGTTAGCCGCATCCAGGTGGTAGTAGGCCCAGAAGTGCACGGTATCACAGAAGCAAGCAGCCGCCGGACACCCGACGTGGTTGATGCGGCACACCGCCGGCCCCCACCCCGCGTCCTGGCTGACCAGCGTGATCTTGGCCGCCTGCAAGACGTCGAAGGTGGTCGCAGTCGTGGGCACGGTTACGACCTCCAGATGTTGGGCGCCATCGGGAAAAGCGATGACCAGGCCCACCTGCTTCGTGGTCGCATCAGTGGCCAGCACGACCCCGGCCATCAACACAACCAGGACCAAAACACCGGAAAGAACAGAGATCAAACGACGAAACATGTTTCTACCCTCCTGAAAGAATTGAGTGTGTTCCAAACGCCTTCGTATCTTCTCAATAGTTCGGGGCGTGCTCGCTGTGGCCGGTCTCCGCATGCTCGCTGTGGCCGGTCTCCGCATGCTCGCTGTG
>PHCA01000019.1:51781-66734 GCA_002842085.1 Chloroflexi bacterium HGW-Chloroflexi-1
CGATTACGGGGCTAAGGACTGAGGATTAAATAACTTGGGCGAATCCCCCCTTCATTTGCCGGAGCGATTGGGTAAGTTATTAAGCCGTAGCCGTCCTTAACCCTAACCAGCCCGACATCTATTTTTCTGGAACGGCCTAATCCCAATACGGTACAGATAAGCCTGGACTAGTAGTCTGTCAAGGATGAATTGATAGGTAGGGGCAGCGCCTCCGTGCCTGCCCGCGTGGGCGACCACAGAGGGTTCGCCCCTACAATCACCCATCAAATGAGAGTTGACCGACTACTAGCGCCTTCAGGCGGGGCGCCTCCGGCTGAAGCCTCGATTCCGGAACACTAACTGAACCGTATTGGGCCTAATCCCGCATCGACGAAAGCGGCAAGTACACCGGATGACAGATCGGCGCGTCGAGCTGGGGTTGCGCCAGTGCAGTCAGGGCATCCACGGTGGCCATGATCCGGCTCTCCTCCTGACCGGGCTGCTGAATGTAAACAAACGCGCCGCTGGGCGCCTGAAACGTCAGTAGGGTCTCGACTGCGCCGCGGCCGGCCTTCTGAAAACGGGCTGCGGCCGGATCATTGCCCACAGCCCGCAGACCGGCGACCACTAGCGCCGTCGAATCGGCGTTAGCCGGGCCCTCGCCATAGCGCACGCCCCAGCCGCCGGTAGCCAACTGACCGGCGGCCAGGAAATCCACCGCCCGGTCGAAAGCCGCTGTACACCGGACCCCGGCATATCCGGCCAGCACCTGCAAAACCCGGCCGGTGGTGTCTACGTCGCCCTCGACACCTTCGAAGGCCCAGAACCACCCGCCATCGGGCATCTGTGCGTTCGACAACGCCTCGATCGCCTGGGCCGACGCCGGCGCCCCCGACCGATACAGCCCTTCGACCGCCAGCGTGTGGCGGAACAACAGACTCGGATGATAGCGCCCGGTAGCCGGGTCGTATGCGGCCTGGATCACGTTCACCAGGTCCAGCCCGCCGAAGCTCCGGGGATCACCGCCCGCCAGCGCCACAGCCCGAGCGACCTTCCCGGCCTGGCCGGCGTCGCGAGCGGCATAGGGTGAAGCCAAAGCGGCCAGCGCGGCCAGCGCGCTGTGGCCGTTCACCGTCCAGGCCGGACCGGCAGGGTCCTCGCCCACCAGCGCCAACACATAGACCACGTCAGCGGTCAAGCCGGCGCTGCCCTGATTGCTGACGCCAAAACTGCCGTCGCTCAACTGTTGCGTGTGCAGCCACGCGACCGCCGCCGCCACCGGGTCGGCAGCGTGGCTCACGGCCGCACTGCCCGCCAGAAGCAGGCCTGGTAACACGAACGCAATGCTTGCATGTCGGAGCAGTTTTACCAGCGTGCGCATGGTCCCCCACTCACCCAGGAGTTTATCCGAAACTGCTCTGGCCACCGTTCGACAGAGCCCAAGAGCCGCTCGTGAGCCGCTCACGGTGAGCCGCTCACGATGCGCCGCTCATGATAAGCCGCTCACGATGAGGCCTGCGAGCCAGGGGGACTCGGTCGCAGACCGGCCCCAGCAAATCCTGGTGGCTCGGTCAGGAGACCGGCCACAGCCACCCCGGAAAACGCCCCAGGAAGGGGCGTCGATATCAACAAAAAACCCCTTGCCTGTTTGACAAGGGGGAGTGGAGGACGGTCCGGGATAGGCCCAGGGCCGATTCCAACTCCCTTTACCGCGAAGGTCGTCGAGAACACACAGAGGTGGGGTTCCTGGCTCCCCGGCCGCTTGGGACGGGATACAGTTGCGGGACAGCACCGGCATCACACCGGCTTCCCCCTGGGCTCTGCGTACTTATCAGTATGAATTCTAAATGGAGAATATCACACTCCTGACCGGCTGTCAAACCCGCCTGGCCGGCCGCAGCAATTCCAAATATGGGCCGGATGAGGGGCCATTCGTTCAAGTGTCGGGGGCCTGATTGCTCACAGATTGAGGCTCGCCGGAGATGGCCTAAACAGTAAGCCGGCCGTCTGGCTTAATTACCGTATTTCTGCTATAATCCTCACACTAACGTAACTTGACACTGTTAGATTACCTCTGTCATTGCGAGGAGCGGTGTGTGCGGTTGCGAGGCACGAAGCAAAGCAATCTCTATCTTTGTCGTAAGAGATTGTGGCAATCTCGATTGCTTCGCAAGCAGCGCTCGCAATGACGAATGTAACAATGTCAAGGTAAGCGTTCAAAAATAACATAACATGGTTGTTGCCGGTCAACACCGGAGGCGAATAACGTGAATTCTACCTGGCGAAAAAACGGGCTGGTCTACATCCTGCTCCTGGTCGCGGTCGCGGCCCTTTTCTACAACGCATCGCAGTCCACAGAGCGGCCGCCCGAGAAGCAATTGACCGAGATCGCCGCGCTCATCCAGAACGGCAAGATCGCGTCCATCACCGTCGTGGGCGATCAACTGCAAGTCAAACTGACCAATGACAGCCAGACCTATTTCTCCCACAAGGAACCGGGGGTCAACCTGACCTCCTCGCTGGTCGACTTGGGCGTGTCACCCGAAGTACTGGCCGCGATCAAGTTGGAGGTGGCTCAACCCACGAATATGGGGAACTGGTTGACGATCCTGGGCACGCTGCTGCCCGTGATACTCATTGGCGGCCTTTTCTTGATGATCTTGCGGCAAGCACAGGGCGTTAACAACCAGGTCATCTTCTTCGGCAAAAGCAAGGCGCGGGTCTTCACGGGTGACAAGCCGA
Organism: Chloroflexi bacterium HGW-Chloroflexi-1; assembly: GCA_002842085.1. Lineage (GTDB taxonomy): Bacteria > Chloroflexota > Anaerolineae > CG2-30-64-16 > CG2-30-64-16 > CG2-30-64-16. The sequence continues at coordinate 54,503 of PHCA01000019.1, forward strand.
CGGTGACCTTCGAGGACGTGGCCGGCGCGGAGGAGTCCAAGCAGGAGTTGCAGGAAGTCGTGGAGTTCCTCAAGGAGCCGCAGAAGTTCGCCTCGCTGGGCGCGCGCATCCCCAAAGGCGTGCTGCTGGTCGGCCCGCCCGGCACAGGCAAGACGCCACGACGAGCGGGAGCAGACGCTGAACCAGATCCTGGTGGAGATGGACGGCTTCGACACTGACACCAACGTGATCCTGATCGCAGCCACCAACCGGCCGGACATCCTGGACCCGGCGTTGCTGCGCCCGGGCCGCTTCGACCGCCAGGTGATCATGGATCGACCTGACAAGCGGGGCCGCGAGGCGATCCTGAAGGTCCACGTGCACGGCAAGCCACTGGAGCCGAGCGTCGATCTGACCACCATCGCCAAGGGCACGCCCGGTTTCGTGGGCGCGGACATCGAGAACCTGGTGAACGAGGCTGCGATCCTGGCCGCGCGGCGCAACAAGAGCAGCATCGGCATGCCGGAGTTCCAGGAAGCGGTCGAACGGGTCATCGCCGGCCCGGAGCGGTGCAGCCGGCTGATCTCCGAAAAGGAAAAGGTGATCATCGCCTACCACGAGGCTGGCCACGCGCTGGTGCGGCGGATGCTGCCCAAGTGCGACCCGGTGCACAAGATCAGCATCATCAGCCGGGGCATGGCCTTGGGCTACACCATGGCTTTACCCGAAAACGATCGCGTGCTGATCAGCAAGGCCAAGTTCAACGACGATCTCAGCGCGATGCTGGCCGGCCGCGTCGCCGAGCAAACGATTTTCGACGACATCACCAACGGCGCCGTGGATGACCTGGACAAGGTCACCAAACTGGCGCGGGCGATGGTCACCCAGTACGGCATGAGCGAGAAGATGGGGCCGATGGTGTTCGGCCAGCGGCACGAGATGATCTTCCTGGGCCGCGAGATCGGCGAACAACGCAATTACGGCGAACAGGTGGCACGGGAGATCGACGAAGAGGTCGATCAGATCGTCACGGCCGCCTACGCCAAAGCCGAGGAGATCCTGACCCGCTACAGCGACCTGCACCACGCTATCGCCCGTAAGTTGATCGAGGTGGAAACGTTGGACGCTGACGAGTTCGAGAAGTTCTTCGCCGGCGTGCCCGGGGCGCCGCAACGCCGGGTCGAACCGGCGCCCCGCCGAAACGGCGGCATCCCGGCCCCAGGCAGCAACCGGCCGACCAGGTCACCCTCACCGCGTCCCGCGCCGGCATGAGCGCACATCACCGGAGTCAAGATGCCCGAGTCGAGCAGTCAGTTTCCCCTGGGCCTGACCGGCGAGGCCAGTGTCCAGGTCACGCCTGAGGTCACCGCCCGGCGCCTGGGCAGCGGAGCGGTGGCGGTTTTTGCCACGCCCGAAATGGTGCGTCTGATGGAAAGGGCCGCGGTGCACGCCCTGGCCCCCCATCTGTCCCCGGGCCAGCAGTCGGTGGGCACGCTGGTCCACGTCAAACACCTGGCCGCCACGCCGGTGGGCGCCACCGTCACCGCCCGCGCCGAGTTGATCGCCGTGGATGGCCGCCGCCTGACCTTCCGCGTCAGCGCGCACGATGGCATCGACCTGATCGGCGAAGGACTGCACGAGCGCGCCACCATCGACTTGGCGCGGTTCGAGGCCAGGGTTGCGGCCAAGGCCCAGCCGCAACCCTCAACGGAAGGAGGCCGACCATCCTCCGTCCATTGAAAAACAACTTCACACCGGCCGAATACCTGGCCATGGAAGAGGTCGCCGACTATAAGAGTGAGTACTATGCCGGCGAAATCTTTGCCATGACCGGCGGCTCTGCAGATCACAGCACCGTTGCTGTCAACTTGACATCTGAGATGCAGCGGTTGCTTGCTTCCAGGCCCTGCCAGTATCATTTCAATGCTTCGGGGCGAAGGCGTAGCGGGCGACTTTCCAGTCTGCCGTGAGAACCCTTGCGAAGGTTTGTGAGCAGATCTCAGGCCGGAAGCGCCCTCGTCAGCCAAGAATCGCTCTATCGGTACGGCTATTCGCAACCTTCGCAAGGGTGGCTGAGTAATTACCGAATAACCAGCGTCCAGTGCGCGCACCTGGTTACTCATTACTCGTTACTCGTTACTCGTCCCTGGTCACCTCTACCTCATTCCTCCCGAATACACCAGCGCGAAATCCTGTGGCCCATACAGCACGTTCACTGCCCGGACGCGGATGCGATAGCGCCCCGGCTCCGGCGTCGGCAGGATGATCCGCTCGACGTTGTTGACCCGATCCGGCCGGCCGCCGATTTGGCCAGGCGCACAGTTGCCGTAGTACATCTGACCCGAGGGACTGGTCAGCACCAGGTCCAGGTCGTTGACCAGGTTGGGCTGATGCCCAGGGTTGCCGGGGTAGTCCGTCCAAACCAGGGTCACCTTCAGCGACACACCGGGATCGACCACCTGGCACGACCAGCGCCAGCTTTGCCCGCTGTTCAGCCCCCGGCGGTGATCGTACCAGCTCACCTGCTCCGGCGCCGGTGGCAGCAACACGCTGCCCAGGTCCAGATGCCCCCAGCCCTGTGCGAAATCGTGAAGTCGGTCTTCCCCGTCCTGGACATGCCGCTCAGGACGATATTGCGCAGCATGTAACAGTGTCGCCTTGAGGAGCGCCGCGCTGGGCGTCCGCCGGCGCTTGACTCTGCGCAGGTACTGGCGTATCAGAGCTGCCGCGCCGGTCACCAGCGGGGTGGCCATGCTGGTGCCCCCATCGAACATGTACTGGTCCTGCAACTGGTCGACGTACGCGCCCCAACCGTGGCTATCAGCCCCCAACGAACGGGAGCGCACGGATAGGATGTTGGTGCCCGGCGCGACCAGATCCGGCTTGATCCGGCCATCCTTGGTGGGACCGCGGCTGCTGAAAGCGGCGACATCATCCGCGTGATCGGACGGCATGTCGGCAGATACGGGGCGAGCCGGGAAACTGCCCGGCCAAAGCCGGCCGTAGGCCCGTTGGTACCCCCCCTGCGCCCGCACCGACTCGGCCGCGCCCACCGTCAGGCAATTCTTGGCCGTTCCTGGTGGTGACACGCTACCATCGTCCACGTCTCCGTCGCGGTCACCGTCTGTCCCATCGTTCCCGGCCGCAAACAGGATCAAGAAATCCTTGTGTTGCCACATGAAACGATCCACCGCCGCAGCGTAATCGTCATAGGCGCCAAAATCGCCGCCGCCCCAACTGTTGTTGTGGATGCGCACGCCGGCATCGTACGCCTGCTGGAACACCGGCTGCAGGTCGACCGGCAACCCCGCCAGCCCATAATCGGGCGGATTGCGCCGATACCGGCGATAATACGTCTGCCGGTAGGCGTCGGTCCAGGCCAGCTCCTGTTCGATCGCCTGGAAGACCAGCTCGGCGCCGAAGGCCAGACCACGGATCGCCTCGTGTCCCGCCGCCAGCGCCGTCGAACCGTTTCCACAGACCGACCCGGCGACATGGGTGCCATGGCCGGAGCGAGTGTCGGCCGGCCCGTCGTCGCCGCCGCTGTTGGTCACCAGGGCGGACCAATCGGCGGCCACGGGCCAGCTACGGATGGCCGCGATCCGTTCGGCGAAATCCGGATGAATCGCTGCCGGGTCGCCGTTATCTAACCCGGAATCTGCCACCCCGACAATCTCACCCCGGCCGCTTAGGCCTAACCCCCTCGGGGTGATCACCTCCTCGGCGGCCAACAGCCTGACCGCCACGTTGTTGTAGAGCTGTCGCAGGGTAAAGGTCTCCACCGCCTTGACGCCGTGCAGGTGCGCCAGGCGCTCGACGCGCGCTGGCAGGTCAGCCTGATCGGGCGGAAAACTCACGGTGAGGATCGCCGCGCCCGGCTCAAACGCGCTTGACGTTCCGCCCAACTCCCGGATGTAGGGTAGCGCCTCGGGCAGATCGTGTGGCTCAAAGAAACTCACGGTGAAGAGCGCCGGCACCCGCTCGACCCCAGGGGGCGCCGCATCCGGCGCTTCGTCTTGGCGCCGGATGCGCCCCCGCGAAAGGGCCGGGTCAGCCGCCAGCGCCGCGGTCAGTTCGGGAGCGAGCCGCAGTTCAGGGCTGTAATGCCCGACCCAACGCACGTAGGCCGGTTCGGTCGTGAGCCAATCGTAAGTTGGCTGGTCCAGCGCCACGATATAGCCGTAGGGTGGCACAGGCCCCTGCGCTTTGCCACCGTGCGTCGTGATCTCCGCCAGCCATTCCGGCTTGGTCGGCCCGACGAACTGCACCAGATAATAGTGCTGGCCGGGGCCATAGGTCTCCGGGGCTGGACCCTGGAGGATGGCGTGACCGCCCGCCTCGGCCATGGCCGCCGCCCTGGCGGCCGGTTGCGCCGCGTCACGCTCCTCGGCTCGCAACATCGTCACCGACCGGCCCCGCACCTCCAGCACGCGCGGCGGCTCCTGGATCTCCACCTCGTAGCCGGCGGCCTGCAACGCGGCCATCTGGTCCGCCGAGATATCGGCCAGCACGTAGTCATCGTATTCCGCCAGGAAAGTGCTCCCTGCACCGGTCAACTGCTTGCGCTGACGCCGCGTCGCGTAGATCAGAACTGTCGCCATCGTAGTGCTCTCCTTCCCACGCTGAACTCAGTTGAAACACCGAAGTTTGAACCCTTTGAGAAGATACGTCACGCGTCCATTATACCATACGTCAACAAGGAAAAGGTCGCGGCCATGACAATTGATTGAAGGCTATAGGTGGCTCGGTCACAGACCTCATCTTGAGCTCTGTCGAACGGCGGCCACAACGAGCGCGCCCCGAACCAATGAACCGGTCGCCGGCTTGCGTATGGGGCTGGCTCTGGTAAAATGAGGTCAGGAGCAAACACGTGGCGCCAGACACACTTCGCGGGACGATCGAGCGGATCACCTACCATAACGATGAGAACGGCTACACCGTCGCACAGTTGATACCAGAAGGCCAAAGTTACACGGTCACCGTGGTCGGCAGTATGCTGGGCATCGACGTCGGGGAGACGGTCGCGCTGAGCGGCGCGTGGACCGCCCACCCCCAATATGGCCGCCAATTCAAGGCCGAAAACGTCCACACTGTGTTGCCGGCCACCATCGCCGGGCTGGAGAAGTACCTGGGCAGCGGCCTGATCAAGGGGATCGGGCCGATCACGGCCAGGCGCATCGTGCGCAAGTTCGGGCTGGAGACCCTGCGCGTGGTCGAGGAGGAGCCGCGGCGGCTGCACGAGGTGCTGGGAGTGGGCCGCAAGCGGGTCGAGATGATCACCCGCGCCTGGGCCGAGCAAAAGCAGATCAAAGAGGTGATGCTCTTCCTGCAAAGCCACAACGTCTCCACCGGCCTGGCAGTCAAGATCTACAAGCAGTACGGCGACGCCGCCATCGAGACCGTCAAGGCCGATCCCTACCGGCTGGCGCGCGACATCTACGGCATCGGCTTCGTCACGGCCGACAAGATCGCCCGCGAACTGGGGATCGCCCACGACGCGCCCGAGCGGGTGGCGGCCGGTGTGGCCTACGTCCTCAGCCAGGCGGCCGACGAGGGCAACGTCTACCTGCCGACGGCCGAATTGACCACACGGACCACCGAGCTGCTCGGCGTCCCCCCGGCGCTGGTGGGGGATGGGATCGTGGCGCTGAAAGAGGCCGAGCAGGTGTGGGTGGAGGAGCAGGGATTAGATATTGAGGATTCTCGCCCGGCGGCCGGCGGCCTGGCATTGGCGGAAGAACGGCCGGTCTACCTGATCCCCTTCTACTACGGCGAGCTGGGGGTGGCCAACCGCCTGCGTCGTTTAACCGAGGCTGCCGAGGACCGGCTGGCCGTCTTTCGTCGCTTCGACTGGCCGGCCGCCTTCGCCGCGTTACAGTCCCAAAGCCGCCTGCCGCTGACCCCGCGCCAGCAGGAGGCGGTGCAGGCGGCCCTGACCTGCCGCGTGACCGTGCTCACCGGCGGGCCGGGCACCGGCAAGACGACCTGCACGCGCAGCATCGTCCGGCTGGCCGAAGCGGCCGGCAAGCGCACCGTGCTGGCATCCCCCACCGGGCGCGCAGCCAGGCGGCTCAGCGAGGCCACCGGCCGCCCGGCCAAGACGATCCACCGGCTGCTGGAGGTCAAACCGGCCGCCATTAGCGGAGCGGCGTTTGCCTTCCAGCGCAACGCGGAAAACCCGCTGGAGGCCGACCTGGTGATCGTCGACGAAGCATCGATGCTCGACCTGCTGCTGACCAACCACCTGCTCAAGGCGATCCCGGCGGGTGCGCATCTGCTGCTGGCGGGGGACGTGGATCAACTGCCCAGCGTGGGCGCGGGGAACGTGCTGCGGGACGTGATCGAGGCGGTGGAGGCGGAGGAGAAGGCTAAGGCTAAGGCTAAGGCTAAGACCGGCTCGACCTTGACCTTAACCTCGACCTCAACCTCAACCTCGACCTCTGCCGTCATTCGCCTCGACACGATCTTCCGCCAGCCGGAGGGCAGCTACATCATCACCAACGCCCATCGCATCAACCGCGGGGAGATGCCGATCCTGGACAACCGCAACGCCCGCGACTTCTTCCTCTTCCGTGAGGAGGACCCCGAAAAGGCGGCCGGCCTGGTGGTGGAGCTGGTGCAGGAGCGCATCCCGCGCAAGTTCGGCCTGGCCCCCGACGACGTGCAGGTGCTCAGCCCGATGCACCGTAGCGTGGTCGGCGTCGGGGAGCTGAACCTGCGGCTCCAGGCCGTGCTCAACCCGCCCGGTCCCGGCAAAATAGAACGGCCGGTCGGCGGCCGCACCTTCCGCGTGGGGGACCGGGTGATGCAGATCCGCAACAACTACGACAAGGACGTCTTCAACGGCGACATGGGGCGGATCAGCCAGATTGACCTGGAGGATCAAATCCTCACGGTGCGCATAGACGACCGGCCGGTGGCCTACGACTTCCTGGAACTGGACGAGTTGGTCCACGCCTATGCCGTCAGCATCCACAAGGCCCAGGGCAGCGAATACCCGGCCGTGGTGATTCCCTTGCTGACCACCCACTACATGATGCTACAACGCAATCTGCTCTACACCGCCGTGACGCGCGCCCAGAAGCTGGTGGTGCTGGTGGGCGCCCCGCGCGCCATCGCCATCGCCGTCAACAACGACCGGGCGCAGGCGCGGTATTCAGGATTGGCCGAACGGTTGGGTGGAGCGTAACCGGGTGGAGCGTAAAGCGTGACGTCACGCCCCACTCTCCACGCTCACTGGAGGTGACACATGCCCATTATCACCCTCTCGCGCGAGCTTGGCAGCGGCGGGGACGACATCGCCATCGCCGTGGCCGAACGGCTGGGGCTGCACCTGGTCGGCCGCGAGGTGATCAACCGCGCCGCGCGCCAGGCCGGCGTGCCCGAAGTGGCGCTGGCCGAGATAGACGAGCTGGGACTGCTGGGGGTCAAGCCGTCGGCCGAGGCGCTGCGGCTCTATCGCGAGACGGTCGCCCAGGTGATCCACGAGCTGGCCGACGCCGGGAACTTGCTGCTGGTAGGACGTGGGGGCCAGATCGCGCTGGCTGGCCGGCCGGGGGTGTTGCACGTGCGCGTGATCGCCCCGCGGGCGCAGCGCGTCGCCCAGGCGCAGGCCCGCTGCAATCTGCCGGAGGAGGTCGCGGCCGCCCGCGTGGACGCCTCGGACCGGGCGCGGGCCGGCTATCTACGCCGCCACTACAACACTCGTGGAGATGACCCGGCCCTGTACGATCTGGTGTTGAACACGGCCCATTTGAGCGTGGCGACCGCTGTGGACCTGCTCTGCCTGGCCGCCGGACGTATGGCCAAACCGCAGGTGGAGGCACCCCGATGAGCGACACTGTGCCCCCGCCCTTTTCGCACCCCGTCGAAGCCGAATTTGCGCGCATCCTGGAGTTCTACGGCATCCCCTGGGAGTACGAGCCGCGCACCTTTGCGCTCGGCTACGACCAAACCGGCAACGTCACCGAGGCGTTCAGCCCCGACTTCTACCTGCCCGACCAGGATCTATACGTTGAGCTCACCACTATGCAGCCACACCAGATCCGGCACAAAAACCGCAAGCTGCGCCGCCTGCGCGAACTGCATCCGGCGATCAACGTCAAGCTGTTCAAGCGCGGCGACATCCGGGCGTTGTTGCTGAAGTTCGGGGTGGAAAGCTATCCGGGGTTGATGGACAACCAGCTTTAGTCCCAATATGGTTCAGATAAGACAGCAGAGGCGGCTCCCACGCCGCCGGGCATGGGAGCCCGGCCGGCTAACTGAACCGTATTGGCTTTAGTGCCCCACGGGCTCGGTCACAGACCGGCCCGAGCAGAGAGTGAGGTCTGACACATGGAAGGAACGCACGCGGAGCTGACCTTCGGAATCGGCCGGATCCTGCTCACCGAAGCTGAAATCCGGCAGCGCATCGGTGATCTGGGGGGCCAGATCAGCCAGGACTACGCCGGGCGTAACCCGCTGCTGGTCGGCGTACTGAAAGGGGTGGTGTTTTTCATGACCGACCTGCTGCGGGCCATCACCATCCCGGTCAGCGTGGACTTCATGGCCATCTCTCGCTATGACCCGCAGCGCCAGGCCAAAGGATCGGTGCGCCTGACCAAGGACCTGGACGAGGCGGTCGAGAGCCGGCACCTGATCTTCGTCGAGGACGTGGTTGACACCGGGTTGACCTTGAGCTATCTGCTGCGCGTCCTGCGCGCCCGCAACCCGGCCAGCCTGGAGGTGTGCGTGCTGTTCAACAAGCCCGCCCACCGCCTGGTGGACATCCCGCTGAAATACAAGGGGTTCGATCTGCCGGATCGCTTTGTTGTCGGCTACGGGCTGGACTACCGTGAGGCGTACCGGCATCTACCCTTTATCGGAGAACTAAAGCCAGCGGTGTTGCAGTTGACGTAATCAGGGGGATTCCTTTGCTGCCGCGCAAGGATTGTAGTGGTCAACGTGATTCTGCATCGAAGACAGGCCGCGGATGGCGCTGCGGCGCTCGGCGAATGCACGCGGATCAGCAGGGAAATCCGTGTTCATCTGCCGAGCCCTAAGGACTGAGGATTAAATAACTTGGACGAATCCTCCCTTCATTTGCCGGAGCAAGTGGGTAAGTTATTAAGTCCTTAGCCCTAAGCCCGCCGCAGCGCCATCTACGTCCTATTGCTCAGGTGGTTTCGTGCACCATGATCTTGACCATTACAGAATGCTTGTTAAACGCGCAGCGTAAGCACGTCGGCTGGAAGCGAATGTTAGACGGCTCGCTTCTTAGAGTACACACTCTCCATTCATTTCTCAAGACGGAAAGTGCTTATGATCAGCGCATAAACATCCTGTTGAATCGTTGCTAACGGCTGGTTTACCAAAGGGTAATCGTAAAAACTTAGTTCTATGATTTGGCTATCGCTGCTCAGATAGAAAGCAGGAAGGTCAGAATCAAATGCAAAGTAATTAACCCAAAACGCAGGTTGACCAGCCACAATCACACTTCCCACTTTATCTTCCTCTATTATCCCTTGTTCGGATATTGGCACTGCCCCCCAGGGGCGGCCTTGTTCTCGTGCCTTCTGCCAGGAAGTAAGAATATAGGTCCGAGTCCAGGGTTCTACATCCACCATATCAGGATTCTCGTAGGTTCGTATTATCAGCTCATAGGCCGGGCCATTATAAAACCAATCCGCGTCACCTGGTTTGACCCAAACATCGGGGCCAACAATGTGAATCTCGTCCACTACAGGAGGTGTAGGCGCGATATTTTCTACCCGGGCATTGGCTGGATACTGAAACGAGAACCCTCGAGCTTTGTAGGTTGCTAAGGAGATAATGAGGGGAGATGATGCTGCTTTCGGTGCTGGCGGGAAAGCAGGGACGGGTTTTGGAGTTGGTGTTTGGGTTGGCATCTCCGGCGGTATAGGCGTTGCATTCAGTGTTAGTGTAGGTATAATGGTTGGCTGTATGGTCAGTGTGGCTCCAGTGGCGACTTGAACGGTTGTCTTCACATCAGGAGTTAAAGCATTGCTACAAGCGGTCACTAGTAGACCCGTCAGGGTCAACAAGAGTAACCTTTTCACTTCTCCATTCATGACGTGGCTCCTGCCACAACCGAATTTTGCCACGAATTGGCACGATCGTCTAACCATTCGTGCAATTCGTGGCAAAATCTTTGGCTGCGATACTCTATCAAGCGTAATGCTATGGCGACTACGGCAATACTCGGTTGTTTTAGCGGCGCGGATATTCGGCTACCATAGTGGGAGTGCCATAATAAGCTAACTTTTTGTAAGTTGAGCCATCCAGTGGATCGTTGATGTAGTACTTGCCTGGATCGCTGCCACCGCCCACACTCTTATACACCACAACAAAGTGCGGCCCCCCTACCCGCACAATAGGGGGCGTGCCCCCTGCCAGCAATCCACATAAAGCCTCCCAATAGAAACCATAGTAACCACCATATGCGGCCCTGCTGCCACTACAGTTGTTGGCCGCACACCCCCAGGCCAATCCACAGCCACTGCGACAGCCATTGCTGCCCGCACAGGTGTTTAATACACCCGGATCTGTGTTGGCGCCATGGTACCTAAAGACCATAGCAGCCGAGGTTATTGCACAACCCTCTTGAGCCATTGTCGAACAAGCAGGATCATCGAACAAGCGAGCAGTGCCCCACGGCGGCGAGCCTTGCCTATAGGCAGGAACACTAAGAGTGACCCAGCATTCAGGAATGCCTTCAGGAGTATATCCCGGGCCAGAAGAACGTAATTCTTCACCTGAAGATTCTTTCTCCAGTCCTGCGCGAGCTAGCGGGACCCACATATCATCAACAAACACCCACTTTACATCTGCTCGCGATGCAAACGCTGGATCACGTAAGAGGAGAGCATATGTTTGCATGTGAACATTCTTGCCCGGTTCTAGAAGAACTGTTTGACCATCAATTTGTAGGGGAACAGGTGGTAGTGGTCCCTGGGCCACCGCACTATGGCTGGCAACCAGTAATAGCACCAATGCCATGAATATTGAGAGAGCTCTTACATTTTGCATTTCAAAAAACCTCCTATTCAGTGGGGCTCGGACCTTGACTCTCGGACACCCATACCCCAGCCGAGGTGACCAGCCAAAGCCCGCTCGTTATCGCGAACAAACAAAATAAACTCGCCTTCTTTGACTTCTCGCTCTACCCTTTTCTCAGGATGGCTGACACCTTGGCCCGCGTATCCGTGTTGACAGCGGGTGTATGGTTCAGTACCCGCGAGACCGTTGTCACCGAAACGTCTGCCTGCCGGGCGCGTTCAGTGTTGGTGGGATTCCTGGTCATCTGTTCTTCCGTAAATAACAGATAATTATCATACCACTTTTTGATCCAGTTGGCAAGTGCCAATTTGCATAAATGCTTTTTCGGCCCGAAAGTGGGCGACTTTGCGCCATTTGAATCTTGCAGCCGTCCATGGCCTGGATTGAGGTGCTGTAGTTACAATCTTCTGTTTGTAGAGGCCACTCAAATTGTTATCCCCGGTATACATAATGCTTTTGGATTAGTCAGGCCATAATCTGGCGAAAATCGTGCGCGATTCAAATGACGCACTTGGAAGGCTCAAACTCATTTATGTGTCTTGGTCATTCTGCTACCCCCACCTGTTACTGGAACGTTTCAAGTTATTGGGATTTTGCGGGGTAATTGCGAAATTCAGGCATACCCGCCCCTACATCCAGGTGTTAGCTTTACAAAATGCCCAGATGTGGCGCAGAACGAATGTGCGCCCCACAAAATCCCAGAGACCCGGGATTGCGGATTGAGGATTAGGGATTAGGGAGTAGGAAGCGCGCAAATTAAACAGAGGGGCCCCAAGCAACCGTCTGGCAACCTACCTGCTTCCTGGCCCGCTATTTGTCTCGTATCATGGCCTGCTTACCTGTGCCTGGCGCCTTGTCTCTAGCGCTTACTTTCCAGGTGTTGCCAACGAGACTCCAGTTTTCTGGATAACTTCGGGCCCAGAATTGCCTTCGATTTCTCGGGGCTCCCTCGCCGCAGTTCCAACAGCCGATCATACAACCTACGCTTTTTTGACTTCCGGAGGGCTCATCTTCCGGCTTTCACCTTCCGACTCCTCGGCCGGTCCCTTAGGCCCTGGTTTAGAACTTTCGGCTGTTCCTACCTTGGCAATCATAGTATAGCAGCTAACCGGGGTTTTGTCAATGGTTTTTTGAGGATTTTAAGGTTGACTTTGCACAGGCACACGGGGAGGCCCCCGCCGGTAGAACGGGTCCT
>PHCA01000019.1:66817-68332 GCA_002842085.1 Chloroflexi bacterium HGW-Chloroflexi-1
GGCGAGGTGGACAGCCTGTGGATGCCGCACGCCTTTTCATCGAGCCGGCGAAGGCAGCCTTGTGGCGGTTTTACACGGGAGGCGCCCCAACAGGTAGGCGGCTCTAGCCGGATATTGTTGTCGGAGACCGAAATCCACCCGCGCATCCGCGAGATGGGCAGTCAGATCAGCAATGAATACGCGGGGCTGAACCCCCTGCTGGTCAGCGCGCTCAAAGGGGTCATGTTCTTCATGAGCGCTCTACTGCGCACTATCCCGGTCCCGGTGACGCTGGACTTCATGGCGATATCGCACTATGCGCCGCAACACCCGCAGCAGAAGTCGGTCCGGCTGATCAAGGATCTGGACGAGACCGTCGAAGGCCGCCACCTGGTCTTCGTGGAAGACATGATCGACACCGGCCTGACCTTGAGCTATCTGCTGCGCATCCTGCGCGCCCGCAGTCCTGCCAGCCAGGCGGTGTGCGTGCTGTTCAACAAGCCCGCCCACCGCCTGGTGGACATCCCGCTGAAATACAAGGGGTTCGATCTGCCGGATCGCTTCGTGGTCGGCTATGGGTTGGATTACAAAGAGGTCTATCGGAACTTGCCGTTCGTGGCCGAGCTCCGGCCCGACGCGCTGTAGCCGCGACTTCAGTCGCTTTCTCAGGTCTTGGGGTAGGTGTACTTACTCGCAGCCCAGGCCTGATATGCAGCCTTCCATGCTGCTCCATCCGCCCACGGTGGCGAAGGTGGCTTGGAGGTCGTGAAACCGCAGAAACCATGAAAGACAGGTGGCCCCGGCGCGCTTCGGGGCACCTGCGGACGAGGGGCATAATTAAGCCGCGTGACAGCAACCTGGCAAGATTGGTCTTCAGTTGGCAGCGCCCAGCACATCCAGGTAGAAATTGCGATCGTACTCCTCTCCTCCGGGCGGATACTGCCAGTAGTCGTTCTGGAATTCGATGCAGATGGGATGCACTCCATAAGATATGCCGCCAAATGAGCCTGTCTCCAAGTCTCTGGTATTATCGTTAGTAAACCAACTCATCTGGCCGCGATAGTAGCCGGCGATGTAGATGTTCATCGTGACAGGGGATGGCCTATCGGATATACCGACCAGGTGCAGGTTAGAATAGGAACCGCCAAAGTACAGACGATATTCCGCTTTGTCTCCTTGATGGTAGCCGACCACATAGGTTCCCGGCTGGCTGAAGGGGTTGGCCTGTACCAGATCCAGGTGGGCGAATCCCCAATATCGCTCAGCCTCCCGGCCCGTCAGAACCGGCGTCACCTCCGCAGTCTGCTGACCGCCGACCAGCGTCGTTGGGGCCGTGCCGTTGGTCATGGAATTCACGAAGGTGTAGCGCGAGTTGATGGACAAGTTTGAAAGTGTAGGAATACCCGCACAAGGCTGGCCTGTGCCATACACGCCGTACTGTGAATTGGTGAGAATATATGTGTAATTCCGACCTTGATCCGCAAGGTCCCGCGAGTAGATTTGCAGACACCTGTTGAATGTTAACTGTACGGCTAC
>PHCA01000019.1:68386-68950 GCA_002842085.1 Chloroflexi bacterium HGW-Chloroflexi-1
GATCAGTATGGCGTTTGCTCTCAACGCCTCAGCGTGCCAGAAAGAGTAAACTTCGCCGGGAAGGGCATCGCGTGTAAAGGTGTCCACATCGTATGTCCCATGGATCCAATCTATGCACAATTGCTGAGAGTTCCAATTAGCTACTGTAACGACAGGGGATTGCGCAAAAGCCAGATCCGCATCGACCAGGAATAGTACCATTACTCCCAACACCAGCAATGCTGCATGGGGTAACAAGGCCTTGGTCAGATATTTTCTCACGTAAAGGCACATGGAAGTCCTCCTTGGATCAACGATCAGTAAATCAACCAATCAACCGCTATACAGGGATTGCTACTGATACAAGAGTGTCGTGGCCCAATACCCACCTGGTCTTACTCCTTCTTCTGGCGAGTATGAAAAACGGTAAAAGACAATCTTATGTCCCTGATCCGTCAACTGGAGGGACCCCCCCTTGGTGAACAGGGTCTTTGGTTCACCGCCAAGGGAGCTGACCACCTGGTAAGCCGACCATAGAATGGGGTCTGTGCCACTGCCTGGCATGGACACAAACAGGATCGCCTT
>PHCA01000316.1 GCA_002842085.1 Chloroflexi bacterium HGW-Chloroflexi-1
TCTACAAGTTCCGCACCATGGCCGCCGACGCCGACCGCCGCGGGCCGGGCATCACAGCCGCCGGCGACACGCGCATCACGCGCGTGGGCCAGTTCCTTCGCCGTACCAGGCTGGACGAGCTGCCGCAGTTGATCAACGTGCTCAAGAGCGAGATGAGCCTTGTCCTGAGCCTGTCGAAGGGCTGGTCGGACCGCGGCCCGAAGACCCGCGCTACGTTGCCCTCTACACGCCGGAACAGCGCCAGGTCTTGGCTGTGCGGCCTGGCATCACCAGCGCGGCGTCCCTGGCTTATCGTCACGAAGCAGAACGCCTCACCGGAACCGACTGGGAGACCCTCTACCTATGGAACCATCCGAGCAACTGAGGGCAGGGGAACAGGAATTCAGGCGAAGCCGTTGCCCGTGGATGGCAACGGCTTTGTTGTTCTGGGGGGTGCGGGGCGCGGGCGCTTGTGTTTTGCGGCGCGCGGGTGTATGATAGGCTCAAGTTGGTGGACTCGCTGTGAGATCGTGTTACGGAGATGGATGAAATGACGACGCCGGTTCACGCCCAGATGACTCTGGGTGCAGACGGTCACCTGGCGACTGTTGTGTTATATTGGAGACGGTAACGAATTATGACGGCTAAACTTGATACCAGCGCACTCATCTACCTGAGTAAGACTGATCTGTTGACTTTGGCTCAGAGGGTTTGTGCTGGACTGGTGATCACAACCGGCGTGTATGAGGAAGCGGTTGTACGCGGCCGGGCGTCTGGCTATCGTGATGCAGAAAGGATTGCAAAGGCCATTCAGGACCAGTTGGTGCAGGTTGTGGCCCTGAATGAATCTGACTGTCAGCGCCTGAACCAGGCAGGGTTTTCTTCTGGTCTGGGGAACGGCGAGCGTGAGACAATCGTCGAAGCCTTGACGCAAAACTGCCTGGCTGTGCTTGATGATGCACGAGCCAGGTCAGCGGCCGTAATACTGGGTGCGATGCTTTGTCGCAGCGAAACCTTACTGGTTGAAGCGCTGGTGCGTAACCTGATCAGTCTGTTGGAATTTGAGACAGTTCTGCTGCGCCTGGCGCAAGTTAGAGGCATGAGGGCGGATGACTTGGCCGAACTGCTGCGCCTGGGACGCTTGATTGAGGAGGCTCGGCACTATGACCGTACAGACACTTAGTCTCGGAAGGCTGAAGGTCGAAGCAGAGACAGTGCAGACCTTAGACCTGCTGGCCCAATGGCAGTCGGTATCGCGTGTTCAGGTCATCCAACGGTTGTTGCGCGAAGGTGCCCGCCAGGCCAGGGTTGAATATGCAGCGGGGTTATATGGACGCGGAGAAGTGACCCTGGAACGGGCTGCGGAAATGGCTGGCGTGACGATCTATGACATGATGGCTCACGTGCGGAGCCACGGTATCACACCGCCGGTGGATCTGGCAGAGTTACGCGCGGATGTTGCCGGTATGTTGCTTCGCTTGGGGCATGGTGATCTTGCCCGACAAGTCTTGCAGTCGCCGTCGGTAGTCAGTTGAGAAGCATCCTCTCAGTATTCCGGGGCTTGCAGGTCGGGCTCCCATACCCGACGCTGGCGGCGTGGGAGCCGCCCCCACTTTATTGAGAAGATACCGGGCGTCACGGTCGCCGTCCGCCCCGCGGCCGATCCCCGCGATAGTAAGTCAGCTCAAGAACTGGGGGTTGCGATCCGGAGTAGAGGCTTCAGCCGGTTTCTGTGGGCAACAAGCGCACCGGCTAAAGCCTCGAGTCCAGCAGGTTATCTGAGCAGCTATCTAATCCCTCTCATTGGCGGCGCACCGAAGAGGGCGAGGGGCGCCGCGCAGCGCCGCATCTTCGCCGCCTATGCCCAAACGATCGGCGATCTGCCTCGCCTTCATGCCCGAGGTGCCCTGGGAACTCGCTACCCGTGGCCAGGGCCACTTGCTCGGCTGGCTGACCGTCATCACCGTGGACCCGGATCAGTTCGGCGCCACCCGCGAGGACATCCGTCTGGCCATGGAAGCCGAAAATATCGAAGCCCGCCCCGTTTGGAAGCCCATGCACCTGCCCCCCTACCCCCTAACCCTGGGGGGAATTCTCGC
>PHCA01000317.1 GCA_002842085.1 Chloroflexi bacterium HGW-Chloroflexi-1
CCGGTAATCCTGCGGCGCTTGCCGCTGCGCCAAACCGCCGGGAATGAAGTTGCCCGGCTACTGAACAGCGCCCAATGGGCCGGGCTGAGGCTTACCACGCGCGGTCCAGCCCCATTTCATGGGGCGTTGTTCAGGTAGCACGGTCGATTTATCGCCGTGCGGGCGTGGCCAACGATGAGCGCCTGTCCAGGAACCATGGCCCGATTGTGCCCGCAACTTTCATAAGCAGCTTCTCAAGTTCAGATGGTGAATTTGATTCGCGGGGCGAGCTGTTACGTTTCTTGCATCATTCGGCGACACAACGCCGAATCCGGACACCTGATCGAGTCGAGTCGATTGTGACCTCTTGACTATGGACAGGCCGGGCAAAATCAACGATATTTGCTCTATTTCGCTCGATAAGCCCGTCCTCGGGCGCCCCGAGGACGGGGCTGGAGAGCACTTTTAGGTCGATTGTGACCTCTTGACTATCACTACAGCGCAGAGTCAGTGTTGATTTGCTCTATTTCGCTCGATAAGCCCGTCCTCGGGCGCCCCGAGGACGGGGCTGGAGAGCACTTTTAGGTCGATTGTGACCTCTTGACTATGGACAGGCCGGGCAAAATCAGCGATACTGTTGTCGAAGCTGGGCCACCACCCGTATCGCGAGGGCCGATTCCTCGTTGATCAGTGTAAGCAAGGCCATGCACCCAAAGATAAGCGACGAACAGATCACAGCACTGCTGCCCCGCTGTCAGAGCGGTGAGGCTGCCGCCGTGGAGGCGCTCTACGACCTCTACGCCGACCGGCTCTACCGCTATCTGCTGGCGCGGACCGGCAACGCGGACGTGGCCGCAGATCTGACCACGGAGCTGTTCGTGCGGGTGATCAAGCACATCGGTGGTTTTCGGCTGAATCGCCATCGACCCGCGGCATCGTTCAGCGCCTGGCTCTATCGCATCGCCGCAAACCTGGTGACCGACCAGCACCGCGCCCGGCGACGTCTGCCGCAGGTCAGCCTGGAGGATGAGTGGGCCATGCGCGCACACGACCCAGATCCCCACCACATGGTCGAACGAAAAGAGACCCTCGTCCGGCTCTCGCAAGCGTTGAGCGCGCTCAGCGAAGACCAGCGGCTGGTGATCGTCGGCAAGTTCGGGGACGAGATGAGCAACGCGGAGATCGCCGCGACCCTCGGCAAGACCGAGGGCGCTGTCAAATCGCTACAGCATCGGGCCTTGCGCGCACTGGGCCGGCTGTTGGGCGCCGAGCTACGGCAGGAAAACACGGGGTATGTCTAAACCAAACCTGGCCGCTATCCTGGATGACTGCCTGCAACAACTACAAGCAGGCGCCACGGTCGACGACTGCCTGACCCATCACGCGGCCCAAGCCGCCGAGTTGGCCCCGATGCTCGCCGCCGCGGTCCAACTCCAGGCGCTGGCCACCTATCGCCTGTCCGACGCCCAGAAACTCCGCGCCCGGGTGACCCTGCGTGACACGCTGGCAGCCCAGCCCCAGCCGCACACGTGGCTGCCGCAAGGGCTGGGCCTCGGCCGCATGCGCGGGCTGGTCCTCAGCGGCGTCGCCGCGCTGTTCCTGTTCGTGGCGCTGACGATCTCTGCGGTGGCGTCCAGCCAGCCCGGCGACCTGGGCTATCCCCTGCGAGTGGCCATCGAGCGCGCGCTGGCGCTGGTGCAGCGCGCGCCGGCCGGCCGGGCCGCCCTGGAGATCACCGTGGCTGAGCGCCGGCTGAGCGAACTCCAACACCACGTGGAGACCGGTGGACAAGCCAACAACACGGCGCTGAACGCCGTGTTGGCCGGCGACCGGGCCGCGGCAGACCAGGCGGCTGGACTATCGGAAGTCGAGCGGGCCCAGGTCGCGGAGCGCGTGGCCCAACACGCCGATGCCTTGATGGCGCTGGCCCAGGCCGCGACAGAGCCACGGACAGCGAGCGCGCTGCAAACCGCGGCCGCGGAAGCCCTGGCCATTGCCGGCCGCCTGCAGGCCGGGCCGCCGACCCCCGCCGCGCCACCGATCACCCGGCCGACCTTCACGCCCACCGAGACGCGTGACGCCACTCCAGCGCCCGG
>PHCA01000318.1:0-2074 GCA_002842085.1 Chloroflexi bacterium HGW-Chloroflexi-1
TGCGTCTTGGCGTGAGCCTTTCAGGCTGTCCATCACGTCTCTGACCAGTACAATTTTTCGGGGAATCGCTCGCTGTGGCCGGTCTCCTGACCGAGCCACCGTGGCGGTCAGGAGACCGGCCACAGCCACCCCAGCTTATCGAGAAGATACAAAAAACCTCACTTTATGACCGTGGCGAGTATAATCACGAGAGCAGAAGTAGATTACTATAACAGCGAACGGCCTTGCGTTGTGTCGGCGAAACACTTCTTCCCTTGTAGGACTTTCTCCCCAATCGTTATCGGTGTTTGTCCTACAAGCCCCAGGGCAGGCCCCCGCGGCCGCGGGGGCAGACACGGAGGCGGCTCGCGCTAGCCCCGTGCGTTTCCCAGTGGCCGCCCGCCACCAACAAAAAAGCGCCGATTTTCATCGGCGCTGGCCAGCCGGGCAAAACACGCGTTGCTATCGCTGCGCTCAGCGGCTATCGCTGCGCTCAGCGGTTATGGCGCCAACCCGTGTTCGAAGGCATAGCGGATGATTTCAGCGGTGTTCTTCAAACCCAGTTTTTCGAGGATGCGGCCGCGATAGGTGCTGACGGTCTTGACGCTGAGGGACAGTTCCGCGGCAATAGCGGTGACGGATTTGCCGGTCGCCAGTAGCTGCATCACCTGGCATTCGCGATCCGAGAGGCTTTCGTGGGGCTCTTTTCCGAGCTCGCCCCCGACCTCGGCGACCAGCTCTTCAGCCAACGATTGAGTCAGGTAGCTCCCGCCGAGGGCCACCTTGCGAATCGCGACGAGCAGCTCGGCGGGCGCGCTTTCTTTGGTCAAGTATCCGGCGGCGCCGCACATCAAGGCCCGCCGTGCATACTGTTTCTCAGAATACATGCTGAGGATCAGGGTGCGCAGACCGGGCTTGAGAGTCCGCAACTGCTTCAAGACCTCCAAACCACCCCCGTCCGGCATGGCGATATCGAGCACAAGCACGTCATAGTCGTGTTCTCGCACCGCTCGCAGTACCTCGCGGGCGGTGGTGGCTTCACCGGCCACGACCATATCGGGGGCCTCCTCCAGGATCTGCAGCACCCCCCGGCGCACGACCGCGTGGTCATCGGCCACCAGCACCCTGATCATCGCCAGCCTCCCCCTGCGTTCGGCGCGGTACCCGCAGGGTGACCGTGGTCCCCCGGCCCCGAACGCCCTGAACCGTGATATCACCGCCCCAGGCCCGGGCCCGTTCCCGCATCCCCAGCAGTCCCAGGGATCTGGGATCACTAACCTGGCTTTCGGTGATGCCCCGACCATTGTCCCACACGATTAGCACCAGTTCGTCGGATCTGTCCGCTAGCTCCACACGAACCTCGGTGGCCCCGGCATGGCGGGCCACGTTGGTCAGCACTTCCTGAAGGATGCGGAAGATGGCGGTGGCCAGATCGGAATCGAGGGCGATTTCTCCCTCACTCAGATACAAGTCACACGCAATCCCGGTGCGTTTTGTAAACTCCTGGGTCTGCCATTCAATGGCTGCAGCCAGCCCCAGGTCGTCCAGCATTCCCGGCCGCAGCTCGGTGGCAACGCGGCGCACCCTCTGGATGATAGAGTCGATCAGGTCTGATATGATGCCGGCCTTCTCCGCCAGGTGAGGTTGATCTGCGGGCAGTCGTTGGGCCAACCAGGATAAGTCCATCTTCGACGCCGTCAACAACTGGCCGAGTTCGTCGTGGATCTCACGGGCAATATGGCTTCGCTCTTCCTCGCGCGCGATTTGCAGATAACTGGCCAGACTGCGTAACTGCTCTTGTCCGGCGCGCGCCTCCCCGTACAGCCGCGCGTTCTCGATGGCGATGGCCGCCTGGTTGGCAAAGGCGCTGACGGCCGGCACAGCTGTCTCCGTCAAGCCAACGCCGCTGATGGCCAGCAGGCCAAACGGCTTGCCGCCGACCGTCAGCGGAGCGAGGACGCTCTGCTCCAGGCCCAACAGGGCCGCCAGCCGGAAAGCCAGCGGGCGCAACGGCTTGGGCAGAATCTTGGCCACTTCTTCGGCGGTCCGGTCACTGAAGGCAGCCTCTCCTTCAGCGATGATCCGCTCGACGAGG
>PHCA01000318.1:2162-5105 GCA_002842085.1 Chloroflexi bacterium HGW-Chloroflexi-1
TGGTCGGGCGTGTGGGCGCGCTGCACGGCCTGGGCCGCCTGGCTGAGGGCCAGCAGCAGGCGCCGGCCGCGGGCCGTCTCCTCCAGCGAGTGCCGCAACGCCTCCTCCGCCCGCTTGCCCTCAGTGATATCGATGCCGACAAAGACAGCTACCTGGTCTTGCTGGTATTTCCTGGCAACAATCAAGTAATGCCGGAGCGCACCCTCAGTTTCCTTCGAAACAACTTCTCGGGAGGCCTCACAGGCCGGACTGGCAAAAAAGTCCTGAGCGAATGCGGCCAGCTCAGGGGAGGTCCCCAGAAAGCCGACTTCCTGGCCAACCAGGGCTTCGGGTGAGAGGTTGAGCGCCTCGGCCAGGTGCCGGTTACATCCCAGGTATCTCAGATCGGAGCCGATCCAGGAAACAGTCCCTGGTATCGCATCCAGGACGGCCTGGAGTTGATCCCTGGCCTGTTGCAGCGCCTCTACCGCCGGCTTGTACTCAGTGATGTCCCGGCTTATGTCCACCATCGCGCCGCCACTGTCGCGCAGAGGCGCTTTATGGTCAAGAGCCACTGTTTCCTCCCTCCTTAGGAATCGTGATTAAATAACTTTCCCATTTGTGGACAGCGGGCTAAATTAGCCTTGCGAAGGTTTTTGCCCCAACTGGGGCTAGAAATGGCGTCTTCGGGAACCTTCGCAAGGCTAATCTATTATACACCATTTGTCAATCAGTGGCGCCGACAGCCTTTCCCAGTATCTTCTCAATTTTTTGGGGAATCGCTCGCTGTGGCCGGTCTCCTGACCGCCACGGTGGCTCGGTCAGGAGACCGGCCACAGCCACCCGCGCAAGCAATGTCATTAAGATAAGGGAACTAGCCCAGACCTGACAGGTTTCCGAGATCACTTTTCAGCATACATGCGCCTGCCCGCCAGGGCGACCGCAAGGGTACGCCCCTACAGGTTGAGAGGATACGGGAAACCTGTCAGGTCTTGACTGTGTGGCCACGCATGATGACCGATTCAGGGGCGCTCCCGGGCAGCGCAACGTAGAAAGTGCTCCCCCGCCCCTCCCCTTCGCTCTCGGCCCAGATGCGGCCGCCGTGCGCCTCCACGATCTTGCGGCACAACGCCAGGCCGATGCCCGCGCCGCCGAAGCGCCGGGTTGTGCTCCCATCCGCCTGGTAGAAGCGCTCGAACATCTGCGCCAGCTTGTCCGGGGGGATGCCGATCCCCGGATCCGCGATGGAGATCAGCACCTGGCGCTCCTGCAGAGAAGCGGACTGTTCCAGCCGGGCCCGCACGCGCACCACGCCCCCGTTCGGGCTGAACTTCACCGCGTTATCCAGCAGATTGTCTAGCACCTGGTTCATGAGATCGACGTCTACCTCGAGCTGGGGCACGTCCGCGCTCACCTCCAGATCGACCCGGATCCCGGTCACGGCCGCCCGCGCCTGCCGGGCCTCCACCGCCTGGCAAAGCAACAGTCCCGGCTCCACCTCGATCTTCTGCAGACCCCCGGCATCGATGGTCTGCAACGTCAGGAACCGGTTCACCATGAAGTAGAGTTGCCGGACCTGCCGGCGCATGACTTCCAGCGCCTGCGCTTGCTCCGCAGTCAGGGGTCCCAGGCCGGCCTCCCCCAGCAGCTCGACATACCCCGAGATCGTCGTCAGCGGGGTGCGCAGCTCGTGCGAGACGTTCTGGATCATCTCGGCCGGGCGTTCTCGATGGCGATGGCGACTTGCCCGGCCAGGGAGGTGAGAAGGGATTGGTCGTCTTCCGTGAAGCTTGCCCTGAGCGCGGTCGAAGAGACGGGTGCGCCAATTTTGTTGACCACTCCTAAGACGCCCAGGGTTTTCACTCCCACGATGAGAGGCACGACCAGGGCATTCCTGGCTACCTTGGAGGCGAGCGCGGCTTCGTATTCAGACTTTCGCTTCCAGCGTGGGTCAACGGCTGTATCTGGCACATTGGCGATCTTGCCTTCCAGGAAGACCCAGCCGGCCAGCCCCTCGTCCTGGCGGCGCTTTATACGGCCCACGTCCTCCTCGGCGTAGAAGCCCTGCGAGGCGCGCAGCACCAGCCGCGCCTCGCGCTCGTCCCACAGGAAGAGATAGCTGGCCTCGGCGTGGAGGGTTTGCGCCGCCGCGCCGGCGACGAACTCCAGTACATCCTCGATGTGCAGGGTGGCGGTGACCATCTTGCCCATGTCGAAGAGAGCGGCGAGTTCGTGGACGCGGTGCTCCAGTTGCTCGAAGAGGCCGGCGCGGTGGATGGCGCTGGCAGCCATGTCGGCGATGGCGGTGAGCAGGCGAACCTCGCCCTCGGTGAAGGTGCGGGGTGAGTAACTGCCGATGATGAGGGGGCCCACCAGGCGCTCGCCGGTAAACAAGGGCACGCACACGCCCCCCAACACTCCCTCCACTAACGGCTTTACCCGCTCCCCGGTGTGGGGATCCGCGGCCAGGTCAGCAAAGGGATAGGGGGCGCAAGTCTGGACCACGTAGCCGCACACCCCGTCGATAGGGCCGAGTCGCAGACCCAGCAGACTCTCCAGCCGCCCTCGCGCCGCCCAGGCCACCAACTCCTCCGTCCTCTCATCCACGCGGAAGATGGCGCCGGTATCGGCCCGCAGCACTTCGACGGTCTTCTCCAGGACGATGGGCAGCATTTTCTCCACAGTGGTCGCCCCCCGCAAGGCGCCGGAGACCTCGAAGAGGGCCGAGAGTTCGGCCACTCTCTGCTGCAAGGCCGCCTCCGCCCGCTTGCGCTCGGTGATGTCCTTCACCGTGCCCATACTTGCTATCTTGCCTCGATAATCAATCAGCCCCACATTCATATTGACAAAGACTCGGGTCTTCCCATCCTTGTGCAGCATCCGAAATTCGTATTCCCTGGGGACATCTTCCCCGGCCTGCCTGCGCCGGTAGCGATCGGCAACCATCTCCAAGTCCTCTGGCGC
>PHCA01000020.1 GCA_002842085.1 Chloroflexi bacterium HGW-Chloroflexi-1
CTCCTGGCACTGAACGCGGGGATTGCGGCAATCCCGATTGCTTCGTCAGCAAAAAACGCCTCCTCGCAATGACAAGCTGAGTAGTTACCAATTCTAACGTGTTAGCTTGACATCAACTCGAACAACTCGGGGCTGTCGGTCAGTGACGCTGACGGCAGCAAGACCAGCTCGAGTTGCCCACCTTCGCCCACGATCACCTTCACCGTGTCCCCGGCTTTGAACTCACCAGCCAGCAAGCCCTCGCTCAGTCGATCCTCCAGCTTGTCCTGGATGACCCGCCGCAACGGCCGCGCGCCGTACTCCGCGTCGTAGCCGACCTCGGCGATCAAATTCTTGACCTCTTCGGTCACGTCGAGGTGAATCTCCTGTTCGGTCAACTGGGCGCGCACCCGGTTCAACTCCAGATCCACGATGTCCTTGATCTGCTCCTTAGTCAGGCTGCGGAACACCATGACGCCATCCAGCCGGTTCAAGAACTCGGGACGGAAGGTGCGCTTGAGGGCGTCCGTCACGCGCTCCCGCATCACGTTGTACTCGTCCTCTTGTTGCTGGGCTTCATCGTGAGACACAGCAAAACCCAGCGCCGCCCCGTGCTTGATCAGGCTGGCCCCCACATTGGAAGTCATGATCAGGATGGCGTTGCGGAAATCGACCCGCCGGCCCTTGGCGTCGCTCAGATTGCCGTCTTCCATGATTTGGAGCAGCATATTGAACGCCTCGGGATGGGCCTTCTCGATCTCGTCCAACAGGACCACGCAATAGGGTCGCCGGCGGACCGCCTCGGTCAACTGGCCGCCTTCCTCGTAGCCGATGTAACCGGGGGGCGCGCCGACCAGCCGGCTGATGTTGTGGCGCTCCATGAACTCACTCATGTCCAGTTTGATCAAGGCATCTTCAGAGCCGAACAGGAACTCGGCCAGGCTCTTGGCCAGCAACGTCTTGCCGACGCCGGTCGGTCCCAAGAACATGAAAGTGCCGATGGGGCGCTTGGGATCTTTCAAGCCCGTGCGGGCCCGCCGGACCGCCTTGGCGATGGCCACCACCGCTTCGTCCTGGCCCACCACGCGCTTGTGCAGATAGCCCTCCATATCGAGCAGGCGCGCCGTTTCCTGGCCCATCAAACGCTGCAACGGGATGCCAGTCCACATCCCCACCACCTCGGCGATGTCCTCCTCGCAGACGGTAGACATGGGCGCCAACTCTTGCCAGCCCCGGCGCAACTGCTCCAGCTTGCGCTCCAGATCGACCTCGTGCGAGCGCAGGTCCAGCGCATCCTCGTAGCGCTTGGCCACGACGGCCTCTACTTTCTGGCGTTGCGTCGACTTCAGCTCTCGGAAGGCCTCGCGCAGGCTGGCCGCATGCGGCGCCTTGTACATGCGCACCCGGCTGGCGGCCTCATCCATCAAGTCGATCGCCTTGTCGGGCAGGAGCCGGTCCGGCACGTAGCGGGCGGAAAGCCGGGCCGCGGCGTTAAGCGCCTCCTCGGTGATCCGCAACTGATGGTGCTGCTCGTAGGCCGGCGAGACCCCCCGCAGGATCTGGATGGTCTCCTCGATGGTCGGCTCCTCGACCAGCACCGGCTGGAAGCGCCGCTCCAACGAGGCGTCCCCCTCGATGTACTTGCGATACTCGTCAAGGGTCGTTGCGCCGATGCATTGCAGGTCGCCGCGCGCCAGCGCCGGCTTCAGGAGGTTGGCCGCGTCCACACTGCTGCCGGCCGCGCCCGCGCCCACCAGCATGTGCACCTCATCGATGAACAAAATGGCTTTGGAATTGGTGATCTCCTCGATGACCCGCTTCAGCCGCTCCTCGAACTGGCCGCGATATATCGTGCCCGCCACCAGCGCCCCCACATCCAGCATCAACACCCGCTTGTCGATCAACGCCTCGGGCACATCGCCGTCGATGATGCGCTGAGCCAGCCCTTCGACGATGGCGGTCTTGCCCACGCCCGGCTCGCCGATCAGGGCGGGGTTGTTCTTGGTGCGCCGGCTGAGAATCTGGATCACGCGCTCGATCTCTTTTTCGCGCCCGATCACGGGGTCCAACTTGTTTCCTTCTGCCCGAGCGGTGAGGTCCATCCCCAACTTGTCGGTCAGGGGGGTTTTGCTTTCCCGCTTGCGGCTGGCGCTTTCCCGAACCTGGCTCTCCAAGATTGCCCGGGTGGTCTGCGTGCGAATCTCGTCGAGTTTCAAGCCCTTACGACGTAAGATGTCCGCGGCGATGCCGTCGGACTCCTGCAACAAGCCCAGTAACAGGTGCTCCGTGCCGATGTACGGGTGCGCCATCTGCCGCGCTTCTTCCACGGCCAGCTCGATAACGCGCTTGGTACGGGGTGTCAGCGCGGGCCGGCCGAGGGGCGGCCGTTCGTGACGCGGGGCCATCCGCTCCACGGCTCGCGTTAAATCGACCGGCGTAGCGCCCATCTCACGCAACACGCGTGAGGCCAGGCCGCTTTCCTCCTTCGCCAACCCCAACAGCAGATGTTCGGTACCCACGTAGTTGTGATTCAGCCGACCTGCTTCCTGTTGGGCGATTTGTAACACATGGCGAGCGTGCTTTGTAAAGCGTTCGAGATTGTCAGCCATAATATCCTATCCTTACCACCCCATACTCAGCGGATGACGCCCCATGCGATCGGTGATGCGATCTGTGATCGGAGAGGTATAACCGACCCCATTATACCACAACAACAGGCAAAGGGCGTCGTAAGCGGGTACCCGCTTGCCAGGGCCGTCCCAACGTCGCGGCGGGAGGTGGTGGGTATCATCTCAATAATCTGGGGATGCTGTGGCCGGTCTCCTGACCGTGTCACGGGTGGCACGGTCAGGAGACCGGCCACAGCGAGCACGCCCCGAACTATTGAAAAGATACGGTGGTGGGCGCATCCGACAGGCCTTCAGCGAGATCCCGGGTGACCGGCCGGAGCATAACAAAAGGAGCGGGACACACACGGCGTGCCACCGCTCCTCTGAGTCGGCTATCGCAACATGGGGCGCGCGCAACGCCTCTCAGGTGTCGATCCGGACCCCTGGCAAGATCGCGACCGCGCCCTTGCCACACCCGAGCTCAGTCAGTTTCTTCAAAAGCTCCCAGCGCGGCCTGCATCTGCGCGTTGACCGACGCATCCTCTTCTGCGGGCTGCGTGTCTTCGGCTTCCTGGCGCCAATCGACCGCGACGTAGGTGTCTTCGGTCGCCTGGCGCAGGCTCAACCCGACGCGACGGCGCTGTGGATCAATGCGGATGATGCGCACCTGGACCTCATCCCCTTCCTGGACGATCTCTTTCGGGTGGTTGACCCGATGATCCGCCAGCTCGGAGATGTGGATCAGACCCTCGATGCCTTCGTCGATTTTGGCAAAGGCGCCGAAGTTGGTCAGTTTGGTGATAGTCGCCGTAATGACCTGGCCAACGGTGTAGGTATCGTGGATGATGCTCCAAGGTTCGGGCGTCATCTTGCGCAGGCTCAAGGCGATTCGCTTGCGCTCTTTATCCACGTTCAAGACGTAGACTTCGACCTGCTGGCCCACGCACACCACCTCGCTGGGATGTACGACCCGATGCCAGGCCAGCTCCGACAGGTGAATCAGGCCGTCGGCCCCGCCCAGATCCACAAACGCGCCGAACGCCGCGACGCTGGTGATGATCCCCTTGACGGTGTCACCCTTGTTCAGATCCGAGAGCAGACGTTCCTTCTGATCCTTGCGCCAATCGCGCATGGCCACCCGCTCCGAGAGGATCAGCCGATTGCGCTGGCGGTCCAACTCGATCACCTTGAGCTGCATGGTCTGGCCGATCAACCTGGCCCACCGTTCCTCCAGATCCACGCTGGCATCCTGCTGCACCTGCCAACGGCTGGAGAGCTGCGACGCGGGCACAAAGCCACGCACGCCCCCCATGCGCACGATCACACCGCCCCGGTTGTAGTCTGTGACCACGCCTTCGAAAACGTCCTGTGACTGGAGCAGCTCATCGGCCTGCCGCCAATCCTGTTCTTGTTGCGCCCGGGTGAGCGAGATGACGACATTACCGTCCCGGTCCTCCATGTGGACGACGAAAGCTACTATCGGTTCGCCAACCGACAATTCCTGCAAGAACTCCGGATCCAAACGGTCCAGCTCACGACTGTCGACGACGGCATCGGACTTGTAGCCGATATCGACGAGGATCTCTGTGGGGCTAATGCTGACAATCCGCCCATCGACGATGTCACCGGCGTGCAACTGCGGGAAATCAAACGCATCCAGCGGCAACGAGTCCATGGAGTTGACGTCTTCTACAGCCAGGGCCGGCTGCAGCACATCTAAATCGTTCATGCGAATAAAGGCTCCCCCTCCAACCAAGAATGTTTGAGATTATAATGGAAGTCCAGGCAAAACGCAAGTGTCATGGCGCCGCGTCAACGCGGCCCGTAAGCGACCATTTCGATCTCGACCAGCCCGTTCTTGGGTAGCGCAGCCACCTGCACCGCGGAACGAGCCGGCGCCACGCCAGGAAAACGCGCCCCATAGAGCGCGTCGACGGTCTGAAAGTCGGCCAGGTCCGCGAAGAAGATGGTGGACTTGACCACATCGGAGAACCTGGCGCCGCCTTGCGCCAAGACCGCAGCCAGGTTATCGAGCGCCTGCTCGGCCTGCGCCGCCACACCTTCACGCAACGCGCCGGTAGCCGGGTCTATACCCAGTTGGCCGGCGGTGAAGATGAAGTCGCCGGCCCGGATGGCCTGGCTGTACGGACCAAGCGCGGCCGGCGCCGCGCTCGTGCTGATCACTTCCCCCATGCAATGACTCCTTGGATTATTGAGGCGGTCTGCGCCCGATGATACAACTGAAACCGTAACTACTCAGCTTGTCATTGCGAGGAGGCGTTTTTTGCCGATGAAGCAATCCCCGCGTTCAGTGCCAGAAGATTGCTTCGCAAAAAACGCTCGCAATGACACGGCGGCTGAGTAATTACCTGAAACCAGACACGCGCTAACGGGCGCATGCAGAACTTTGGGGAGAGCCGCAAATCTGCCACGAATCTCACGAATTTACACGAAACAAGATGATAAATTAGTGGAATTCGTGTAGAGGTCAATGACGTGCTGGGATCGGAAATATCTCACGCAAAGGCGCAGAGGCGCAAAGTATACTGCGCACGGGAACAGATTGCGTTTTTGCTCAGCGGAGCATCCTGAGCGGAGCGCAGCGCAGTCGAAGGAGCCGGACGCAGTCGAAGGATGCGGCCACTGGATGGCTGCCTGTTCGACGCAAGCCCGCATTCTTCGATTGCGGCTTGGCGTGAGCCTCTCAGACACATGCGGTGTACTTTCCCATTGTCTACCCCGTCTCTGCCCAATACAAATTCGTGTAATTCGTGGCAAAAAAGCTCAGAGCGCAAGCCGTAATCTGCATCTCCCCCAACTCATAGTTACGCCCCGCGCTAACCGACCACGAAATTGAGCAGCTTACCGCCAGCAAAGATGACCTTACGGACGGTCTTGCCCTCCAACCAGCGTTGGATGATCGGACTTGCCAGGGCCAATTCGCGAGCCTCCGCCTCACTGATGTCGGCGGTCGCCTCGATCTTGTCCCGCACCTTGCCGTTGATCTGCACCACCAGGGTGACAGTTTCCGCTTTGGCCAGCTCGGGATCCCACACAGGCCAGGGCTGGACGTGAATACTCGTGGCCGGATCGAACTGCCCGCGACCGTGCCGCCGCTGCCACAACTCCTCGGCGATGTGCGGCGTTTCCGGCGCCAACATCAGCAGCAGCATGTCCAGCGCCTCGTCCCAAGCCGGTGTGCCGTAGACGGCGGTTTCCTTGGCCTTGACCAGATAGTTGTCGAACTCCATCGACGCCGCGAGCAGCGTGTTGAACTTGAACGCCTCGATGTCCTCGGTGACCTTGCGCAACGTCTTGTGCGTCATGTGGCGCAGCGCGCGGGTCTGCGCCTCAACCTCTGCCCCCTGACTCCCGACCCCTGACTCCTGCCCCCTGACCTCCACCACCACGTTCCAGACCCGCTCCAGAAAGCGTCGCACGCCTTCTATGCCCTGCGAATTCCATGGACCACCCGCATCCCACGGGCCGATGAACATCAGGTAGGCGCGCATAGTATCCGCGCCGTAACGCTCGACCCACTCATCCGGCGCGACCACGTTGCCCTTGCTCTTGCTCATCCGGTTGCCATCCGGGCCCAGAATGATGCCCTGGTTGAACAGGCGCAACATCGGCTCACCGAATGACACGACGCCCATGTCGCGCAACGCCTTCGTGAAAAACCGCGTGTAGAGCAGGTGCATGGTGGCGTGTTCCGGGCCGCCCGTGTACTGATCCACCGGCAGCCAGTAGTTGCCCGCTTCCGGCTCCCAGGGGGTTTCGTCCGGGCTCAGTTTCTGCCCCGCCTTCCAGTAAGGGGTCACGTAGGCATAATGATACCACGAGGAACACATGAACGTGTCCATCGTGTCGGTCTCACGCTGCGCGTCGCCGCCGCACTGCGGGCACTTCACGTTCAAGAAACCGGCGTGGAACTTCAGCGCGTTTTCGCCGGTCGCGGGGATCTCGGCGTCTTCGGGCAGCAGCACGGGCAGGTCCTCGTACGGCGCCGGCACAGTGCCACAGGCCGGGCAGTAGATCATCGGGATCGGCGCGCCCCAATAGCGCTGCCGGCTGATCAGCCAGTCGCGCAGCCGATAGCTGATGGCGAACTTGCCGACGCCCTGCTCCGCCAGCCATCGGGTGACCTGGGCCTTGGCCACGTCGCCGGGCATGCCGGAGAACGCATCGGAGTGGATCATCGTCCCGTACTCGGCATGGTACAGCACGTCCCGATACCACTCGACCGCCCACCACATCCCCATAGTGGTCGCAAACTGGCGCACGTAGTCATAGCCGGCGTGGCAGCGCGCCATGATCGCGGCGTCGGCCGCGGCCGAGTCCAGCGCCAGCGGGCCATCGTGGAACACCACCTGCCAGCCCCGACCGACCACGTCAGCCCAATGGCCGGCCTTCAGATGCGCCTGGAGCAGCTCGACGTATGCCGTGACCTGGTCGTCCCCGTGCAGCGTCACCGCGTAGAACCGGCCGCGGTCGGGGATCGCCAGCCATTCCCAGGTGAAACCGGCCGCGGTCGATGCGGCGCCGAAATCGCCGGCCACCGAGCCGTCCCACACCGCGCTCCTGGCCAGATCGTCGGGCCGTTCGATCACCGGGATGATCGGCAGCCCGAACTTCAGCGCGAACGCGAAATCGCGCTCATCGTGCGCCGGCACGGCCATGATCGCGCCGGTGCCGTAGGTCACCATGACATAATCGGCGATCCAGATCGGGATGCGCTGACCGTTGACCGGGTTGATTGCGTACGCGCCGATGAAGACGCCGGTCTTCTCCTTGTCGGCCGCGGTGCGCTCGATCTCCGTCTGGCGATCGGCCTGGAGCTTATACGCGTCCACCGCCGCCCGGTTCTGCTCGGTCGTCAACTGCTCCACCAGCGGATGCTCCGGCGCCAGCACCATGAAGGTCGCGCCCCAGAGGGTGTCGGGGCGGGTTGTAAATACAGTGATCGCGGCGGTATTGGATATTGGGTATTGGGTATTGGGTATTGGATGTTGGGTATTGGGTATTGGGTATTGGGTATTAGAGCTTTCGGGGCTTTTGGGTTGCGCCCCAATCCCTGGTACCGAATACCCAATCCCTGATACCGAATCCCCCGTATCTATCGGGAAAACCACCTCCGCGCCCTCGCTTCGGCCGATCCAGTTGGTCTGCATGGTGCGGATGCGTTCGGGCCAATCGAGGTCGTCGAAGCGCAACAGCTCGTCAGCGTAATCGGTAATCTTGAAGAACCACTGCTCCAGCTCCTTCTTGATCACCGGCGTGTCGCAGCGCTCGCAGTGGCGGTCTGCGCCCCAAACCTGCTCGCGGGCCAGGGTCGTGTTGCAACTCGGGCAAAAATCCACCGGCGCGAATTTGCGATAGGCCAGGCCATGTTCGTAGAGCTTCAGGAAGAACCATTGGGTCCAGGCGTAATAGCGCGGATCACACGTGATCGCCTCGTGATCCCACGCCCACATGGCGCCCATACTGCGCAGTTGCCCCCGCATCCGCTCGATGTTGGTCATCGTCCAGGTGTAGGGATGAATGCCATGCTTGATAGCCGCGCCCTCAGCCGGCAGCCCGAACGCGTCGAAGCCGATGGGGAAGAAAACGTTATACCCCTTCATCCGCCGATAACGCGCGGCTGCGTCGGACGGCGTCATCGCGTACCAGTGACCGATGTGCAGATCGCCGGACGGATAGGGCAGCATGGTCAGGAAATAGAACTTGGGTCGCTCCGGGTCCTGACGCGTGGTATACAGGCCACTTTCTGCCCACAGCTTCTGCCACTTCGGTTCGATATCTTGGGAAATGTATTTGTCTGCCATGAAAATTTCGTCTCCCATAAACGAAAAATCCCCTTCGCCACAGGGACGAAGGGGACTCCGCGGTACCACCCTGGTTGCCGGTGAGTGGAGCTGAGGGGATTCGAACCCCTTACCTCTTGAATGCCATTCAAGCGCTCTCCCAATTGAGCTACAGCCCCGGATTTGAGCCGACCACTCGGTGCGTGCTGTATCGGGCCAACCCGGCGCAGGCTAGAGCGGGCCAGGGCCCGACGTTTCACCTGCGCAGCTCCCGGACGAGTTCAGCCTCAATGGTGGGTCCCATACCACCTGCGGGGGTTCCACTCCCTCCCCGCTCTCTGTGGAACTGGCTTACTACTTCCGTTCATCACCGGCCTATCCAGTTGGTAACCCAGTGGAGCTGAGGGGACTCGAACCCCTTACCTCTACAGTGCGATTGTAGCGCTCTCCCAGATGAGCTACAGCCCCTTGGGCGAAGGTTAGTATATCCGGGAAGGCCCTTAGTGTCAAATTGGCGCCCGAGTATAACTGCTCACCGTCAGGGTAACGGCTGCGGAGCATAACCTCTCGGGGATCTCAGGGGGTTTCTCCACAGAAACCCGGTTTCTTATCGCAGCAGATCCCGCAAGGCCGCGATTTGCGCCCGCACTGCCAGCCGTGCGGTACCGCCAATCGCGGCGCGCTGTTCGACCGACCGCTCGCAGTCCCAGACCGCGGTCATTTCCGCGTCGAAGTGCGGGCTGATCGCCTGCAGCTCGGCCAACGGCAGCGCGCGCAGCGCGCAGCCCAGCGCCTCGGCCCGCTGTACCGCCCGCCCCACCAGGTGATGGCTCTGACGGAACGGCACGCCGGCGCGCACCAGCGCATCGGCCAGATCGGTGGCCAGCAATTCGTCCCCCAGCGCCGCCTGCATCCGGTTGGGGTGGATGGTCAACGTCTCCAGCACGCCCTGGGCCACAGGTAGCGTCAGCGCCAGGGTATCGGCGGCGTCGAAAAGCGGCTCTTTGTCCTCCTGCAAGTCCTTGTTGTAGGCGCTGGGCAACCCCTTCAACGTGGTCAGCAACCCCACCAGGTCCCCGTGGAGACGGCCAGCCTTCCCGCGCAGCAGTTCCAGAGAGTCGGGATTCTTCTTCTGCGGCATCAGGCTGGAGCCAGTGCTATACGCGTCCGCCAGGGTCACGAACCCGAACTCGCGGCTGCTCCACAGGATCAGGTCTTCGGCCCACCGGCTGAGGTGCACCCCCAACAGCGCGGCCCAAAAGAGGAACTCGGCCACGAAATCACGGTCGCTGACCGCGTCCAGGCTGTTCGGGCTGACCGCGGCAAAGCCCAGGTCGGCGGCTAACGCGGCGCGGTCGATCACAAAGGGACAGCCCGCCAACGCGCCGGAGCCCAACGGAAGCATGTCGGCGCGGCGAGCCAGGTCGGCCAGCCGCCCACGATCGCGTTGCCAGGCCCACGCGTGGCTCAGCAGCCAGTGGCTCCAGCGCACGGGTTGCGCCGGCTGGAGATGTGTGTAACCCGGCATCAGCACGGCGATCTCGGCCTCGGCGCGATCGGCGGCGGCGCGGATCAGATCAGTCAAGGCGCTATCCAATGAGACGGTCGTTTCCGCTGTGCTCAAAAACGGGACGCGGACGGACGCGGATGAACGCGGATTCTCATTTTTCTCCGCGTTTGTCCGCGTTTGTCCGCGTCCGATGGTTCTTTCGCGCAGCCACAGTCGGACATCGGTGGCGACCTGATCGTTGCGGCTGCGGCCGGTGTGCAGCTTGCCCGCCACCGCCCCGATCCGTTCGGTCAACCGGCGCTCGACGAAGCTGTGGATGTCCTCGTCGGCCGCATCCACGAACGCGGCGTGCGGGTCCGCGGCGATCTCGTCCCGGACCGCCTCCAAACCCCGGATGATCTGGTCCCGCTCGTCTTCGGTCAGCAGCCCGGCGCGCCGGATCGCGGCCGCCCAGGCCACCGAGCCGGTGATATCGGCGTCCCACAGCCGCCAGTCGAACGGCAACGACGCGTTGAACCGCGCCATGAGTGGATCAGTCTGGCCGGCGAACCGGCCACCCCAAAGTGGGGACATAGGTTACCTCGACGTTGGATGTCAGATGTTGAATAGAGGAAGGCCGCGACAGATCCCTACTCGTCGCGGCGCAGCTTTTCGATCTCGATCCGACCGTGGAGTTGGTCGAGTTCAGGGTCACCGGAAACCAAAGAACGAATTGCCCCCTCATTCTCGATCTCTCGTTGGTGTTCCCGCTCCAGGTCACCGAGCAAATCGTAGCCCGCGAATCGGCCATAGAGCGCGTCTATCGGCGAAGTGGTTACTAGCGGCTCCAGGATGATCTTTTGTTCGACAACTTGAATCCGCAACTGTCTTGGCGTCATTCCGGAGCTCTCCGGGCTGAGCCGTTCAGACGGTGTCCTGAGCTTGTCAAAGGAATGACAAGTAGCGGCGCAAAACTCTGTACCTTCCAGCCTATGTCCGATAATGCCCGTTGATGTCCACATACTCGTGGCTCAGATCGCACGTCCAGACGATAGCCTGCCCGGCGCCGAGACCCAGCGCGACCGTGACCGTGATCTCCGACGCGGCGAAGATCGCGCTGGCGGTTGCCTCGGAGTACGCCGGCGGCTGACCGCCCTGAACCAGTTGTAGGGGCGATCCCTTGCGGTCGCCCTGGGCGGGTGCAAGACCCGCCCCTACGCCCCCCAACGTTCCCGCCACGATCCACAGGTCGGTCCGCGCCGGGTCCACCTCCGCGCCCGAATAGCCGACCGCGGCCAGGATGCGCCCCCAGTTGGCGTCGCCGCCGTAGAACGCGGTCTTGACCAGCGGCGAATTCGCCACCGCCTTGGCCGCCAGCCGGGCGTCAGCGTCTGAGGCCGCGCCGGTCACGCGTACGGTGATGAACTTCGTCGCGCCCTCGCCGTCGCGGACGATCTGCTGGGCCAGGTCGGTGCACAGATCGGTCAAGGCGGCAAGAAACCCGTTTTCTCGGAGAAAACGGGTTTCTGAGGCCCCGTTCGCCAACACCAGCACAGTATCGTTGGTGCTGGTGTCACCGTCCACGCTGATGGCGTTGAAGCTGACCTCTACGGCCGCGCGCAACGCGTCGGCCAGGACCACCGGCGCCACGGCCGCGTCGGTCACGATGACCGATAACATCGTCGCCATGTTCGGGTGGATCATCCCCGCGCCCTTAGCCATGCCCCAAATGCCGCACCCGTCGACCTGCCGGAAAGCGGTCTTGGGACGCGTGTCGGTGGTCATGATCGCGCGGGAAGCGGCTTCCCAGCCCTCCGGCGAAAGCGCCGGGGTCGCCTGGTTCAGGCCATCTTTGATCTTCGCCAGCGGCAGGCGCGGGCCGATAACGCCCGTGGACATCACCGCACAAGATCGGGGCGGCAAGCTCAACGTCGCTTCAACCGCGGCCGCCATCGCCGCGGCGTCGGCCAGACCGGCTTCACCCGTGCAGGCGTTGGCGATGCCGGCGTTGATCGCGACCGCGCGCAGCCCGGCCGGGTTCTCAGCCAGTAATGCTCGATCATACAGCACCGGTGCGGCCGGGAACCGGTTGCGCGTGAAAGTCGCCGCGGCCGCGCAAGGCCGGTCGCTGACGATCAGCGCCAGATCCAGCGCGCCGGTCTTCTTCAGGCCACACGCGACGCCGGCGAAGGTGAATCCAAAAGGAAGCTGGTTGGACATGGGCGCCTCCAGGAGTGACGGGGTATTGGGTATTGGGTATTGGGCACCAATACCCAATACCCAATACCTGGTTTAGTCCCGCTTGAACACCGTGTAGTCCGGCGCGCGGTACTTGCTGGCGCCGCCGCCCTCGATGTCCAGCATGGCCGCGACCTTCAACGGCAACCCGAACAGCTTGATGAACCCTTCGGCGTCCGTCTGGTTGTAGACATCCTCCTCACCGAAGGTCGCATAGTCCTCGCGGTAGAGGCTGTAGGGCGACTTGCGGCCGACCAGGGTCACGCTCCCCTTGAACAACTTCAACCGAGACGTGCCCGTCACGCGCTGCTGGGTCACGGCGACGAAGGCGTCCAACGCATCCCGCAACGGGGTGAACCACATGCCGTTGTACACCAACTCGGCGTACTTGAGCGCGATCACCTGCTTGTACTGGAGGGTCTGTTTATCCAGGCAGAGCTGTTCCAGTCCCTCGTGCGCCCGGTAGAGGATGGCGCCGCCCGGGGTCTCATAGACCCCGCGCGACTTCATACCGACCAGCCGGTTCTCGACGATGTCGGCCCGGCCCGCACCGTGTTTGCCGCCCAGCTCGTTCAAGATTTCCAGCAGAGCGATCGGTCCCAGCGCCACACCGTTGACCCCCTTGGGCACACCCTGCTCGAAGTAGACCTCCACGTACTCCGGCGCATCGGGCGCGCTTTCCGGGGTCTCGGTGAGCACGTACATGTCGTCCTGTGGCTCGTTCCATGGGTTCTCCAACCCGCCGCCTTCGTGGCTCAGGTGCCACAGGTTGCGGTCCCGGCTGTAGATCGACTTGAGGGTGGCCGAGACGGGGACGTTGTGCTCGGCGGCATATTTCAGAGCGTCTTCCCGGCTGCGGATGTGCCACTCGCGCCAGGGCGCGATGATCGTCAGCTTGGGGTTGAGCGCCATGGCAGTGAGCTCGAAGCGCACCTGGTCGTTGCCCTTGCCGGTTGCGCCGTGAGCGACCGCGTCCGCACCCTCCATCTCGGCAATTTCGACCATGCGCCTGGCGATCAACGGCCTGGCAAAGCTGGTCCCCAAGAGATAGTCACGCTCGTAGACCGCGCCGGCCATCAAGGTGGGGTAGATGTAACCGGTGATGAACTCTTCACGCAGGTCTTCAATGTACACTTTGCTCGCGCCGGACTTCAGCGCCTTTTCCTCGAGCCCGGACAACTCTTCCTCCTGGCCCAGGTTGGCGCAAAAGCAAACCACCTCGCAACCGTAATTCTCGACCAGCCACGGGACGATCACCGATGTATCGAGCCCGCCCGAATAGGCGAGCACGACTTTGTTGACGCTCTTCTTCGTAGGGAACATGGGTTGACTCCTGGTAGATTGGTAGATTGGTAGATTGGTAGATTGGTCCTTGCTGTGGCCGGTCTGCGACCGAGCCACCACTTTCATCGGCCGTGGCGCCGCCCGCGGCATGAGTAACTGTCCTGAACCGTGTCCTGAGGCCCCTCCTGAGCAGCGTCCTGAGCTTGTCGAAGGGCCTGTCGAAGGATCGGCGGATGGCAGATGGCGGCTTATTGCCTGGCAAATGGCAAATGGCAATCCGCAATCCGCAATCCGCAATCCGCAATCCGTCTCACCCGGTCATCTTGTCCAGTACGAGTATCCAAGGCAATCTCCCCTTCGGTCAGGTTCATCAGTACGGGGATCTCGTCGCAGGCAGCGAGCTTGGGGCAGTAGATGCACTCGTGCCAGATCTTGGGCGAAAGATCCCAGCGGTCCACGGTCGGGAACCCCAGCCGGTTGAAGAAGCCCTCGTTGAGCGTCAGCGCGCAGAGCTGCTCGTAGCCGATTTCACGTGCCTGGGCGACCAACGCCTCCACCAACTGCCGGCCCAGCCCGGTTCCGCGCAGCTCAGGCACCACAGCGAGAGAGCGCAGCTCCACCAGGCGCGGCGTCAGCTCCACCAGCGAACCACAGCCCACAATCTGCCCGTCGGCCTCGGCAACCAGGAACCGAGACAGCACCCGCTGGATCTGAGCCGCGGTGCGCGGCAGCATCAGATTCTCTTCAGCATAGCGGTTGATGATCGTCAAGACACCTTCAATATCGGTCGTAGTGGCCGGTCGGATGTCGATGCTCATGCCTACCAATGCCTACAATTCCTGAAAAATCGCGCTCAGCCGCTCGATGAGCAGATCGATCTCCGCGGCCGAGATGACCAGCGGGGGAACCAGGCGCAGCGTGTTCGGGCCGGCCGCCACCAGCAGCAGGCCGTGTCGATAGCCGGCGTTCACCACGTCCGCGGCCGGCACATCCAGGTCCAGACCCATCATCAGCCCCCGACCACGCACGTCCGTGATGTGCGGCGTGTCGAGCTCCTCCAGCCGCTTTTTCAGATACGCGCCCTGGGCCGTCACATCCGCCAGAAAGGCCGGCTCGGCCACGCGCGCCAGCACCGCTTCGGCCACAGACGCGACCAAGGGGGAGCCGGCGAAGGTGCTGCCGTGATCGCCGGGATGCATCACGTCGGCCACGCGCGCCGTCATCAGCACGGCGCCCATCGGCAGCCCGCCGGCCAACGGCTTGGCCGTCGTCAACAGGTCGGGTGTCACGCCGTAGCCCTGGTACGCCCAGAGGGTCCCGGTGCGGCCCAACCCACACTGCACCTCGTCGAAGATCAACAGCGCGTTGTGCCGGGCGCACAGGTCGCGCAGTCCGTGCAGGAAGTCGGGGTTGGCCGGATGCACACCGCCTTCGCCCTGCACCGGTTCGACGACCACCGCGCACACATCGTCCCCCATGATCCCGGCCGTGCCCGCCAGGTCGTTGAACGGCGCGATGCGCACCCCTGGCAGCAATGGCCGGAACGGCGCCTGGTACTTCTCGCGCGGGGTCGCGGCCAGTGCGCCGAAAGTGCGGCCGTGAAAAGCTCCGGTGAAGGCAACGATGGCGTGCTTCTCAGGCCCGTATTGGTCCATCGCCCACTTGCGGGCGAACTTGAACGCGCCCTCGTTGGCCTCGGCGCCTGAATTGCAGAAGAAGACCCGGTTGGCGAAGCTGGTTTCACAGAGCTGGCGGGCCAAACGGGCGTGGGGGGCCGTGTGGTAGAGATTGGAGACGTGCCACAGAGTGTTGGCCTGTTGCGTCAACGCGGCGATCAGCGCCGGGTCGCCATAGCCCAGCGCGTTGACCGCGATCCCGGCCACGCAATCCAGGTAGGCATTGCCGTCGGTGTCGTAAACCCAGCAGCCCTGGCCGTGGTCGAGCACAAACGGCGCGCGGGTATAGGTGCCGAGGACGTATTGTTGTTCAAGATCAATGATGTCGTTTGTGGTCATGGATTAGTCTCCACACGTAAGAAGCTTGATGGATATCGGGTATCAGGGTATCAGGTATTGGGTATTACGAGATGTGGCAGACACCGCCTGACGGATCACGCGCACCGAATACCTGATACCCAATACCTGATCTTGCCATACAGAGCACGGACTACACATCCCGAATCACCGCCGTCCCTTCCCCACGCGCCAACCCATCCAAATCCGTGATGACGGCCTGGTGCACGCCGCTGGCGACCGCCTCGGTGGCCGAGCGCACCTTGGGGATCATGCCGCCGGTGATGCTGCCGTCGGCGATCAGCCCCTCGATCTGGGCCACGGTCAACGCCCGTACGGTGCGGCCCGCCACCTGGACCCCCGGCACGTTGCTGACGAAGATCAGCTTGCTCGCCTCGACCGCCCGGGCCACCCCCGCGGCCACGTGGTCGGCGTTGACGTTGTAGGTCAGGCCATCTTCGCCCAGCGAGATCGGTGACACCACGGGTACCAGATCCAAGTCGATAAGTTGAAACAGCGCCTCGGCATCGACGCGGGTCACCCGGCCCACCCGCCCCAGGCTCTTGCCGTTCACGGTCAGTGGCGCAACCCGCACCAATCCCATGTCCACGCCGCTGAGCCCGATCGCGTCCACGCCGCCGTTGACCAGCCAGCGCACCAGCCGCGTGTTGACGATCCCCTTCAGCGCCATCTTCACCAGGCGCTGGCTCTCATCGCTGGTCGCGCGTAACCCCTCCACCGTCTCGAACGCGACCCCCAACTGCGTGTGCAGGTCGGTGATCTCTTTGCCACCGCCGTGCACCACGACTACAGCGTATTCGGCCAGCAGACCCCGCACCGTCTCCACGAACCCGGCCAGGAAAGCCTTGTCTTCGACCTGGTTGCCGCCGATTTTCAGGACCAGGATGGGTTTGTCGGTTGTGTGCATGTGTGTGCTCCGGACTCGTTACTCGTTACCCGTTACCCCACCCCCATTGTCTCCGCTACCCCAAACATGATATTCATATTCTGCACCGCTTGCCCCGACGCGCCCTTCACCAGGTTGTCGATGCTCGAGGTGACGATCAACACGTGCGCGTCCGGCACGAAGGTCAGGCCGATGGCGCAGTAGTTCGTGTGGACGGTGTGGCCAAACGTGGCGACCTGCCCCGCCGGCAGCAGGTAGACAAACGGCTCGCCGGTGTACAGCGCCGCGTATCGCTCCCGCACCGCCGCCTCGGTCGCGTCCTCCGGCAGAGTCACGTAGATCGTCGAGAGCATCCCCCGGCTCACCGGCGCCAGGTGCGGCGAAAAGATCAGTTGCCATTGGGGTACGGAGATTGGGTATTGGGTATCAGGTATTGGGTATTGGGTATTGGCGATTTGCCATCTGCCATCTGCCATCTGCCATCCGCCATCTGCCATCCGCAGCTCCTGCTCCATCTCCACCAAATGCCGGTGCGCCCGCCCAATGCTGTACGGGCTGAGGTTCTCGTTGGCCTCGACAAAATGGGTCTTCAGCGCAGGTTTGCGGCCCGCGCCCGAAACCCCCGACTTGCTGTCGGCGATCACCGTGCCGGAGAGCCAGCCGGCCCGGGCCAACGGCGCCAGCCCCAGGATTACGCTGGTCGGGTAGCAGCCGGGGTTGGCGACCAGATCGGCGCGCGCGATCTCGGCCCGATGCAGCTCGGGCAGCCCGTAGACCGCCCGGGCCAGCAGCTCGCGCTGGGCGTGCGGGACACCGTACCAGCGTTCGTAAGTTTCGGCGTCGTGCAGCCGGAAGTCGGCGCTGAGATCCACAACCCTGGCGCCGGCCGCCCGGGCCGCGGCCACTTGAGCCTGGGACGCGGCGTGTGGCAGGCAACAGAAAACCAGGTCCGCGGCCGCCAGGTCCGCATCCGCCGAGGCCACCAGCCGATGGCGCCCCAAGGCGGGCGGTACGGGGAAGACGTCGCCGAAAAGCTGGCCGGCCGAATTCTCCGAGGTCAGCCAGGCGATCTCCGCCGCGGGATGGTGTTCGAGCAGTTTGAGCAATTCCAGCCCGGTGTACCCGGTCGCGCCGACAATCCCGATTCTGATCATGACACATGCTCCATTGTGAGCCCAACAAAAAACCAGCACCCGGGGTCTGGGTGCTGGTTTGCCTGGATCTGTCTTAGACGTTCGGCTCGCGTAACAACCTCCGACCGGGTGCTAACCCGCTCCAGAGATACGACGACGAGGAAATCGAAGGCTGTTCGCCACGAAAGAACTCCGAACGCTGCTATGCTTCCGGTCAGGTGACCGATGGACCGCCCGCCATCTTTGACGAGTGGGAGTGTAGCACAGATGTGTGGCGCTGTCAAAAAAGGAAGTTAGGACCTTTCGTATGATCCAAATGGTAACTACTCAGCCACCCTTGCGAAGGTTGCGAATAGCCGTACCGATAGAGCGATTCTTGGCTGACGAGGGCACTTCCGGCCTGAAATCTGTTCACAAACCTTCGCAAGGGTTCTATGCCTGAGCAGTTACTCCAAATGCGAGGGGGTTGCTGGTTTGTCTTTGTTGTCAGGAGGCGGTATACTTGGCCTGGCTGATCTGCCCGGAGGAAACACATGAACCAAGAAACACAACCGGCATTGGGCTCACTTTCCGTTCCGGCCGAATTCGAGCGTGAAGTCGCCGCCTTCGAACGGCTGAAACCGGCTTTGCATGACCAATACGGCGGCCGCGCGGTTGCCATTTACCAGGGCCAGGTGATCGCCGCGGGTGACGACAAGATGGCGGTGCTGGACACGGTATTGGAGACGTCAGGCCCAGTGCCGTGCTACATCGAATGGGTGGCGCCGGAAGCGCCCCGTCGGGCACGCATTCCCTCCGCGTGGGTGGCGCGATGATTCCCTACGACCGCGGCCACGTCCCTCCTGCTTCGACATCGGTACAACCACGTTTGCGGCAACGTAATCGCCGGATATGACAACGAATCTGCCGGATGAACCGAATTACCCCGCCGCCGCGTGAGGATTCGGTCAATCCCTCAGATTCGCTCTCATATCATCTATGGCATGCTACGCTTCGCGGCGGACGCATCCGTTTATCCCGCACCTGCCGGTGAGGACAGGTGTCCACTTTCATCGAGGCCGATCGTGCTCCTTTCTGCCTGGTACCAATGCGTTCGCGGCTGCCCTGGCCGCTACGACGTTTTCGACGTGATCTACCGCTGCCCCGCGTGCGGTGGCCTGCTCGAAGTCGTCCACGACGCGGCCGCGCTGGCCGAGCGTTCCAGCTCCGAGTGGCGCGAGCTGTTCACCGGCCGCGCGCGCGTTGGCGCAAATACCCAATACCCAATACCCGCTTCCGGCGTTTGGAGCAAATGGGAATGGGTCCTCCCGCAACTCCGCCCGGAAAACATCGTCACCCTGGGCGAAGGCTTTACGCCGCTGCTGCCGGCGCCTCGGCTGGCCAGCAGTTTGGGGCTAGACGATCTGTGGGTCAAGCAATGCGGGGTCAGCCACACCGGTTCCTTCAAGGACCTGGGCATGACCGTGCTGGTGAGCGCGGTGGCCCAGATGATGGCGGATGGGCTCAACCCCGTCCGAGCGGTGGCCTGCGCCTCCACCGGTGACACTTCGGCCGCGCTGGCCGCCTACGCCGCGGCCGCGGGGATCCCGGCGATCGTGTTCCTGCCGCGGGGCAAGATCAGCACCGCACAACTGATCCAACCGATCGCCAACGCCGCGCACGTGCTCGCGCTGGACACCGACTTCGACGGCTGTATGCGCATCGTCAAGGAGGTGACCCGGGACAGGTCGATCTACCTGGCCAACTCCATGAACTCGCTGCGCGTCGAGGGTCAGAAGACGGTCGGCATCGAGATCGCCCAGCAGCTCGGCTGGCAGGTCCCGGACTGGATCGTGCTGCCCGCGGGCAACCTGGGCAACATCTCGGCGCTGGCCAAGGGGCTGGCGTTGGCCTACGAGCTGGGCGTCATCGACCGGCTGCCGCGGCTGGCCGCGGCCCAGGCCGAGCTGGCCAATCCGCTCTATCAGGCATATCAGACCGGCTTCCAGCGTTTCGAGCCGGTGACCGCCGGCGCGACCGCGGCCTCGGCCATCCGTATCGGTGACCCGGTGAGCTACGAGAAAGCGGTAGCTGCGCTGCGTCAGTTCGACGGCGTGGTCGAGCAGGCCAGCGAGGACGAGCTGGCCGACGCGGCCGCCCTGGCCGATCGGGCCGGGCTCTACGCGTGCCCGCACACCGGTGTGGCCCTGGCCGTCACGGCCAAACTGGCCCGCCGCGGCGTCATCGAGCCGGGCCAGCGCGTCGTGGTCATCTCCACGGCCCACGGCCTGAAGTTCACCGACTTCAAGGTCGGCTATCACGAAGGCGCCCTGGCAGACGTGGTTGCCCGGCGCCGCAACCCTCCGGTGGAACTGCCGGCCGATGCGGAGGCTGTGCGGGTGGAGTTGGACCAGTGGCTGGCCAGAGCCGGTCACCAGCTTGACGAACGGCAGCAAACAACGATACAAGATAGACTGGGTTGGCGCTATGAGCAAGTATGACAGGATCTTGCGGCAAGTGCTGAGTGGATCGTCCGATGCGAATATAGCATTTGATGACCTCTGTGGTTTGTTGCGACATTTGGGATTTGTGGAGCGTGTGCGGGGCAGTCATCATATCTTCAGGAAAACCGATGTCACGGAAAAGATCAATTTGCAGCGCGATGACGGGAAGGCCAAGGTCTATCAGGTGCGCCAGGTCAGGAATACGCTCTCGAAATACGAATTGGGAGGTGGCGTGTGATGTATCAATACAAGATCATGATCTCTTGGAGTGACGTGGATCGGGTTTACATTGCTGAAGTGCCTGAGTTGCCCGGTTGTATGGCGCACGGTGATACGCCAACGGCTGCGCTCGCGAATGTGAATGATGCTATCCAGCTCTGGATTGACACGGCGCACGAATTTGGAGATCCAATTCCAGCTCCTGTGCCCATCTGATCCCATTCAACCACTACACTCAACGAGGAGGATCCACATGGACATCGGCATCCCCAAACAGAAACGCCCATTCGACTACCGGATCGGGCTCACCCCGATGGGGGTGAAGATCCTGACGGACCTGGGGCATCGCTGCTACGTGGAGAGCGGCGCCGGGCAGGGCAGCGGCTTCGACGACGAACGCTATCGGCAGGCCGGCGCCCAGATCGTCTATGCCACCGAGGAGATCTACGGCCGGGGCCAGTTGATCCTATCGGTCTCGCGGCCGACCCCGGCCGAGTTCGAGTTGCTGCAAGAGGGGCACATCCTGTGCGGCTTCCTGCACCTGGCGGTGTCCCACCCGGCGAAGATCGAAATCCTGCTCGAACGCCAGGTCGCGGCCATCGCCTACGAGACGATCCAGACCGCGGACGGCCATCTGCCCGTGTTATCGGTGGCCAGCCAGATCGCCGGCCGGATGATCGCACCGATTGCCGCGCAATTGTTACAAAACAACAGCGGGGGGCACGGCATCTTGTTGGGGGGCGTGCCGGGGGTGCCGCCGGCCAACGTGGTCATCCTCGGTGCGGGGATGGTCGGGAGCAACGCGGCGAAGATGTTCAAGGCGATGGGCACGACCGTATACGTCCTGGATACCGACCTCCACAAGCTGCAACAGGTGGAGGAGAGCGGCTGTAACGCCCACACTATCGTGGCCTACGACTTCAACATCGCCAAGGCGGTGCAGCGCGCGGACGTGCTGGTAGGCGCGGTGTTGATCCCAGGCGCGCGCACGCCGATCGTCGTGACCCGCGAGATGGTCAGGGCCATGAAGCCCCGCTCGGTGATCATGGACATCTCCATCGACCAGGGCGGGTGCGTGGAAACCAGCCACCCCACCACCTATCAAAGCCCGACCTACATCGAGGAAGGCGTGATCCACTACTGCGTGCCCAACATGACCGGCGTGGTCGCCCGCACGATGACGCACG
This sequence comes from Chloroflexi bacterium HGW-Chloroflexi-1, assembly GCA_002842085.1. Classification (GTDB taxonomy): domain Bacteria; phylum Chloroflexota; class Anaerolineae; order CG2-30-64-16; family CG2-30-64-16; genus CG2-30-64-16. Next base: position 21,345 of record PHCA01000020.1, read on the forward strand.
CCTTCAACAACGCCGCCTGGCCCTACATCTTGAAGATCGCCGAGCAGGGACTGGAGCGGGCGCTGGCGGATGATCCGGCGCTGCGCCATGGACTGAACACCCACGATGGCCAGATTGTGCACCCGGCGCTGCGCGAATCGTTGGGAGGTGCGGCATGAGCTGGCAACAGATCTACCACAGCAAGCTCTGCTCCGCCGACGAGGCCGTACAGGCGATCCAATCCCACAACCGGCTCTTCATGACCGGCAACTGCAGCGTGCCCAAGGAATTGCTGGCCGCGCTGGTGCGCCGGGCCCCCGAGTTAGAGGAGGTCGAGATCGTCCAGGTCCTGACCATCGGTCCGGCCGAGTATGTCGAGCCGAGGATGGCCGGGCACATCCAGGTGAACTCCCTCTTCATCAGCGCCAACGTCCGCAAGGCCGTCAACGAAGGCCGGGCCGACTTCACCCCGATCCTGCTCAGCCAGATCCCCCACGCGCTGCGCGACCCGAACCTGCTGCGACCGGACGTGGCGATGATCCACTGTTCCCCACCCGACGAACACGGGTTCTGCACCTTCGGCGTCGAGGTGGGGCTGACCAAACCCGCGGCCGAAGCGGCCAGAATCGTGATCGCTGAGGTCAATGACCGCATGCCCCGTGCCCTGGGCGACAGCTTCATTCACGTCGGCCGGCTGACCCACATCGTCCCGGTCAGCTATCCCATCGTCGAGGTGCCGATGGGTTCGCCCGGCGAGCTGCAAAAGAAGATCGCCAGTTTCATCGCCGAGCTGATCCCGGACGGCGCGACCATGCAAATGGGCATCGGCGAGATCCCGGACGCGGTGCTGCTCTATCTGCGGGATAAGCGGGACCTGGGCGTGCACACGGAGCTCTTCTCCGACGGGGTGATCGACCTGGTCGAGACTGGCGTGATCACCAACGCGGCCAAGACGCTCCATCGCGGCAAGATCATCGCCGGGTTCGCGCTGGGGTCGCAGCGGCTGTACGACTACATGGACAACAATCCGCTGTTCGAGTTCCACCCCCAGGATTATATCAACGACCCGTTCGTCATCGCCCAGAACAGCAAGCAGGTGGCCATGAACTCGGCGCTGGAGGTGGATCTGACCGGGCAGGTGTGCGCCGATTCCATTGGCCCGCAGTTTTACAGCGGAGTCGGGGGCCAGCTCGATTTCATCTACGGCGCGTCCCGCTCACCCGGTGGGCTGCCGATCATTGCGCTGCCGTCCACGGCCAAGGATGGCGTCATCAGCCGGATCGTCCCCATGCTCAAACCGGGCGCCGGGGTGGTCACCACCCGCAATCACGTGCACTACATCGTCACTGAGTACGGCGTGGCCGATCTACACGCCAAGACCATCCGCCAGCGGGTGAAGGCGTTGATCGACATCGCCGCGCCGCAGTTCCGGGATGAGCTGACGCATTTTGCGAAGGAACAGCACTGGATTTGATGAGAGTGGGGGAGGCAACGGATAGAAACGGATAAACGGATGGGGGAGTGGGGGAATGGGAGAGCGAATTGATGCAGCAAAGTGCCTCGTCTTGGCTTGGTCAGGCCGAGGCGCTCTGTTTGGGGCTATATCTCGCGCACTTCGGAGGCCTTTTTGTTTGTACTCGCGGACGACAATGACGTTCAGCGACGTTTACATCAGGAGGATGAAACGAATCGGATTCGGTCAATCCGGCGGATTCGTTGTCATATTTTCCTCTGGTTGTCCCTCCAATGGGTCTGCGGTCAGTCCGTGCCTGCGGGCAGGTCCAGCCGCTCGTCAATCCACTCCCTCAGCAGCGCGCTGATGGACTTCCTGGCAGCCAGCGCCTCGGCGTGCAAGATCCCCTTCGTGATCTCATCCGGATGGATAGTGACCTGGCGATTGGCCGGTCTGGCACCGCCTTTGATTAGCAGTGGCTCGAAGTAGTCGGCGGGGTACAGGTAGGCTTCGCTTGAACCGTCAATAACGCGCACCATGCCGCTACTAGCTTCTCATAATCCACTGCCGGAGATAGCTACTGGTGTCTTCTCAATCATCCGGGGTAGGGGCACGGCCTTACGCCTGCCTGCCAGGGCGACCGCAAGGGTGCGCCCCTACAAATTGAGAAGATACAGCTACTGCAACAGTTTGGCGAATTCCCGCATCAGCATCGGCTCGGGTACCGCGCCCTCGATGTGGATCGTCTCGTCGATGACGGTGCGCGGTACGCCCATCACCTGGTACTTGTTGCCCAGGTGGGGGAACTCGACAACCTCCACCATGTCGCCGCGGATCAGATCGCTCTCTACGGCCAATTGATGGGCCAGCATCACGGCCCGCGGGCAGTAGGGGCAGGTCGGCGTGATGAAGACCTGGATCTTCACCGGCTTATCGAGCTTCGCGACCACCGCTCGAGTCTCAGGTGAAAGGCCGGAATCTCCTTCCGAAACCAGCTTGATGTCCTCGATCAGGGTGCCGAACTCATAGCCGGATGGGATGCCGAACAGCCGGATGCCGTAGTCCTTGGCCCCGACGACCGCGATGGCCGGGATCTTGTCGATCCCGAACTGATCGGCGACCGCCTGGTCCGCCTCGAAATCGTACACCTCCATCGAGAGCTTGTCCGAGAGGGATGAGACATCTTCAACCAGCTCGCGCGTTTCCTTGCAATACTGGCACTCCATCTCTTGCGTGAACACTTTAAGGGTCACAGGGCTCACGAGGTCCGCCAGCATGGCGCCAACGTCCTTGCGGATCGCCTCATTGAGTAATGCCATTTGCTCCTCCTTCATGGTACGGTGACAAACGCTTCACCGGGTTAGAGCGCGCATGATCGCTTTTGGTTACAGTTCACGCGTATCCTCTCAATTTCTCGGGGGGAGATCCGCGCTGTGGCCGGTCTGTGACCGAGCCACCCGTGGCTCAGTCACAGACCGGCCACAGCCACCCCGGAGATCACTTTCGGTTACAGTTCACGCGGCCATTCGGCTAACCTTTGCCCAACTCCCGGGCGATGATCACCCGCTGGATCTGGCTGGTACCCTCGTAGATCTGGTAGATCTTGGCGTCGCGCATCAGCTTTTCCACCGGGTACTCCTGGCTATAGCCGTAGCCGCCGAAGACCTGCACCGCATTGGTGGTCACCTGCATGCACATGTCGGCCGCAAACGCCTTGGCCGATGCCGCCACCATCACGTTGTCACGGCCGTGGTCCACCAGCCAGGCCGCCTTGTGAACCAACAGCCGGGCCGCCTCGATCTGCAGCGCCATGTCCGCCAACATAAAACTGATACCCTGCTGCGCGATGAGCGGCTTACCGAACGCCTGCCGCTCCTGAGCATAGCGCGTGGCCTCCGCCAGCGCGCGCCGGGCCAC
>PHCA01000319.1 GCA_002842085.1 Chloroflexi bacterium HGW-Chloroflexi-1
AACGACCAGGCAATCGAGAATTGACTTCCAGAGAGAACTGAAGGAATTCTTGCCCAGAAGCCATTGGGCGATCATTCGGGACTTCCCCGCGCCCCTCGAGCGAGAGATCGCACGTTTTCTGTGACGAGGCGCGCAGACTCCTTAAGGTAGTGGCCGATCTTCAGGCCAATCCAGACACCGGAGCATCCCCGACTCCACTTCCTGATAACGCCAGCCACTCTCTGGGCACACCATTATATAGACCTTTCCGGTTTGGGGTACTTGGCGCTGTTTTTGTCGTTTTCTTGTTCTGACACAAGCGGTACAGTCTACGACGGTTTTCAAGCGAAAAAGTAGTCTTTGTGTCAGCAAACCGTCCCAACACACCGAGAGCAAAATTGCCTCATCCGGAAAGGCCTATACCAGGTTCTTGCCCCAGTAGCCGCAGCCGACAACGGCGACCGGAGGTATTTGTTGATTTACTATCATGGATGCATGTCCTCTGCCCGGTTCAGGTCTGCCCGGCTATCCTTTGCCCACTGCCCGATAGATCATCCCTGCAGCCCGGCACTTCCCACCGTCGAAGACGTTTCTGCCGTCCACCAGGGCCGGCGTGCGCATTGCGGCCTTCAGTTGCCGCGGATCCAGGCCGGTATACTCCCGGTGCCTGTCCTGAGCGTAGCCGAAGGGCCGTGTCACCAGCACCGCGCAATCGGCCCCTGCCAGCGCCGCATAGAGGTCAACCTCGCCGGTCATCTCGAAGCCATTGTGGTGGATGCTGGGCACATACGGGTCGTGATACCGCACGTCCGCGCCCTTGGCTCGCAGCAATTCGATGATGTCCAGCGCCGGCGACTCGCGCACGTCGTCAATGTCCTGCTTGCGTAGTCCCGCGCGCGGTTGGCGGGATACGCCACGCCCAGCACCAGCACTCGGCTCCCCTTCACCGGCTTTCCCGCCTCATTCAGCGCATCAGTTACCTTGTTCACCCACCAGCGCGGCATGTCGCTGTTGATCTCGCCGGCCAGCGTCGCTTGTTGTACGGTCAGTGACGCTCTCACATCCCGCGATCCAGCGCCAGCGACCAACGACCGCCGGCCGACCCTTCGACTTCGCTCAGGGCGGGCTGCAGGGCCTCGGCGACGCGAATGGCCACCCGCAGGCCCTCGCGGCGGAACAGTTCGCTCAGGTGCAAGGCCAAATCATCCATCGCCGGCTGCCGGGCTTGGACCACGACTGTCGCATCAATCACATCCGGGTTGAAGTGCACGACCCGCACATCCTGCACTGCTGCTGGCCCGTACTCCTCGGCAAAGGCCTGCGCGAGCGCCCGGCGGAGCTCGCCGTAATCCACTTCCTGAACCACATACGGCACGGTCAATTCTCGCAGCTTCATAGGCTCACCCCCCGCTTCCGCAAACCCTCGCGACACGCCGCCAACAGCAATTCGGCATCGCTCACCGCGGCCAGCGCCTGTTGCCGTAGATCGGCCGGCGGATAGGGCGAATAGTCCACCTGATTGCGTGCTTCTCGCCATCGGCCGAGCAGATCTCCGTAAGGCAGGCCGAGGCACTGACCCAACGCCGCCGGCAGCCGCTCGTGATCATCCGGATCGGCCCGCCGGACGTGCAGCACCACGGCCCGTGCTGCGTGATACATAGCGTAATAGCAGCGGGACACGCTATGCGGCAGGTTCAATGTTGCACTGGCATCCAGTTGCCCAGCAAAAGCCAGATACTCCTGCGCCTTGGTCAAACGCTCCCTGACAAGCCGGGTGATCAGTTCGTCTCGTCAGATAGCCCAATTCCACCAGGCGGTAAAGCAATACACCCTGGGAGGCAGTCAGGCGCTGAAGATCGTCCATCTGCTGCATATTCATACGTTGGCTCGCGCTACTTTAGCCGAAAATCGGCCCTTTCGGTCTGCAACCTGATCCCTTCCAACCGCCCCAACGCAATATCCTGCACATACGACTCGCCGCGAGTCAGCGCAGCCACCTTGCCAAGCGGCTACCTTGCCGCCGTCCACGTCAATGCCGACGACGGGAAAGCCCT
>PHCA01000320.1:0-1398 GCA_002842085.1 Chloroflexi bacterium HGW-Chloroflexi-1
CACCCTGTCACCCTGTCTACTTGTGCATACAGGTACAGTATAACACCGTTCAGGGGCCTTGTCAAATCGGGCTTGACATCCGCAAACCCTGGTTGTATACTGGATTTATCGTGGTATCTTCTCAATTTTTCGGGGAATCGCTGGCTGTGGCCGGTCTCCTGACCGAGCCACGGTGGCTCGGTCAGGAGACGCGGCGCCACGGCGGAGGAAAATGGCTCGTAGTGACGACTTCAGTTGTCTTGGGTCTGCATGATTTCTTGAGGTAGAGTTTCATGCCCGTACTGCGACGGCTGGCCGGCTACTTGCGGCCGTACTTGACGCCCGGCCCGCTGCCCCCGGCCGACCACCCTGCGGCGTACCTGGTGCCGCCACTGGTGCACCTGGGCTTCTTGTACCCAATCCATGTAGGGGCAGGGCTTGCCCCTGCCCGTGCTGCCCCTGCCCGTGCTTGCCCCTGCCCGTGCTTGCCCCTGCCCGTGCTGCCCGTGCTCCCGCCCCCACCTCTGCCCCGACCTGGCCGGACGATGGCCCACGCCCTTCGACCGGCTGCCGCGGTGAGCCTCCCGAACCGGTGGGACAAACGCTCTCCGCGCCGGAGACGGTACACCTGGCGATCACCGGCCGCTGCAACCTGTCCTGCCCCGGTTGCTACGTCCCGCCCCAGGGCGCCGGCCCCGAGCTGACAGCGACCGAATGGCGTGGGCTGATTGACCAATGGGCCGACCTGCACGTCTTCCAATTGGCCGTGGGAGGCGGCGAGCCGTTGCTGTACGAGGGCTTGTACGACCTGCTGGCCTACGCCCGCCAGCGGGGGATCGTGTCGAGCCTGACGACCAACGGGACGTTACTCACGGCTGACGTTGTCCGGCGCCTGGAACGGGCCGGCGTGGCCCGAGTCAACGTCAGTTGGAACGGCCCGGATGACAGGCGGGAGGAGCGTAGTTCAATTGCTGTGCGGGCGCTGCGGCTCCTGCTCGATTCGACGGTGCAGGCCGGGGTCAACGTCCTGGTGACGCACGCGTTACTACCTCACCTGCCCGAACTGTTTGCCCACCTGCACATGTTGGGCGTACGCCGCGTTACCATCCTGCGGCCCAAGCCGCCGGTTATGCCACAACCGAATGGCCTGGCCTGGTACGACGCCAACCAGTTGCGCCGCGCCGATTTGCAACGCCTGCGCGCCACCTTGAGCGCCTGGCGCGGCGCGCTGGCGCTGGAGGTTGACTGCGCGCTGACCGGTCTGATGGCCGAGCTGCCACCGGCGATCTTGCACCGGCGCGGCATCTACGGTTGCACCGCCGGACGGCGGATTTGCACCGTCTGGCCCGATGGCCGCGTCACCCCTTGCTCGTTCCTGGCCGACCGGAGCGCCGGGGATATGCGCCGGACGCCGTTCGC
>PHCA01000320.1:1410-7388 GCA_002842085.1 Chloroflexi bacterium HGW-Chloroflexi-1
TCTGAACGCCCGGCTGTGCGACGAGGACGCGGCCCTGGTCGCGTTCTTCGAGGCATTCCTGCCCGAGCAGTGGCGCACGCCGCTCTATGCCGAGGGCACACCCTGGACGGCGCACGATGTACTGGCGCACCTGGTCAGCGCGGAGCGGGGCCTGACGCGCATGATCGCGGACGTGGTCAGCGGCGGGCCGGGCGTGGCGGCCGATTTCGACTACGACGCGTTCAACTGCGTGTGCGAAGGCGAGACTGTCTGAAGAGCCCGGTGCGGTAATTCCGCACGCCGGGATCTGGGCGGGAAGGAGGCGGGCAACTGGCTGTCCTACCGCGATACGCGCTTTACAGACAAGGGCTGTTGGACGACGGCGAGCACACGGATGATTTCGCTGAGTGGTCAGCGTATTACCAGGTTAAATCGCCCGGGAACGGCGAGCCACTTTCATCGCCGGACGGTCTACAACGCGGCCAGGATTTCCGCGGGTGTCAACGCCGGGTCGAGTTGGCCGAGCCGGGCCACGCCGGTCCTGCCCGGTAGCACGCGGTAACCCACCGCCGTGTAGAACGCGTTGCGCTCGCGGCGGGTCGGCAGACGCTGCTTCGCCCAGTCGCTCTGATAGCCCAGCCCCAGCGCCCGCTGCATGACCGTGTGGCCATAGATGAAGTGCGCGCCGTCCAGGAACGCCCCCCGCACCGGCGCGAGCTCGGGCGCGTCGAAGTCATCGACCAGCTTCTGGCTGTAAGCGTTCATCTCGGTGCCGACGTTCAGCGGCAGGTCCAGCGCCCCGGCCTTCTCGACGATCTCGTACAGCTTGCTGATCTTCAGCGCCCGCGCTGCCGGGTCCGCGATGTTCCAGTTGCGATCCGGGATGATATTCAGTGCGACTGCGCCCTTGTCGATCATCAATTCCAGTAGCTCGTCGATGGCCTGCTCGCCTTCGGAGGCGCCATCCAGCCAGGTGAAGCAGGGCAGCGCGCCACAGGCCAGGATCATGGTGTGGAACGCCTCGACCGTCGGGAAGGAGTCGGGGCTGGGGGTGACGTAGCCGACGCCGCCCCGCTTCATCAGCCTGGCGCGCACCAAGTTGGCGAATTTGGCGTCGTCGCCGATGGTCGCCGCGACCTGGTCGGCGGGGAGGCCGAGTTTGGCGGCCCAGAAGGACCTCACCCCCGACCCCTCTCCTGCGAGGAGAGGGGAGCCTGCCTCCCCCTTCCCTGGCGCTCGGTGGCGTTGCCGGCCGGGGTCAGGGGCAACACGTCGCGCTCGTAGTCCAGGCTCACCGGGTCGAGATGCGCGTTGACGCGCACCAGCATCTCCCGGTTGCGCCGCTCGGCGCGCGCCCGCATGTCAGCCAGGATCGCAGCCGCAGCCGGGTCGGACACCTGACCTGACACGAACCCGATGCCCATGTGGTAGTAGATGCCGGGCTCGCCCGGCGAGTTGATGACGCGCGTGGCGAACTCCGGCACGAAAACGCGTGTCTCGATGCCCGCGCTGCCGCGCACGCTGGCCATATCGCAGGCCGCCAGGAATTCATCCACCGCATCCAGCACGTCGAAGTCCACCACGCCGATCGCCGCCAGGCCGCGGCGCTTCGCCAACCACGCCAGCGCCGCCGGGGAGTAGCCGTAGGCGTTGAACGAAAAGAAGGTGTGGCAGTGCATGTTGACCGCGGCCTGCGCCGGCTCGCACGGGATGTCACCGCGGTCGGCCAGCGCGACCAACTCGGCCAACGCGTTCGTGCGTACGTCCAGGGAAAAGTCATTGAGCGCTTGTTCGAGTACAGCAACCCGTGGATTGATGGGGATCCTCCTGACAGTAGTGGTAGATGGGTGATTCGTTAAGCTCCGCCTGCATTTGACGCGGGTATGTTATTGTGGTATAAGAAGATCAGTGAATCGGGTGGTCGGGCGCCTCTTTGGTAACCACTCCAGAGATGAGAACCCGGCTGCGAGCGCCATGATACGGGCGCCCACCCGATTTCCTGTTTTTAACAACTCCTCTGCCTATCGTTTCGCTAACAATATACTGAGCGGAAATGAATTCAGTGCATTGGGTCATTGCGAGGGCCTCGCTGTGGCGAGGGCCTCGCCACAGCGAGGAGCGGTCTTTGCGGTTGCGAGGTACGAAGCAAAGCTTCGCAAAAAACGCTCGCAATGACAGCTTGCGGTTCTGGCTTCGAATGCACTCGTTTGATTTCCGACCAGTATACCGAAGCAATTCCGCCAGTGTCGCTACGCGGTCAGGTCGGTATTTGCCTCGATGCGTCCCCCAAGCCCATTGGTGCGCGGCCGATTTCTTGCCAACCGATCGGAACGCAATTGCATCACCTGAAAGACCCGGATTCCACTTGCTGACAAATCGCAGTAATAGACCCTTGATCCGTCCTTCTTTGCCACGGTAGGCTGGTTGGTTTGCTCAACTTTGATGCTCTGATCAATCTCGACATGATGTCGCATGGAGACCTGCTTCCCTGGATCAGGCAACCAGCCCACTAAACCGGCCGTATGCGTCTTCCCACGCGGCGCTCGGCTGCGGCTCGTAGACCTCCGCGCCGAGGGAACGGTGGATCAGGTCGCGGCCCTGGGCCAGCGAGGCGATGTGGCCGGTCGCCAGCAGTTGCATCAGCAGGTTGCCCGCGGCCGTGGCTTCCACCGGCCCGGCCATCACCGGCCGGCCGATGGCGTCGGCGGTGAACTGGTTGAGCAGCCGGTTCTTGGCGCCGCCGCCGACTATATGCAGCGGCTCCAGGCGCCGGCCCACTAACTCCTCCAGCCGCTCCAAGACCCACCGATATTTCAGAGCCAGGCTTTCGTAGACCACGCGCGCCACCGCGCCGATGCCGTCGGGGAGGGGCTGGCCGGTGCGGGCACAGTAGTCGCGGACACGGCCCGGCATATCGCCGGGGGATGCGAAGTCGCGGGCATCCACGTCTATCAGCGCGGTGAAGGCAGGCGCCTGGGCCGCGAGCCGTGTGATGTCGTCCCACGACAGCGCGTGTCCCTGGCTGGCCCACGTGCGCCGGCTCTCCTGGATGATCCACAGGCCGGTGATGTTTTTGAGCAGGCGGATGGCGCCGCAGACACCGCCTTCGTTGGTGAAGTTGAACGCCAGGCTGCGTTCGTCGATGACCGGCTGCCGCGTCTCCGCGCCGATCAACGACCAGGTGCCGGAACTGAGGTAGGCAAAATCGCTCCCCGCCGCGGGGACGGCGGCCACGGCCGCAGCGGTGTCGTGACACGCGGGCGCGACCACGGCGAGGTCCCGGCCGCCGGCCTCGTCGGCGACGTGCGGGAGCAATTCTCCGAGCATTGTGCCCGGCTCGACGATGGGTGGCAGGATGTGTGTCGGCAGCCCCAGCCTTGCGAGCAGCGGTCTGGCCCAGTCGCGCGTGATCGGGTCGAGGAACTGGGTGGTGCTGGCGATGGTGTACTCGCTGACAGCCCGGCCGGTGAGCCAGTAGTTGAGCAGGTCGGGAACCATCAGGAACGTGTGCGCCGCGTCCAGGGCGGCGTCCTTGTGCACGGCCATCGCCAGGAGTTGGAAGAGGGTGTTGATCTGCATGAACTGAATGCCGGTGGCGGCGAATAACTCCGGGCGCGGCACGCGGTGAAACGCCTCGTCCATGATGCCGTCGGTGCGGCTGTCGCGGTAGTGATACGGGTTGCCCAGCAACACGCCGGCCTTGTCCAGCAGGCCGAAGTCCACGCCCCACGTGTCCAGCCCCAGGCTGACCAGATCGCCCCCGCAGCAGGTTACGGCCTTCGCCAGGCCCTCCTTGATCTCACCGAACAGGCGCAGAATGTCCCAGAACAACCCCGTGCCGTTGGCCAGAGGAAGCTGTGTGGGACCATTGGAGAAGCGATGCGCCTCGTCGAGCGCCAGCTGCTCCCCATCGAACCGGCCGATGATCGCCCGGCCGCCCGACGCGCCGAGGTCGAAGGCGAGGAAGTTCTTGGTGGCTGTCACATTTGCGCTCCTTGGTTGGTAGATTGGTAGATTGGTAGATTGGTAGATTGGTAGATTGGTAGATTGGGTCCACCAACTTACCAACTTACCAACTTACCAAAGTGGGATGGGGCGGTCAACGCCCTCGATGAACGGCGGCCGGGCGGCCCAGTTGGCCTGAGACAGCACGTTGTTCAGATCCATCCAGTACTCCAGGCGAGCGGGCGTCAGGCCCTGGATCATGTGGAAGTGGTTAGCCGGCGGGTAATGTTTGTATTCGCCCATGGTGGCGTACTTGGGCGCCACGAAGGTGTGGGGCCATTCCGCGGTGGTTACCTGGATGAGTGCCTTTGCCAGCTTCGCCGGCACTTCGGCGGTGGTCGCCTCGTCCCAGCTCAGGCTGAACAGCCCGGACAGGCTGCTGTAGGTCAGGCGGCCGGCGATGCCGTCCAGGCCGCCGGGCGAGACGAAGGTCACCGAGTTGCCCAGGCCGGGGAAGTAGAACTCATCGGCCCGCGGCATGCTCACGCCGGCCATGATTTCGTCGATGCTGGCGCCCGGTTTGGCGGCCCAGTCCAGCGATGCGCTGCCGGAGTTGTCCCCGTCCACCAGCCCTTTTTGCACCCACAGCTCGTCCGCGGGCAGGGTCATGCCCAGCTGCGCGGCCAACTGTTCCAACTCCCACGGCTCCCAAACCTTGCGGAAGTCCATGAAGAGGGGCGGTGCGCCAGCGGTCAGCGCGGACATGAACAACATGGTCAGCAGGCCTTGCACGTCCGCCTCGGTGGCGAAGGGGGTTGGCGCCTTGCGGCCATTGTGGTCGAAGGTGGAATTGAAGAACGACTCCATCGCGTCGGCCACGGGGAGCGGGATGCCGCGGCGGTCGGAGCCCCATTCGAGTTGGCTCATAAAGCCGCCGCCGACTGCGTCGAGGTCCCGGAGCAGATCGCGGGTGATCAGGTAGAGCGCCAGGCTTTGGTCGAACCGCGCGGAGTCCACCGCGTCGCGCAGCTCCAGCCGCTGACCCAGGTGGCCGTCCACGAATGCCCGCAGCGCCTTCAACTCGTCGGCATTATACGCCTTCTTGTTCAGCATGTCGGCCAGAAGCTTCATATCCAGCCGGGTGATCTCGATGCCAAACTGGCGACGCGTGGGGATGACGTGCGCCAGCGCGGTCTCCATGCCCATCGAGTCGTGCCCGAAGACGACGACGCGGCGGCCTTTGAGCGCCTGGGTGGTCACGGCCGCGAAAGCCCAATCGACCAGCGCCTGCGCGGTGCCCGCGGTCATGGGTGGGTGCAGGCCGGTGTCGGGCCAGGTACCGACGTTGAGGTGTGACAGCCGGCCGTACTGCGCCAGCGCGCCGTTGATGGCGTGGGCGAAGACGACGCCCGGCTTGGGTCCGCTGTTGCCGCAGGTGAAGTTGATGGGAGTGTTGGCCGGGAACTGCTGCAACAGCGAGATGACGCTAAGTTGCGGGAACGCCCAGGTGTCGGGCGTGCAGACAAGGACCTTGACCCCGGCGTCCTGGAACTGTTTGGCCACGATGTCGGCCTGCGGCTCGCCGTCCACCAGCACCGGTGACCAGACCACCCGGACCGGCGAGCCATCGGGCAGCTTGACCCGCTCGGCCAGCACGTCGGCCACCATCTGGCAGATGTTGCGGCACCGCTGGCGGCTGTTCGCGTCGATGCGCGGGTCGCCGGCCACGAAGACACCGATGGCCGGGGTGTTACGTTGTTGGGTGGTTGCATCTGAGAGTGCGATAGCTTGTGTCATGAGACCAGCTCCTGTAGATTGGTGAGTTGGTAGGTTGGTAGATTGGTAGGTTGGTAGATTGGTGAGCGGTAGAACGGTTCGCCAGTCTCCCAAGTGTCGAGTCTCGTAAAGTCGTACCCCCTGATTGTCTCACAAAGTCGTACCGGTTTCAGGGGCTGGAAGGTTGGCCATCGGCTTCCGGCTGCTTGTTGTGTCGCGATTGCCCTTTCGCCCTGCGGATTGAAGAGTCTGCCGACCTACGAACGGGCCAGCGTAGC
>PHCA01000321.1 GCA_002842085.1 Chloroflexi bacterium HGW-Chloroflexi-1
CGACATGGCCTGGCTGGAAGCCCGCGTGCGCGCCCACCAGGCTGTGCTGGATGCCGTGCTGCCGCAGGCGGCCCTCGTGCCGATGAAGTTCGCCACCATCTACTTTTCGCCGGACGGCGTCGAGGAGCTGCTGGCGACCCGCTACGATGAATTCATCACCCAGCTCGCCCATCTGCGCGGCCGGCGCGAGTGGGGCCTCAAGCTCTACTGTGATGAAGCACGACTGGTGGACTGCATCGCCGAGGTCAGCCCCGAAGTGCAACGTTTGCAGGCCGAGGTCGAGAGCAAGCCGCAGGGGGCCGCCTACCTGCTGGCGCGCAAGTTGCAGGAAATCAGCCAGCAGGAGGTCGAGCGGATCAGCCTGGAGGTGGCCGACGACACGCACACCAGGCTGGCCGAATTGAGCGTGGCCGCGCGCCTGAACCCGCTGCAGGGGCCGGAGATCACCGGCCGGGCCGAGCGCATGTTGCTCAACGGCGCCTACCTGGTGGACGACGCGGCGCTGGACGCCTTCCGCGCGGCCCTGGCCGAATGCGCCGCCCAACCCGGCGAGCGCGGCTTCCAGCTCGAGCTGAGCGGTCCCTGGCCGGCCTACAACTTCGTAACGTTGCGCGAGGACGCGGCAGGAGCGACCGATGGTTGAAGGGAGGCGCGCTCACGCCGTCCACGAACGCGAGGTCACGCTGCTGGAGCTGTTGGATCGCATCCTGGACAAGGGCGTGATCATCGCCGGCGACGTGGTCATCTCGGTGGCCGACATCGACCTGATCTACCTGGGCCTGAAGGTGATCCTGACCTCGGTGGAGACGTTGGAGAAGCACAAGGCGCGCTATGCGTTGGGCGCGACGGCTATCGTAAAACGTGAAACGTAAAACGTAAAACGTAAAACGGCAATGGCGCAAAACTTACTACCTGCGGCCTGTCATTCTGAGCGGGTTTGCCCCTAACTTCTCGCCACGGCGAGCATCCAGCGAAGAATCTCTTTTCGCAACGAGACTCCTTCGTTGCACTCAGGACAGGCTCTTCGCTGGATTTTCGCCGCAACGCACTTCACGGGACCAACCCGCTCAGAGCCTGCCCTGAGTGAAGCGAAGGGGTGACAAAGCCAATGTTGCAGTACTCGAAGAAACGCAGTTTATGCCCGTAGGCAGTATAACTACACCAGCAAAGTCGCTTTCGATACCAATGAACTCACAGAGAACCCAGGGCCGTCTTTACCTTTACGCAATCGTGGCCGGCGACCAGCCGTTGGCAAGGCCGCTGGCCGGGCTGGCGGACGCGCCCGTGACGTTGCTGCCCTATCAGCAGATCGCCGCGGCGGTCAGCCAGGTGGATCTGGACGGGGTGAAGCCGGTCGGTACAGTGCTCAGCAGCGCCGAGAAGGTGCATGAGACACTGGCCGAGCGTTATGACACCTATCTGGCCGACTTGCAGCGATTGGGCGGCCAGGTCGAGATCGGACTGCGGGTGGTATGGGATGTGGAGGCTGCGCGGCCAGGCCAACCGGACCCGCAAGGTTTTGCGAGCTTCCCCGGGTCCGGCGGTCCTGGCGCCCGCTACATGTTGACCCGGGTCCAGGAAGCCGCCGCCGAACGTCTTTTGAAGGAACAGGCCCAGGCGTTGGCAGCCTGGTGCCGGCAACGGCTGGGCCCGTTGGCCAGCGACATGGTCACGCGTGTCCTGGCCACCGATGGGCTGCCGGTCAGCGCGGCGTTTCTGGTGCCCAGGGAGGGCGTGGCGGCGCTCCTGGCCGAAGCGGCCCAGATGCAACGCGAAAGTCCAGAACTGGCATTCGTCTGCACCGGCCCGTGGCCGCCGTACCACTTTGTGGAGCGTGGAGCGTGAAGCGTGGGGTGTGCGGCATATCGCGTTGTGCCGATCGCCGACCCACCCAATCTACCAACTTACCAATCTACCAATCTACCAATCTACCAATCTACCAATCTACCAATCTACCAATTTACCAATTTACCAATCTACCAATCTACCAATCTACCAATCTACCAATTTACCAATCTACCAACAAGGAGTCAACCATGTCCAATCCAGTAGACGTTGCTGCGGCGGCGCGCACCTCGATGTTGCGCATGGGCAAAACGTGGCACCAGTTGGGCAAGACCAACCAGGCCACGGCCACCTATTTGCGGGTCGTGCGGGAGCACGCCGGCACCGAAGAGGCCGAGCAGGCCAAGCTGGCCCTGTTGGAGATCACCCACGGCTTTGAGATGGAGGGCCGTTACCATCTGGCCATAGATATCCTTGACCGGCTAAGTGGGGCGGCGGTGTGAGCCTTCCTGTCGCGCAGTCCCAGCTTCTGGTGTCCGGCGAAGATGCTCAGGACACAAGTTCGCCCGGGCAAAACCTCGAGCGCGTCGTGCGTGAGTTGGAAAAGCTGGACCAGCCCTTGCCGTCGCGCATCGATGCCAACCCTGAAGAGGTCGAGCGCGGCCTGGCCAGGCTGGTGCTCACGCTCATCGAGCTGATCCGGCGCCTTCTGGAAAAACAGGCCATCCGCCGGATCGAGGGCGGTCGCCTGACCGACGAGGAGATCGAGCGCCTGGGGCTTACCTTCCTGCGACTGGCTCAACGCATGAAGGAACTCCAGGGCGCCTTCAACCTGACCGACGAAGACCTGAACCTGGACCTGGGGCCGTTGGGGGATTTGATGTGAGGAAGGCATATTATGGCACAATCCGGACAGATCGTTCACTCCACACAAAGTTCCAGCCTGGCCGACATCCTGGAACGCATCCTGGACAAGGGCATCGTCATCGCCGGCGACATCAAGATTTCGCTGGCCGACATCGAGCTTTTGGACATCAAGATCAGGCTCCTGATCGCGTCGGTGGACAAGGCCAAAGAGATGGGGATCGACTGGTGGGAGAGTGATCCCGCGCTCTCTTCGCGCGCCGGCGTTCTGGAGAAGGAAAACAGCCTGCTGCGCGACCGGCTGGACCGGCTGGAAGCGAGCATGGCGGCTATGCCGAGTTAAGTCCCTTCTCAAAAATGAGGCGCTGCCTGGCAACTGATCCCCTGCACTACCAGTATCTGATCTGAAAATAGGCGTTGTTGGCCTGTTTGTGTAGTGGTCAATGACCTGCTGGACTTGGAAAAGCCTCACGCAAAGGCGCAAAGGGCGCAAAGAATCAATATAGGGTCTCTTAGCGTTCTTTGCGTCTTAGCGTTCTTTGCGTCTTGGCGTGAGCCTTTCAGGCGTCCCAACCGCAGGTTGGGCGTCCATCACGTCTCTGACCAGTACATTGTTGGCCTGTTTGCATGCCTGGTGGTGAACAGAGTTCATGGCGACTTCTCAGTTTTTCGGGGCTGTGGCCGGACTGTGACCGAGCCACCGTGGCTCGGTCACAGTCCGGCCACAGCCACCCCGGACAGCCATCCGTTGACATCTCCCCCGGCGGTGTGCTATACTGAACGGAAATCAAACGAGTGCATTGGGATCGAGGCTTTAGCCGGTTTTTGCGCTTGATTTCCGCCTAAAGGCTCGACTCCGTTTGCACTGCATCCATTTCCGTTCAGTATATAGTGATCGTGCAGTCTTCACGCTGACGGCATTGGTTCAGTTCCTTCGTCGACATCATACATGCGTCAACGGGCGTGTAGGAGGTTTCTGCATGGAGAACCTGGTACCCCATTTCATCGAGTTGATCCGCCGCGCGGCCACCGATTTGCCCGCGGATGTGGAGGCGGCCCTGCGCCGGGCCCGCGCGCAGGAGGAAGCGGGTTCAGCGGCGCAAGGCACGTTGGACGCGATCCTGGAGAACGTTCAGATGTCTCGCGAACGTTCCACCCCTATATGCCAGGATACCGGCGCCCCGATTTTCTACATCTACTATCCCACCGGTTGGTCCACACTGACGCTCAAGAGACAGATGCGCGAAGCGGTCGCCTCGGCCAC
>PHCA01000021.1 GCA_002842085.1 Chloroflexi bacterium HGW-Chloroflexi-1
GCCTTGTCAAAAACTGCCCGAATCGATGGCGGGGCGTCGCCATTTAAGCGCCGTGTGCGGATACCGGGGAGGACATGACCAGCGTCATAAACAGCCAACGCGGATAGTGCTAGAATATCTTTGCGCATCTGGGCTAGCGCGGTGGAGACAAGATGATGATTATGCGGTTGGCCTCGGCCCAACTGCGCAGAGGGAGGACCGACCATGCGGGCCATGCGGGTGGTGGCAGACATCATGACACCGAACCCGGTAACGGTAGCACCGCGCAACGCCATCCGGACCGCCGTCAATCTGATGCGCGAAGGCGGCTGTCGGCGCTTGCCTGTGCTAGACCGGGGACGATTGGTGGGCATCATCACCGATCGGGATCTGTGCCGCGCTGCGAATTCTCCGTTTGTCGTGCGTGAGCAATGGTACGACAATTTCATCCTCGACCACATCGAGGTGGGCTCCTGCATGACTCCGGATCCGCTGACGATTGAGCCGGGCGCCTCGATCGCCGAGGCGGCGCGTTCGATGCGCAATCACAAGATCGGTGGGTTGCCAGTGCTCTCTGAGGGGCAATTGGTCGGCATCGTGACCGAGACCGATTTACTGGACGCCCTGATCGAACTGATGGAGCCGGAAGGCGAGGCAACATAGGCGTCCTGCCCCAGCGATGACGGACGTGACTCAGGCGCGGCCCCTCCCAGGGCCGCGTATTTGTGTACGGCGCCCGCACAGACTTGTTCCAATGCCGGATGGCGTGGTAAAATTCAACCGGTCTGACGCGGCACGGCGCCGCGCCCGACATCCATCCTTCACTGTCCCAAGGAGGTGACAGGCATGGCACGAGGTACCATCGTTATCGATGTGGACCGCTGCAAAGGCTGCGAGTTGTGTACGACCGTATGCCCTCAGGGGATCTTGCAGATGAGTCAGGGCGGCTTCAATGCCCGGGGCTATCGCCCGGTGGAACTGGTAGATCCCGAGGGTAAGTGTACCGGTTGCACATTATGTGCGCTCATTTGTCCGGACGTGGTCCTTACAGTCTATCGGTATGATCCCAGGCGCGCGCAGGTGGTAGACTAACACCTGCGCTACTGTGTTTTAAGGAGGCAACTACATGGCAAGAGAACTCTGGAAGGGCAACGAGGCCATCGCAGAGGCTGCCATCCGGGCCGGTTTGGAAGCGTATTTCGGCTATCCGATCACCCCGCAGACCGAGTTGTTGGAATACATGTCGGCGAGGATGCCGGCGTTGGGGCGCGTGTTTCTCCAGGCCGAAAGCGAGGTCGCGTCCATCAACATGGTGTACGGCGCAGCCAGTGGTGGCGCCCGCGCTATGAGCTCTTCATCCAGCCCCGGCATCAGCCTGATGCAGGAGGGGCTTTCCTACATCGCCGGGTCTGAGATACCGGCCGTGCTGGTAGACATCATGCGCGGCGGCCCCGGGCTGGGCAACATCCAGCCCAGCCAGGCGGATTACTTCCAGATGACCCGGTCGGCCGGGCACGGTGATTTCCATCCCATCGTGCTGGCCCCATCCACCGTGCAGGAAGCCGTTGACATAATGTACGACGCATTTCCGCTGGCCGAGAAATACCGTACGATTGTCATCGTCGCCGCCGACGGATCGCTGGGGCAGATGATGGAGCCGGCCGAAATGCCGCCGATGCGGTCCGTGCTGACCGAGGCGGAACGGGGCGCCTGGGCGGTGCGCGGCGCGGCCGGCCGGCCAAAGAACGTCATCACGTCCCTCTTCCTGAACGAGCAGGAGCTCGAAACCTTGAACCTCCGGCTGCAAGAGAAGCTCAAAACGATCCAGATGAACGAGCAACGCTGGGAGGAAGTGGAAACCGAGGACGCCAGGTACCTGTTGGTGGCCTATGGCACTGTGGGCCGGACGTGCAAAACGACGCTGCGTGAGGCGCGCAAGCAGGGCCACAAGGTCGGGTTGTTCCGCCCGATCAGCCTGTGGCCGTTCCCCACCCCGCGCCTGCGCGAGTTGGCCGACCAGGTGCGGGCCGTGTTGGTCGTGGAGATGAGCGCCGGCCAGATGTTGGACGATGTGCGCCTGGCCGTCGAAGGCCGGTGTCCCGTGGAGTTTTACGGCCGGATGGGTGGGGTGATGCCGCTGCCGGACGAAATCCTGGAGGCACTGGCTGAGGTTGAGGCTAAGGTTAAGGCTGAGGTTGAGGCTAAGGTTAAGGCTAAAGTTGATACTAAGGTTCTTAGCCTCAACCTTAACCTGTAGCGAGGTAGGAGGGACAAGATGGCTGATAGAAACGAGATTACGCAAGAGATGGTATTAGAACAAGGGAACGTGGTCTATCAGCGACCGGAGGCGCTGGCGGAGACGCTGACCCATTACTGTCCCGGCTGCACGCACGGCATCATCCACCGGTTGATCGCCGAGGCCATCGACGAGCTGGGGATCCGGGAAAAGACGATCCTGGTGGCGCCGGTGGGCTGCGCGGTGCTGATCTACAACTATTTCGACGTCGACGCGGTCGAGGCGGCGCACGGCCGCGCGCCGGCCATGGCGACCGGCTTGAAGCGCACCCAGCCTGACAAAGTGGTCCTCACCTATCAAGGGGACGGCGATCTGGCCGCCATCGGCACGGCCGAGATCTTGCACGCGGCCAACCGCGGTGAGAACATCTCGGTCTTTTTCGTCAACAACGCCGTGTACGGCATGACCAGCGGGCAGATGGCCCCGACCACACTGCCGGGCCAGGTGACCACCTCAACGCCTACCGGGCGGGACGTGAAGGTGCACGGCTACCCGATGCGCATGGCCGAGATCATCGCGGGCTTGCCGGGCGCATGTTATGTCGCCCGGCGTGCGGTGTACGACGTGCGCACCGTCCGTCAGGCCAGGAAGGCGGTGATGACGGCCCTGAAGACGCAGTTGGCCGGTTTGGGCTTGAGCATGGTTGAATTCCTCTCGAGCTGCCCGACTAACTGGCACATGACGCCGGTCGACGCGCTGACATGGATCAAAGATAACATGGCGCCGTACTTCCCGTTGGGGGACTACAAGGTCGCCGATGAGGTGCAGGCGCTGCAGTAGTCGCCAACCGGCTGAACGTTGCAGCGTCGCACGTTCAATGGGGAACGCCTGTAACGGGCGATTTGCAACTGAAACAAGGGAGACGAGGATGCACGAGGAGATCATTTTCTCGGGGTTCGGTGGACAGGGTGCGCTCTTTGCCGGGCAATTGCTGGCCTATGCGGCGGTGGATGCCGGCAAACACGTCACCTGGATCCCGTCCTACGGACCGGAGATGCGAGGGGGCACAGCGCACTGCACGGTGGTCGTTTCCGATGAGCCGATCGGCTCGCCGCTGGTGCGGCGGCCGACGACGGTAGTGGCGCTGAACCTGCCTTCTTTTGACAAGTACGAGAACCTGGTGAAGCCGGGTGGCCGGTTGATATACAACAGTTCCTTGATGGATGTGCAGCCGAACCGAGCCGATATCCGGTACGTTGCCGTGCCGGCTAACGAGATCGGCGAGACGCTGGGCAATGTGCGCCAGGCCAACGTCGTGTTGCTGGGCGCGTTCCTGGCAACCACGGGTGCTTTGCCGCTGGATGTGGTGGAGAGTGCGTTGGATTTGCATCTACCCGAACGCCAGCGCAAGTATCTGGCAAGTAACAAGGCAGCATTGCGGCAGGGCGCGGCGCACGCGCTCGCGACGTTGACCCCGGCTTATACTTGACAAAGTGACCCAGTGACAAGGTGAAAAACCGCACCTTGAAAGATCCAGGGAGAGAAATGCAAGTATCTTCTCAATTTTTCGGGGAATCGCTCGCTGTGGCCGGTCTCCTGACCGAGCCACCGTGGCTCGGTCAGGAGACCGGCCACAGCCCCCCCGGATTATGGCTGTCGCTTGAGAAGATACAAATGCAACACGCGACATCCCATCGACATTGTACAGTCCTGAGCCCTCGACAAGGAGGTTGAGAAATGGCTACCCTTTGGAAAAGTCGCTACGCGCAACGCAACCAGCGCATGGAGCGATCCATCATCCGTGAGCTGCTCAAATTCACCATGCAGCCCGATATCATCTCGTTCGCCGGCGGGCTGCCCGCGCCCGAACTCTTTCCGGTTGCTCGTTGCCAGGATGCCGCGTGCCGGTTGCTCGATGAACACGGTGCACAGGCGTTGCAGTACGGCCCGACGGAAGGCTATCCACCCTTGCGCCGATTCATCGCCGAGCGGATGGCGCGCTACAGCATCGACGCGAAACCGGAGAACGTGCTGATCACCAGTGGCTCTCAACAGGCGTTGGATCTGATCGGCAAGCTGCTCCTGAACGCCGGCGATCGCATCCTGGTGGAAGAGCCCACCTATTTGGGGGCGTTGCAGGCCTGGAACAGCTACCAGGCGGAGTACGTCACGGTCCCCTGCGACGATCAAGGTGTGCGAACCGACCTGTTGGAGGCCGCGTTGCGGGTCGGACCGAAATTCATGTACATTTTGCCGAACTTTCAGAACCCGGGCGGCACGACCTTGGCGTTGGAGCGCCGTCAGACGCTGGTGCGTCTCTCCAACAGGTACGGCATCCCGATCGTGGAAGATGACCCCTATGGCACGTTGCGCTATGAGGGAGAGCACTTGCCGCCGTTGGTGGCCCTGGACTCCGATTATCAGACGACCGCCGGACTGAACGGCCACGGCTACATGGATGGCAACGTGATCTACCTGGGCACCTTTTCCAAGACGCTGGCCCCCGGCTTACGCCTGGGGTGGGTGGTGGCCCCAGAGGAGGTCATCGACCAGTTGGTGATAGCGAAACAAGGCGCGGACCTGCACACCAGCAGCTTCGATCAGATGTTGGCGCACGAGATCGTCCAGGACGACTTCCTCGATGAACACATCCGGCTGATCCGCCAGGTTTACGGCCAACGCCGCGACGTCATGCTGGCGGCCCTGGAGCGCTACTTCCCCGAGGAATGTTCCTGGACGCATCCTGAGGGCGGACTGTTCTTGTGGGCGCGAACCCCGGATTGGATCGACACCGGCGATCTGATGCCAGAGGCGGTGGCGCACAAGGTGGCCTACGTGCCC
The DNA here is from genome assembly GCA_002842085.1 of Chloroflexi bacterium HGW-Chloroflexi-1. Taxonomy (GTDB): domain Bacteria; phylum Chloroflexota; class Anaerolineae; order CG2-30-64-16; family CG2-30-64-16; genus CG2-30-64-16. The sequence continues at coordinate 5,057 of PHCA01000021.1, forward strand.
GGTTTTGCCTTTTATACCGACAGTAAACGCGGCCGCAACACCATGCGCTTGAACTTTTCCAACGCGCAGCCACCCCGGATCGAGAAGGGCATCCAGCGCCTGGGCAACCTGCTCAAAACGAAGATCGCGGCGCGCTCGGATCAAGCTGTGCTCGTTCCGGCATGAGACGCGGGGGATTGGGGATTGCGGATTGGGGATTGAAGGTTGCGTAGACGGACCTGGCAGTACGCAACACGCACCACGCACCACGCAATACGCAATACGTGTCGCACATCGTCGCCGTACAGTTTGGAGATTACGGCGCAAGGCAGTACACTACAGCCGTGCAGATCAGGTTTCGTGCTTGGAGGCGGGGGGTTGCCTCGTACTGGGCGGGGAAACCACTTCTGAATAGTTACGCAAGGAGTTTGGATCTATGGAGAAAATGTGCGTGCGTGAGATCATGACCAGCCCAGCAATCGTGGTCTCCCCGGATACCACCCTGCCGGTCGCTAACACGCTGATGAAGGAACACCGTATTCGCCATCTACCCGTCGTGGACAACGGCCGCCTGGTCGGCATCGTCAGCCGGGGGGATCTGCGCGAGGCTTCGACCACGGCCGCGGTCAACACGGACTCGTATGAGCTCAATTTTATGCTCAGCAGGTTGACTGTCGGCAAACTCATGACGCGCAAGGTGTTGACGGTGACACAGGATGCGCCCATCGTGCACGCCGCCGAGCTGATGTCTGAACACAAGATCGCTTGCCTGCCTGTGGTGGAGGCTAATGGCTCTGTTGTTGGTATCGTGACCGGATCGGATCTGCTGAAGATGCTGGTTCGCAAGTTGCGCGGTATGGAGGAGAGCCAGGCGTAGGCCACCCCCAGACCGGCCTCAGCCCCGGAGTCACCTGGGGCTTTTCGAAGACCTCCGAGGATGTCGGTCGTAGACTCGGAGGTCTTTTGCGTGCTGTGGCGATTTCCGGGAATTTGAAGCCAGCCGCAGGCATGGTACAATGGCGCCCATGAATGACCCGGCATTGGCGCGTTACGCGCGACAAATCATCTACGGCGGCATCGGCGAGGCCGGCCAGCGGGCCTTGTTGAATGCGCAGGTGACCATCATCGGCGCCGGCGCCACCGGCTCGGTGCTGGCCAACCATCTGGCCCGGGCCGGGGTCGGGCGCCTGCGCCTGGTGGACCGCGATTTCGTCGAGCTGAACAACCTCCAACGCCAATTGCTCTACGACGAAGAGGACGTGACGGGCATGTGGCCCAAAGCTGTAGCGGCCGCGCGTAAACTGCGGCGCATCAACAGCGCGATCGAGATCGAGGACGTGGTGGCCGACGTCACCCCCGCCAACATCAGCGGTTTCGTGGCTGATGCCGACGTGGTGTTGGACGGCACCGACAATTTTACCACGCGCTACCTGATCAACGACGTCTGCGTCAAACTGGGCAAGCCGTGGGTCTACTGCGGCGTGATTGCCACCTACGGCATGACCATGACCATCCGCCCCGGCGTGACGCCCTGTTTGCGGTGCGTCGTCGGGGAACTGCCGGCGCCCGGCAGCGTGCCGACCTGCGACACGGCCGGCATCATTGGCCCCATCGTGACGCTGATGGGCTCCATTGCCGCCACTGAGGCGATCAAGCTGCTGGTGGGGCAGGGCACGCTCAACCCGGGCATGATCCACGTGGATCTGTGGGACGACAGCTTTGACCGGTTCGAGCTGGGTGGGCGGCGACCCGATTGTCCGACCTGCGGCCAGCATGCGTACCCGTTCCTGAACGCGGAGGTCGGGACGCGCGCCACGACTCTCTGTGGCCGGGAGGCCGTGCAGGTGAGCGTGGTCGGTTCCCAGGGGCTCAGCCTGGCTGATCTGGCGACCAGATTGCAGGCTGCGGGCGCCAAAACGGTGCGAACCAACCCGTTCTTGTTGCGGGCGCAGATCGCAGGCCATGAATTCACGGTCTTCCCCGACGGCCGGGCGATCATCAAGGGGACGAGCGATGAGGCGGTCGCAGCGACGTTGTACGCGCGATATGTGGGGATGTAATATGACCTGACAGGTTTTCGAGGTCACTTTTCAACATACATCCGCCTCTGATGAGACCGAATCCGGCTTGAAACGCTACTTCGGGAAACCTGTCAGGTCTTAACTTAATGACATTGGATGGAGAGGTCCCTATGCAAGTCTTGAAATTCGGTGGCACATCTGTCGGCAACGCCAAGGCTATCGCCCAGACAGTGTTTGTGGTGGCGGAACAGGCAGCGCGTGACCCACACACGGTCGTAGTGACTTCGGCCATGAGCGGGGTGACCGATCTGTTGATCGACTCGGCCCGGGCGGCCGAGGCCGGCGACCGTCAGCGCTATCGTGACGCCCGGCAGACGTTGCTCGGCCGGCACCACGATGTAGCCGAAGCGTTTGTCGGCGACCTGGACGAGCTGAACCGGTTGGGCGGGGAGATCGACGAGCGGGTGCGGGAGTTCGAGCGCCTCTGCATGGCGGTGGCCATCCTGGGCGAGCTGACCGATCGCGGGCTGGCGGTGATCTCCGGCCTGGGTGAGCGGCTGCTGGCCCCGATCCTGGCCGCCGCGCTGCGCGCCCGTGGCCTGCGGGCCGAGTTCGTCGACGCGGGCGAGCTGATCGTCACCGACGACAACTTCGCATCCGCCGCGCCGCAGATGGAAGCCACGCGCGCGGCCACGCGCGCGCGCCTGTTGCCGCTCTTGGAGCAGGAGATCATCCCCGTGGTCACCGGTTTCGTGGCCGCCACCCCCAATGGGATCCCCACGGTCCTGGGCCGGGGCGGCTCCGACTATTCCGGAGCGCTGCTGGGAGCGGCTTTGGACGCCGACGAGATCCAGATTTGGACCGACGTGGACGGCGTGCTGACCGCGGACCCGCGTATCGTGCCCGACGCGCGTTCGTTGCCCGAGCTCAGCTACAACGAGGCCGCGGAGCTGGCCTACTTCGGCGCCAAGGTGCTCCACCCCAAGACCATGTTGCCCGCTATCGATCGCGGCATCCCGATCAGCGTGCGCAACACCTTCAACCCGGCCTTCCCCGGCACGCGGGTCGTGGCCCGGACGTCCAACGGCGGCGCCGTCAAGGCGCTGACCGTGATTCGGGGGCTGACGCTGGTCACCGTCGCGGGTCGGGGCATGATGGGCGTGCCCGGCATCGCCGCCCGCACCTTCGCGGCCGTGGCGGCCCAGGGCGCCAGCGTGTTGATGATCTCCCAGGCGTCGTCGGAGCAGAGCATCTGTTTCGTGCTGCCGGAGGGGGACACCGCGCGCGTCGCGGCCGGGCTCGAAGAAGCCTTTTCTGTTGAGATCCGCCGCCGGCTGATCGACCGGGTCACTTGCGAGTCGGATATCGTGATCGTGGCCGTGGTGGGCGAGGGCATGAAGGGCACCCCTGGGATCGCCGCGCGCTTGTTCAGCGCGTTGGGCGAGCACGGCTTGAACGTGATCGCCGTGGCCCAGGGCTCCTCCGAGTCTAATATCTCCCTGGCCCTGGCCGCCGCCGATGCCGACGCCGCGGTGAGATATATCCACGACGCGTTCAACCTGGCGGGCAAGGGTAACTGCAATACCCAATACCCAATGCTTAACACCCATAGCGCGGCTCCTGCCGCAACCAAAGGCATGTCATTGCGAGGAGCGTAGTGTGCGACGAAGCAATCTCCGTCATGCGCATGAGGTTGTGGCAATCCCGATTGCTTCGCAAACAACGCTCGCAATGACAATCCCTCATAAGATTCTCGCGATCAACGCAAATGTTACAGGGTAATACTATACAACAGCAAGAGTAGCCCCATGACACGTATTCCTCTCATCATCCTCGGCGCCGGCAACGTGGGCCGGGCGCTGATCCGTCAACTGCTCGAAGCCGCACCGCTGCACGCCGCGCGCGATGGGCTGGCGCTGCCGATCGTGGCCTGGTGTGACCGGGCCGGCGCGCTGGTCGAACCGGACGGACTGGCCCCCGAGACGTTGGCCGCGGCCGAGGTCACCAAAGCCGGCGGCGCGTCCCTGGCAGAGCTGCCGCAAGGCTACCACCAGCACGATCTGACCGCCATCGTAGACGTGGCCGGCACGGATGGTTGTGTGGTGGTCGATGTCACGGCCAGCGCGGACACGGCGCCGGCGTTGGAGCTGGCGTTGCGCCGCGGTTACTGCGTGGCCACGGCCAACAAAATCCCCCTGGCCGGCGCGCAGGCGACCTTCGACGGGCTGGTCGGGAGTGGCCGGTTCCGTTACGAGTCCACGGTCGGGTCCGCCGTGCCGGTGATCGAGACGACGCGCGCGCTGCTGCGCGCCGCGGACCGCGTGGATGTGGTGCGCGGCGTCCTCAGCGGCACGTTGGGCTATCTGTGCAGCGGCCTGCAGGCGGGCCGGCCGTTCTCCGCGCTGCTACAGGAGGCGATGTCCCGCGGCTACACCGAGCCCGACCCGCGCGTCGACCTGGGCGGGCAGGACGTGGCCCGCAAGGCGCTGATCGTGGCCCGCACGCTGGGGTGGCGGCTGGAGATGGCCGACATCCAACTCACGCCCTGGTTGCCGCCGGACTACGCGGCCCTGCCCCTGGCCGACTTCCTGGCCCGCGCCGCCGAGCTCGACGCCGGGTTCGCCGCGCAGGTCACCGCGGCAGCCGCTGAAGACCGGGTGCTGCGTTACGTGGCCGAGCTGGCCGGCGGCCGGATCACGGTCGGGTTGCAGGCTGTGCCGACCGACAGCGTGCTGGGCCAGTTGCGCGGCAACGACAACCTGGTGGCGTTCCATACGCGCTACTACCCGGACAGTCCACTGGTATTGCAGGGTCGCGGCGCGGGGGTGGATGCGGCGGCCGCAGGCGTACATTCCGATATTGTTGCGTTTACAGGTTGAAGGTTACAGGTTAAACGTCCGAACGGAGAAATAGAGGACCGACCACAGACAAACGAAATTGGAGCAGGCTATTCCAACCCAATCACGGTGTCCGGACAGTAATACCGGCGATGTCAAAGAGGTCGGCATCATCGGTTGCCAGGTGGCGAATGTTCATGTTCCGTATGACGGCGATGTAAGCCGCATCGGTGATCAATAGTCCTTCTTCGGCTCCGATGCTGGCGGCCGCGAGCATGTGCGTCCCCGTGATTTCCACGACCTTCATTCCCAGAAACGTCAGGCTTTCAAGGTAGGTTCTGTACTTCAAGACGGGCGCGTAGATCTTTTCCACAAAGGTTTTATCCTTCATGGCCCGATGCAATGCTTCCTGTAAATCGGCCGCCGGGATTTGGATCTTTTCGCGACTGCCGTCTGGTTGCATTACGTCACGGTGAAGGTAGCCATGGGCGCAATCGTAACTCTATTATAAGATGCTCTTCGAGTCCTGTCAATCATCAGTTGTCGGGAGAGGTTTGTCCCTTCCGCCGCCCAACCTTGACGACTGAATCATTCTCCCGTATGATCTGTGGGACTTTGGGCCAGATTCGATACACTGTTTATCTGATGGATTAAGATCACTGGGGGTAACATGTCTGCTGATTCCAAACTCAAAGTCGGTATCCTCGGCGCGACGGGCGCGGTGGGCCAGCGGTTCGTGCAACTGCTGGCCGAGCACCCCTGGTTCGAGGTCGTCGCGTTGACCGCCTCTGACCGGTCGGTGGGGAAACGCTACGGCGACGCGTGCAACTGGCTGCTGCGCGGCGGGATGCCACCGGCCGTGGCCGAGATGACCGTGGTCGCCACCGAGCCGGCCGCGATCAACTCGGACGTACACCTGCTCTTCTCCGCCATGCCCGGCGACCTGGCCGGGCCGCTGGAAGAGGCGTTCGCCGCGGCGGGTTTCGCCGTCTGTTCCAACACGTCGGCCCATCGCCAGGACCCGGACGTGCCGCTGCTGATCCCGGACGTCAACCCGGACCACACCGCTTTGATCCCCTTCCAGCAAGCACGACGTGGTTGGGCTCGCCTTGAGGGGGGCCGAAGGGCCGGCTTCATCGTCACCAACCCGAACTGCTCGACCACCCACCTGGTCTGCGCGCTCAAGCCGTTGCACGACGCGTTCGGCCTGGTCGCGGTCAACGTGGTCACCATGCAGGCGCTCTCCGGCGCAGGCTACCCGGGTGTGGCATCACTGGACATCCTGGACAACGTGATCCCCTACATCGGCGGTGAGGAGGAGAAGATCGAGTCGGAGCCGCTCAAGCTGTTGGGGACGTTGACCGGCGATGCGATCGCCCTGGCCGGTTTCGTGGTCAGCGCGCAGGCCAATCGCGTGGCCGTGCGCAATGGGCACCTGGAGGCGGTGTCGGTCAAGCTCAAGGCGCCTGCGGCGCTCTCCGACGTGGCAGAGGCGTTCACGTCTTACCGTGGCGAGCCGCAGCGGCTGGGGTTGCCGACCGCGCCCGACCCGGCGATTATCTTCCATACCGCGCCCGACCGGCCGCAGCCGCGGATGGACCGGCTGGCGGGCGGTGGCATGGCCACGCACGTCGGCCGCCTGCGTCCCGACCCGCTTTTCGACTACAAGTTCATCGTGTTGGGCCACAACACCGTGCGCGGCGCGGCCGGTGGCGCGATTTTGAATGCGGAGTTGCTGGTCGCGCAGGGGTATCTGGGGAATGTGACGAGTAACGAGTAACGAGTGACGAGTAACGAGTAATGAGACATGAGCAACATAACTCGTTGTATCTTCTCAGTTTTTCGGGGTATGCTGTGGCCGGTCTGTGACCGAGCCACGGTGGCTCGGTCACAGACCGGCCACAGCCCCCAGAGAGACATGAGCAACATAACTCGTTACTCGTCACTCGTTACGAAGGAGAATCATCTCGTGTTGACCAAATCCTCTCTCTTCGACCTGGTCGGTGACCTGGTCGTCTACCGCAACATCGACCCGGTGGACCGGCGGCTGCCGCGTTTTGCGGACGCCTGGCAGGAGATGGGGTTGGCGTCCCCGGAACGGCCGCGTAAGCAGGAACCGGCCTACGCCCAGGCGCTGACCTGGCTCATACGCCGCGCTCGCGGCCTGAACGCGCCTGGCGTGGAGATCGAGGAGTTGCTTTTCATCGGGGACACGGCGCTGAGCGACGCCGGCGCGTTCCGCAGCCTGCGCGACGCGGGTGGCTGGCGCGGCTGGGCCTTCATCGGCTCGGAGCGGGACGAGGAGCTGGCGGTGAACATCAAGGATGGTGTCTTCGGCGCCAACCGATGGGCCGCGCTGGCCGAGTTCATCTCCTGGGCCATGAATCAGGGCGCGGCTTTGGATGCTCGCACCGCGGTGATCGTGGACATCGACAAGACCGCCCTGGCCGCGCGGGGGCGCAATCACGGCCCCATCGACCAGGCGCGCGTGGCCGCGATCGAAGCTACCGTGGCCGATGCGCTGAGCGCGGACTTCGATCAGACCATGTTTCGCAGGGCCTATGCCACGCTCGGCGACCCCAAGTATCACCCCTTCACCGCGGACAACCAGGACAACCTGGCCTACATCTGTCTGATGCTGAGCGCGGGTGTCTCCACGCTGGACGCGTTGTTGGCCGGGCTGGCTGGGGGGCAGATCACCAGTTTCCGGGAGTTCATGGACTGGGTCGATGCGATCCGGGACGATCTGCCCAATCCGGCGTTGCAGGCGCTGCACGCGGATATCTACGCGCTGGTGCAGGCCGGCGACCCCACGCCCTTCAAGGCGTTCCGCCGCCGCGAGCTGCGGGAGACGATCGATCGGATGGGCTCTTTGCCGGACGATGCGCCGCTGGCCCAACGGCTGGTGGAGGAGATCTGCCTGACGCGCGAGGTAGTGGACGTTGTAAACCGGCTGCGGAACCGGGGGTGCCTGCTCATGGCGCTTTCCGACAAACCGGATGAGGCGACCATGCCGACGCCGGAGCTGGCCGCGCGCGGCTACCTGCCGTTGCACCGGGTGGAGACCCACATCATCGGCCAGTCCATCGCGGACCTGCTGCCGGAAGGCTGACGGGGTTCAAGTGCCTGGCACTGAAACCCCACGCATCTCATGACAGACTATCCTCTCACCCCCGCTGACCTGGCTGCGGCGATCGCTCGTGCCGGCATCGCCGCCGAACTGGCGCCGATGACCGTGGAGACGCCCACCGTGCCGGCCGCGGCCGCCGCGCTGGGCGTCCGGCCGGCGCAGATCATCAAGACGTTGCTGTTCCTGGTGCACGATGCGCCGGTCCTGGTGATTGCCAGCGGCGATACGCTGGTCGATCGCCGCGTCCTGGCGGACCGGTTCGGCGTGGGCAAGAAGCAGATCAAGCTCGCCGACGCGGAGACCGTGTCGCGCCTGACCGGCTACCCGGTGGGCGGCGTGCCCCCCGTGTGCCACCTGACCCCTGTGCCGGTGCTGCTTGACCGCGCGGTGCTGGCGTGGGACGTGGTCTACGGTGGGGGTGGTGACGACCGGACGTTGCTGCGCATCACGCCGGGGGAGCTCGCGCGGGTGACCGGGGCGGAATGGGTGGAGCTGTAGCGACTTCAGGACCCAGAAGGCTATGGTGCGTAGATTCGGTAGATTGGTAGTTGGTAAATTTGTATTGGTCAAGATCATGATGCACGAAGCCAGCGGAGCAATAGGACGCAGAC
>PHCA01000322.1 GCA_002842085.1 Chloroflexi bacterium HGW-Chloroflexi-1
AACACGCCAACGCCCGGCGGGCCGACGAACACGCCGACCTTCACGCCCTCGATCACGCCGACCGCGACGCGGACCCCGACGGCCAGCGTCACGCCGACCTTTTCGCCGACGCACACCGGCACGGCCACCTCCACGCCGACCGCGACCCGGGCCATCCCATCGCCCACCGCGACCCGCACTCAAACGCTGACACCCACGCCGACGCCGATGGGGGGCATCGGACAACACGATTTCCAACAGGGCTTGAATAATTACGCCGGCGTCGCCGATGCGTACATCAATCGTTGGGAGCCGACTACGAAGGCCGGCTCCTGGACCAACCTCAATGTACGCTACCGCGCCAGTGTCATCGACGAGCATTCGACCTTGCTGCGCTTCGACCTGTCAAGCATTCCATCTGGCGCTTATATCCAGAATGCCACACTAACATTGTGGGTCACCAGCCGGACTGTGCCAACCTGGATGGACATCGGGCTGTTCCCCGTGCTGCGCGCCTGGCAAGCGGGCCAAGCCACCTGGAACCAGGCCGCCAATGGCGATAACTGGAACCAGGGTGGCTGCAACGGCGTTGGTGTAGATCGAGAAGAGACACCGGCCACCACTGTCCGGGTCAACGTGGCATCGGGGGCGGTCACAATCGATGTGCGGGACATCGTGCGCGGCTGGGTGGCCGATCCGGCGAGCAACCACGGCCTCCTCTTGTGGCCGGTCAACAGCGGCGCCACCATGACCTATGTTTTTGCCAGCTCTGAGGTGGGGACGCAAGCGCAGCGGCCCAAGCTGACGGTGTGGTACGGCGGCACGCCGACACCCACCTCCAGCCCGGTCCCCACCGGCACACCGACGCTGACACCGACGCCGGTCCCGGCGGGCTTGGTGGCATATCAATTTCGACAGGGTGTGGCCGGCTACGGCGGTACCACCGACGCCCAAATCTGGCGCTATGGCCCCACAACCAACTACGGGAATGATGCCACGGCCTGGGTGTACGCCACCACCTGTACAAGCGATGTTTGTGTGGATGCCTACTCCGACGTGCTGCGTTTTGACCTGGCCAGCCTGGCGCCGGGCTCGGTCGTCCAATCCGCCGCCCTGGCCCTCTGTGTGACCAGCGGAGGCAGCAACAGCAACCATCTGAAACTGGACGCCTACCGGCTCTTGCGGGCTTGGGCCGAGGGCAGCGTCACCTGGAACGCGCCCTGGCGTAGTCCGGGCGCCAACGCGGTGGGCAGCGACCGATCTGGGGAGGTCGCCGCCAGTGCCATCGTCACGCCCCAGGACGTGGGCCAGTGCGTCACACTCGATGTGACGACGCTGGTGCAGATGTGGATCGATCATCCCGGCGCCAACTGGGGGCTGATCCTGCGGGCCACAGACGCGGCGATTCCCAACGGCGGCGTAGTTGGTTACCCATTCGGCACTTCTGAACACTGGGACGTGGCCAAACGGCCGAACTTGACCGTGATCCTGGATGCCAACGTCACGCCGGCGCCGCCGCCCACCGCCACGCCGAACCCGGGGCCGAGTTGCGTCAAGCTCTACCTGGAAGCGGAAGCCGGCGATCTGTACGACCAGTACACCACAGGGGGCGACAGTGGTTGCTCCGCCTGCAGCTACGCTTATGTACCGGACGGCGCCGGCAACAACGACGGCTCGATGGTCGTCTTCACCTTCTACGTGCCGGAGACCAATCTCTACTACTTCTGGGGCCGCACCAGGGCGCCGGACTGGTCTTCCTGGAAACAGAAATTCTCCATCGACGGCGATGCGCCGGAAACCTGGCCGTTCCCCAACGTGGGCGGCGATTGGACCTGGCGGCGCGTGTACGATCACGACTGGGCGCCGGTGTCGCGCAATTTGAGCCAGGGCTGGCACGAATTGCGCATCTTCAACGAACAGGACGGCGCGCAGATCGACGCCATCGCGCTGGTGCAGGGCTGGGACTGCACCCCGGTCAGTGCGGGCTGTGCGACGGCCCAGGGGATTGGCAAGGTGCG
>PHCA01000323.1 GCA_002842085.1 Chloroflexi bacterium HGW-Chloroflexi-1
GATAGGCTGCCACGCGGGTGAAAACCGGCAGTTGGACAGCCCCGGCGCCGCTGGCTGTGCGACCGAAGAGGCGGCCCGGCGCCAGGCGGCCATCGAAGGCTGCCATGACCTCGCGTACCGTTCGGCTAAGCTCACGGCAGGCCTGGCTTTCCTTGGCCAGGCCCAATTCGCTGCTGAGCCGCTGATAGCGCTGGGCCATATCGGCCACCAACCCTTCCAGGATCTCGCGCCGCGGGACGGTCAGCAACTCGACGCCGGCGTGGAAGTAAGCGAGCCAGATCTTGAGCACGGGATCGGGCAGATCATAGGCGCCGTCAATCTGAGCCACCAGATCCACCTGGCCCAGCCGGTTCAGGAGCGCCCGCGCGGCGCCGGCCGGACGCCGCAGCCGGTGCGCGATCTCCGTCAAGGTCAACGGGCTTTCCGACTCCGCCAGGATCTGCAGGAGCAGCCGCAGGAGCGCCTGGCCGCGGGCCTGGCCCATGGACTCCTCGATCACATAGCGACAGAGGTTGTAGATGCGCCCGGCGCTCGAGAGGGTCTCCAACACAAAGGCCTCGCGCACCAGTTGCGCATCGGCCGCCCGGCCGGAGAGCAGGATCAACTCGCGCATGCGCTCGGCCACGGCATAGATGTAGAACGGGTGGCCGTGGGTCCAATCGTAGAGGGTCTGGGCCGCAGCGGCGGGCAGCGCCTCACCGGCCAGCGCCTTGCGCGCCAACTCCTCGCTCTCGGCACGGCCGAACGGCCCCACCCGCTCACTGCGAAAGTGGACGAAGAGCGGCGAGCGCGCCTGGTGAAAGATGCCCTCCATGAGGCTGATCGCCGAGCCCGCCGCGACGTAGGCGACGGCGGATTGGGTCTGCAGCAACGCGCGGAAGATGTCCAGGACATCGCCGACCTGCGGGAAGTTCGACAGCAGGCCGAGGTCCTGGAACTCGTCAATACAGATCAGGAAGCGGACGCCCTGTTCGCGCGCCAGGACCTCCGGGAAGTTGAAGGCTAACTCCAGCAGCCGGCGTTGCGGGATCACCTGCTGCCGCAGGTCGGCGTCCAGCTCCAGCACCATGTCCAGCACGCGCGGGTTGCCCAACGTGCTCGCAGCCCGCAGCAGGGTCGGCAGGCGCGCATAGTCATCCCAGCGGCCCTGGCCCTTCTCGAGGAACCAGTACAAGACGGAGCCGACATACTCCACGGCGAACGACTCCGGCGAAAGTCCCAGGCGTTTGAGATCCACGTAGATCGGCAGGACCGGGGGCGCACCGGGCGCGGTGGGGCGCTGCAGCCAGCGCAGGATGAACTCCTTGAGGATGAGGGTTTTGCCGATGCGGCGCAGTCCCAGGAGCGCCAGGTGTTTACGCCGGTCCTGCTGGAGCTCGGTGCAACACAGCTCGAGTAGCCCCAGGTAATGGTCGCGATCGGTAAACAGCGCGCGTTCATCAACGGGATAGAGATAGTCCAACATGGCAGGCGCTCCTGGCGGCAGCGATATCTCGCGGCAGGCGCGGGGTGGCTGTTGTTGCAATGATTATACCATGTGGTTACTATACCAAATGGTATAACTAAAGTCAAATCCGTGAAGGTGCGCAGGAGCGAACGGTATCTTGTCAAGCCAACGTCTGGGCGCGCCGCGCCAAAAGCGTCTCAACCTCGGCGACATCCTGGGCCGTCAGGCGCCAATCCCCGACTTTGGCGACCTCTTCGATCTGCCAGGGGCTGCGCGCGCCGACGATCGCGGCCGTGACTTCGGGCCGGTCAAATTTGGTGGGCATGAAGGAACCTCAGGGGAGTTATCGCCACTCTGCAGGGCGGCGTAGAACGTAGCCGTCCGGCTTCGTCACTTCGTCCGGGAACTGGCTCTTGGCAAGGATGTCGCGCTCGATCTGCAAAGAACCGCGCGCCGTTGTGTTCAGGGCGCTTGACCAGCGATCCGGCGGAAACACCGGGACGACGCGCTTCTGCGAGAA
>PHCA01000022.1 GCA_002842085.1 Chloroflexi bacterium HGW-Chloroflexi-1
TTGAGGCGCGACAGAGGCGTGGCCTGGTAAACGCCGCTATCTTTGCCGGTCGTGAACCCCTTCCAGCCCACCTTCTTGAGGTAGGGGAATTTCAGATACGTCCACGGCTCGACGTGCTCGGCGACCACCTCCAGGTACTCTTTAGGCGTGTACTTGACGAACTCCTTGCCTTCAGGGTCAACGACACGCACCACCCCGTCGTAGAAGTTGACCTTGTTGTTCTCGTCCACCGTACCCATGTAGTAGGTGGGCATGGTGAAGGCGTCCGAGAGAATCAGGCTGACGTAGCCGGGGTTCTTCAGCACCACGTCGCGGAAGAGCTGGAGCGTGAAGAGGGCGAACTCGATCTCCTCGCGCGCGGTGGCCTCGATCTGCTGGCGCTCCTCCTCGGTGATGTGCTTCGCCACGCCGCCGGGCAGCCCGAAGGTGGGATGCACCTTGCGTCCGCCCAACATGCCGACGATGTCCATCGCCTTCCCGCGGCACGCGATGACCCGGCCACCGATCTCCACGCCAACCTTGTGGATCACGCCCAGGATGTTGCGCTCGGCGACCGGCGCATCCGGCCCCATGACGAAGTCCGGCGCGCCCAGGATGTAGAAGTGGACGGTGTGATCCGCGACGTAGAACGCGGAGTAGAACAGCTCGCGCAGCTTCTTAGCCGTCGGCGGCGGATCTACGTGCCAGAGCGCATCGCACGCCTTGGTCGCGGCCAGGTGGTGCGCCTCGGGGCACACGCCGCAGATGCGCGGGGTGATGTCTATCATCTCCTCCGCGCGGCGCCCTTCCGCGAACTTCTCGAACCCGCGCAGCTCCGGGATGACCAGGTACGCGTTGGCGACATCGCCTTCGTCGTTGAGAAAGATGTCAATCTTCCCGTGGCCTTCCAGCCGGGTGATGGGATCAATGCTGATTTTCTGCATATTGCTGCTCCTCAAACCATACAACGACAACTACACTTCAACTCGATCGCGACCGGCGACACGTGGCGTTCCGCGCGGTCGCGGCGGGCGTGCAGCACGACCAGGGTGTAGGGGGCGAAGACGATAACGCCTTTGACGCCCCAGGTGACGAGCCGACGATCTAACAGGACACGCCTGGTGACGCCAAGCCATGTTCGCTTGAACCCTGCCTGCCATTCTCTGGAATCAACACGATAGGGCGTGGATCTCCGTCACGGGCCAACTTTGCGACAAGCTTCAGGTTGGCTTTTAGCAACTCGGGATCATCCCTGGGCAGGCCGACCACGCGGGCGCCGTCGGGAATATCGTCCGCCTTTTCGGGGTGCTGGATTATCTCCAGCAGCATATCACGGGTAAGCGCCAGGTTCCTCTCGAACATCTTTTTGCGCGTCAGGCTCATCTCATCCTCCTCTCGTAAGCTCGCCGATAGGACTCCCATCGCCGATTCAGTTCCGCCAAGACCTGTTGGAGAGCCCCATCCAGATCGGTGTAGATGACTGCGGACTTCTCTTGCGTTCCATCAGGGTGGAGCACATCTTGATGCAGATAGCCATGGGCCATGTCGTATCTGACCAGGGGCCGCCACTCGCCGCCGATTTCGGCCTCGTACTGCACGACGATGATCTGCTTGACTTTGCCCTTCTCAGTGCCGAAGGCCACTCTGAAGCGGTCTCGGTTGGTCAAGAACCTCTCCCAGGCTTTCTCTCCCATGTCCCCCCTGGCCCATCCGCCTCGGCTGATCCGATGATAGCGAGAGGCGGGTGGAATGTCAAGTACCGCTTTTGCCTCACCTCCCAACCCCCTCTCCTGGCGACACGCCTTGTCGTCGTCAGAGAGGGGGGCTGGGGGGGGGCCCTATCCCAACCGCACCCTGTGCAACAGCGACGACGGCAAGCTGAACCGGTAGAACGTGCCGATCGGGTCGGCGATCTCACCCACGATGCGCGCGGCTTCTTCTTCTGTGTCGGCGGCCACTACCGACGAGACCGCCGAAAGGAGCGCCGCGCCCTGGTCAATCTGGTGGGGCGCCGGGCCGTAGCAGCCGCGGCAGGGCATATTGACTTGCGGGCATAGCGCGCCGCAGCCGCCGCGCGTGGCCGGCCCCGCGCAAATGAGCCCCTGGTCAAACAGGCACTGGGTCGTGTCGGGGATGATCTCGTGGATGCGATAGAATTTCTTGATGCGCTTCTCTTCGCGCGTGTGCTTGCACTCGTCACAGACCGTCTTGTCGTTGGCCCCCACCACGCTGCCCTTGGGCGGCAAGTTGCCGCTCAAGATGGCCTCGATCACGGCCCAGATCTGATGAGGCTGCGGCGGGCAGCCGGGCAGGTAATAGTCCACGTCCTCCACCTGGCCCAGCGTCTTGACTGTGTTGTAGAACTTGGGGATGTGGATCTCGCCCTCGGGCGCCTGGTAGGAAGTCTGCGGCAGGATGCCCTGGGGGTTGTCCGTAGAGGGGGACTCCAGGTACGCGCGCTCGAAGATGGACTGGCGGTCGAAAAGATTGGCCAGGCCGGGGATGCCGCCCTCATACGCGCACGACCCAAACGCGACCAGGACCTTGGACTTCCTGCGCATCAGGTGGGCCAGGTGCTCGTTTTCGCTGGTGCGGATCGCGCCGTTGAAAAGGCACACGTCTATGTGGCCATCAGGCATCGCCTCCACGTCCTTGTACTTGAAGTCCATGGCGACGGGCCAGAAGAGGATGTCGGCCACCTGGTCCACGATGAGGATCTTCTCGCGCAGCTCCACGATGGCGATCTCGCACCCGCCGCAGGATGCCGCCCAGTAGAGGCCCAGCTTGAGTTTCCCGTTATCTGGCATCGGCCTATTCCTCCTTGCTCGCAAACATGCGCTTCCAGTTGAGCGGCCCCAGGTTGCGCACCTGCTCGGTAAAGTCGCGCGTCAACTGCGCCCACTTGGGGGCTTCTGCACCCGAGATCCAGCCCCAGTGGAAGCGCCCTTTCTCGATTCCGTACTGCTCCAGCAGCCTCTCGATCAGCGGCATGCGGCGGAAGGTTTTGTAGTTACCGCTGTTATAGTGGCAATCGCCGGGTGGGTGACAGCCCGAGACGATCACGCCGTCGGCCCCTTCGGCGAAGGCCTTCAGGATGAACACCGGGTCTACACGCCCGGAGCACATCACGCGGACAACGTCCACATTGGGCGGCTGCTGCAGGCGGGAGATGCCGGCCGTGTCGGCCGCCGCGTAGGTGCACCAGTTGCACACGAAGCCCACGATACGGGGCTCGAATTTACCGTTATCGCTCATGGTTTGACTCCTTCGTCGGAGGTAATTGGGTATCAGGTATTGGGTATTGGGTATTGGGTATTTCGATCACCGGTATGCGGAACAGCCCCTCGATCTGCGCCAGGATCTGCGCGTCTGTGAAATGCCGGGCGGTGATGGCCCCGGCCGGGCAGGTCGCCACGCAGGTACCACATCCCTTGCACAGCGCCTCGTTTACGCGCGCCACGTTATCTGCCTCGACGAAACCAATGGCGGTGTAGGGACAAAGCGAGATACAGGTCTTGCAGGCGGAGCAGAACTGCTCGTCCACATAGGCGATGGCCGGCGAGATGGTCACCTCACCCTTGCCCAGCAACGCCAGCGCCATGGAGGCCGCCGCGCCGGCGTGGGCCACCGTATCCGGCACATCCTTGGGACCCTGGGCACAGCCGGCCAGGAAGACGCCGTCGGTGTTGGTCTCCACCGGGCGCAGCTTGGGATGGGCCTCGGCGAAGAAGCCATCCGGGGTGCGGCCCAGGCCGAAGAGGGAGGCGACTTCGCTGGCGTCATGGGGAGCCTCGATGGCTGTGCTGAGCACCACCATGTCGACGTCCGCCGCGACCAGCTTGCCCAGGTTGGCGTCCTCACCCGTGACCCGCAGCTTGCCGCTCGGGAGCACCTCGACTTCAGCGCCCCGGCCGCGCACCATGACCACCCCCTCTTCCTGAACGCGCTCGTAGAACTCCTCGTAACCCTTGCCGAAGGCGCGCATGTCCATGTAGAACTCATACACCTCGGCGCCGGTTTTATCGCGTACCAGGTGGGCCTGCTTGAGCGAGTACATGCAGCAGATGCGCGAGCAGTACTCGTGCGCGTTGTGGTCACGTGATCCTACGCAGTGGATGACGGCCACCCGCTCCGGCTTACGCCCATCGGCGAGCAGAATCTCGCCGCCGGTGGGGCCGCCGGCGTTGGAGAGCCGCTCGAACTCCAGGCCGGTGATGATGTTGGGCGACTTGCCGTAGGAATACTGGCTGAGTTTCGTCGCGTCCCACATCTCGAAACCGGTGGCCACGACGATCGCGCCTACATCCAGATCGAGGAACTCGTCCTCCTGATCGAAGTCGATGGCGTTCGCCTCACACAGCATCTGGCAGGCGCCGCAGGCGTCTGCGATCGCGCCGTTCGTGCGGTCTTGCTGGCGGAAGCGGATGCAGGAGTCGGTATCGATCACCGGCACGCGCGGCACCGCTTGTAATGTCGGGACGTAGATGGCCGCGGTCGGGCCCAGCGGCTTTGCCTGGTAGACCCCGGCCTCTTCCAGGACGATCTCAATGGCGCCGGTCGGACAAACGCTGGTGCAGGCGCCGCAGCCGATGCACTGGCGGGTCTTCTCCATGAATGGCGGGCCCACCTGGCGCTTCACGCCACGGCCGGAGAAGTTCAAGACATGCGCCTGCACCATGTCGTTGCACACCCGAACGCACAGGCCGCACAGAATGCAGTTCTCCGTCGGGTCCTCGACCGGGAAAGGAGGCGCCGTGATCCCGTACTCCGCCGCCAGTTCCTGGATGATCGGCACATTGGGGCAACGCGAGAGCAACAGCCCCATGATCGTCTTGCGAACATCTCTGACCAACGGCGAGTTCGTCTTGACTTCGAGTCCGTCCCACGCCGGATGTGTGCAAGCCGTGTGCAGGGAAGACCAGCCCTTGCGGATGATCTCGACTACACAAAGCCGGCAAGCGCCGTAAGGCTCCAAGGCCGGATGGTAACACAGCGTAGGGATATGGATGCCGTTTTCCCTGGCGACCTCCAAGACCGTCTTGCCCTCTTCGACTTGGATGGTCTGACCGTCTATCGTCAGCGTTACCCAACTCATCGCACTACCTCCCGCACGGGTTTGTATCCGTTGCCGCCATTGCTCCCTACGGTCACGGCCGACCTGGGAACCACCTGAATTGCGTCGAGCCGGCAGACTTCGAAGCAGGCCCCGCACTGGATGCACTTGACCTGGTCGATCGCGTGCGGCTGCCTGGCGGTCCCGGAGATACCTTCCTGGGGACAAGCCTTAATGCACAGCCCACAGCCCTTGCACTTTTCGGCTACGACCTGGTAGGCGATCAGTGCGCGGCATACGCCGGCCGGGCAGAACTGCTCTGCGATATGCTTTTCGTACTCTTCTCGGAAGTAATGCAGCGTGCTGAGGACCGGGTTGGGCGCCGACTTGCCCAGACCGCACAGCGAAGCCAACTGTACTGTCTTTGCCAGGCTTTCCAGCACTTCGATATCCCCCGGTTTGCCCAGGCCAGCAGAGATATTCGTCAGGATCTCCAGCATCCGCTTGATCCCCTCACGGCAGGTGCTGCATTTGCCACACGATTCGTCCTTGAGGAAATCGATGAAGTAACGGGCGATGTCCACCATGCACGTGCGGTCATCCATGACGATCATGCCCCCAGAGCCCATCATCGAGCCGGCTTCGGTCAGGCTTTCATAGTCGACTGGCAAGTCGAGCATGCTGGCCGGGATACAGCCTCCTGAAGGGCCACCGGTCTGGACAGCTTTGATCTCCCGACCCTTGGGCGGACCGCCGCCGATGTCATCGACGATCTCTCTCAGCGTGATGCCCATCGGCACCTCGATGAGGCCGGGGTTGCGCACCTTGCCCACCAAACAGAACGCCTTGGTGCCTTTGCTGCGTTCTGTTCCGATGCTGGCGAACCACTCACCGCCCTTATTCATGATGGGCGGGATATTCGCCCAGGTCTCGACGTTGTTCAAGCAACTTGGGCGGTCCCACAGCCCGCGGTCCGTTGCGTGGACATGCTTGGCCCGGGGCTCGCCGACTTTCCCTTCCAACGACTGCATCAGCGCGCTCGATTCACCACACACGAACGCGCCGGCTCCGCGCACGATTCGGATGTCGAAATCGAAGCCGGAACCCAGGACGTCCGAACCGAGCAGGCCGTACTCGTGCGCCCGGTCGATAGCGCTTCTCAGGTTCTGCACGGCCAACGGATACTCGTCGCGCACGTAGATGTAGCCCTGTTGCGTACCCACAGCAAAACCACCGATGGTCAGGCCTTCCAGCACGGCGTAGGGATCACCTTCCATCAGCGCGCGGTCCATGAACGCGCCGGGGTCACCTTCATCGCCGTTGGCGATGACGTACTTGACCTCTCCTGCGGCCTTCCGGGTGTGCTCCCACTTACGGCCTGTCGCGAAACCAGCGCCTCCGCGACCGCGCAATCCCGATTTCTGGACCTCTGCGATGACCTGTTCCGGCGTCATAGAGCTGAGCACCTTGCCCAAAGCCTCATACCCGCCAACGGCGATGTACTCATCGATGGACTGCGGGTCGATCATGCCGCAGTTTCGCAGCACGATGCGCATCTGCTTGCTGTAGAAGGGAATGGCATCGTAATTCGGGATTACCTTGCGCGTTGCGGGCTCCTTGTAGAGCAATCGCTGCACGGCCCGCCCTTTTACCAATGTCTCCTCCACGATCTCGGGGACGTCGGCGAGCTGAACATCCGTGTAGAAGATGCCGTTGGGCTGGATTGTCAAGACGGGTCCCATGGTGCAGAAGCCCCGGCAGCCGGTTTCGACGACCTTCACCTCGCCAGCCAGGCCCCGCCGGTCGAGTTCTTGCTTCAGCGCCGACACCAGCTCGGGGGAGCGCCCATGCAAGCAACTCACCAGTACATCGGCTCGATATAGTTCGGCCATTTTACCCTCCCCCTACGCCAACTGGCCCACGACCCATTGCTGCACGGTATTGCCATGGATCAGGTGTTCCTCGATGATGCGCGGTACCATGGTCGGGTGCACATTGCCATAGGTAATGCGCGGCCCGTCACTCTGCTGGATATCCACCAACGGCTCCTTGGAGCACATCCCGATGCAGCCCGTGGTCACGACATGCGCATCGATAGCGCGGGTGGCCAGTTCATCCAGGAAGACCTGCATCACTTCGCGGGCCCCGGCAGCGATGCCACACGTGCCCATGCCCACCGTGATCGTCGTGCTCGTCTCGGTGCGGGCTTTGATATCCTGCTTCAACTGGGCCCTCAGGGTTCGCAGTTCCTCAAGACTCTGAATTTTAGGCATCTTGCATCTCCTTAACCCTTAGGTGGCACGGCCGAGAGGTCGACAGCCTCTCGCACGGCCACCTTCACGGGCATCTGGGCCGGGATCTTCACGACCTCACCGGCGCGCAGTTGGCGCACCCGCGTGACGACCGCATCCGGGGTCATCTGTCCCAACGGCTCATCATCGATCACAATGATCGGCGCAAGCGCACAGGCGCCCAGGCACCGTACGCCTTCGACGGAGAACTTGCCATCGGCCGTCGTGTTGCCGGCCTTGACACCGAGTTCCCGCTCCATGGTTTCCAGGATCAACGGACCGCCCTTGACGTGGCAGGCGGTGCCCAGGCAGATCTTACAGATGTGTTCGCCCTTCGGCTGCAGGCTAAAAACCTTGAAGAACGTGGCCAACCGATAGACATAGCCGACAGGCATGTCGAGTTGCTGCGCGATCAACTCCAAGGCTTCGCGGGGCAGGTATTTTAACTCCCTCTGGACGTCCTGCAAGATAGCCAGGCTGGCCGTGGGATCTCCGTCGTAACCCTGGATGATCTCGATCACACGCTGCGCGTTCATCGTTCTCCAGGCCTCCTCTCACCCAGACTCATCTCGCCCATCTTGATGAGCTTGAGCTGCGGAATACGCTTGGTAAAGCATTCCGACCAGCACAGGCCACAGCCCGTGCACTTGTCCGCGTCCACGTAGCGGGCCTTCTTGCGCACCTTGACTTTGAAGTTGCCCACGTAGCCGGACACCTCTGCCACCTCGCTGTAGGTCAGGAGCTCGATGTTGGGACGCCGGCCGGCATCCACCATCTTGGGGGTGAGGATGCAAGCCGAGCAGTCCAAGGTGGGAAAGGTCTTGTCCAGTTGGATCATGTGCCCACCGATGGAGGGCTCTCGTTCCACCAGGTAGACCTTATAGCCGGCATCCGCGATGGTTAGCGCCGCCTGGATGCCGGCGATACCCCCGCCCACGATCAGTGCGGTGGGTACCACCGGTTCTTTGCGGGCGAACAGCGGCTCTTGTAACGCCACTCGCCACACGGCCGAGCTGACCAACCGCTTCGCCTTCTCCGTTGCCGGGTCTATGTCCTTGACGATCCAGGAACAATGCTCGCGGATGTTGGCCATGGCGAAGTAGTAGGGGTTGAGGCCGGCCTCGGCGACGGCGGTCTGGAAGGTGGGCTCGTGCATGCGTGGTGAGCAAGAAGCTACAACTACGCGGTCCAGGCCTAGTTTCTGAATGTCCTCCTTGATCATGGTTTGGCCAGGATCCGAGCACATGTACTTGTGTTCGCGAGCGGTGGCCACGTTCGACAACCCCTGCGCGAACTTGACTACCTCGGGGACGTTTACCGTGGCAGCGATGTTCATGCCGCACCTGCAAACATAAACGCCTATCTTGGGTTGCTCCATAAACTCATGCCTCCTTTGCGGGATGGCGAATAGCTGATGGCCGATGTTCGGTCAATCCGGCTGATTCGTTGTCCTGGGTACGTCACGGGACAAAAATCCGGCCCGTGCCAAGGTAACTCTCGATGTCAACCACGATCTCAACGAGGCGTCGGCTACATGCTTCGCGATACGCTCTTTCATCCAGCCGATCAATCCGCCCGATTGTAAGCACAGGTAAAGCCGTGGATGAATTCTCCTCCCGTATGGTCTGCTCCAACGAGTCTGGCCCTTTCATCTGCCGATTGCCCGTCAACAACAGCATCCTCTGCGTCTGGACAAACCGCCAGACGGTGCGATCATTGGCGCCTTCTGACAATCCAACCTCCTCGAAGGTTACCAGATGCAACCCCAGCAGATCGAGCCAGCCATGGGCTGCCAATGCACCTCGGAGTAACACCGCTTGACCTCGAAGATGCTCATCGACGAGGATTGTCAGTGCTCCGATTCGGTCTGTATATTCCATTCGGCCAGCTTCTCGCGCACCCGCGCCAACTCAGGCTTCGGTGGTTGCGCGGCGATCCGGGCAAACCGTTCGCGATTACGTTCCTCCCAGTACTGCCGATTTTCTTCAGCGTCCTGCAAGACGGCCCGATACTCAGCCTCGACCTCCGCGCGATGCGCCTCGATGTAGGCCATGACGTCTGCGATCTGCCGTTCGCTCAATTCAAGACGATCGCGGATCAGCTTGGGCGGCCAGCCATCCACCACGTAGTCCATCACGTCGTAAAGGGTGATGCGCGTCCCCGCGATGGTGAGGCCACGTTCGGTTCGAACCACCGTTGGACTGCCTGACGCATTCATGATCATCGTTTTCACACTCCGACCGCCAACTCCGACCTATTTTAGCGGCACGATCTTGTCCAACGACTCCATCTTCCTGGCCCGCTCCCACAAAGCTGCAAGCTCCTCCTGGTGCAGGGATGCCCATTCAACAGTCAAACCCAAGGCCCTGGGGGGCAGCTTGCCCGAGATCAAGGCCAGGGTGTTGATATTGACCAGCCCCTCGTGCTCGCCGTATTCCGCGTGGAAATGCGGCGGCAGGTGCTCGTCGAAGTACATCTTGATGATAATGCCGTAGAAGCGACTGATTTCAGGCATAGTCAGGCTCCGCCCGTAAACTCGGGAATAGCTCTTCGGGCGTCTTGTCGGTGATCTTCATGTACATCGCATCAGGACAGAGATCAATCTCCTCGCTCCAGGCGATCTCACCGTGCTCGCCTATGTACACCTTCTGGAAAGCGTCGTAGTCGTTCCAAAGCGAAAAAACGCCTTTGCCGACGAGGTGGGAAAGATTGGCTTCTCCTTCGACGCCGTCGGAGTATTTCACCCACAGCTTGTAGCCTGGCAAGGCTCGAACACTCACTGGTCTAAACATGCCAACACCTCCATCAGTACAACGAAACCATCTGAGACTCGATCTTCAGTCGCCACAACATGATAGCACGGAAGTCGTGCCACTTCAAGGGATCAGAAAAACTCCACCGCCACGATCTTCCCCCGCGCTTCCAGGTAGTGCATCAAGCCTTCGATGACGATTCAATGCATTGCGCCTTACCCTCCCCTGGCGAATAATCCACCCTTTCTTCTGCTATCACTCGTTGGCCTGCTTCAGGACCGCCTGTTTCGTAAAGATGTTCCCACGCCAATTCCTGCCTCAGGGCACGCCGCGCTGCCGGCGTCCAGCGTTGCACAGCGGCCAGCACGTCGGGTCAGGTCAGCGGCAAAGGTGGTGGAAGTAAGAGTGGCGGCCGGGCTTTGCGCATTTCTGCATCCTCCGGCAGTTCCAGTAGCCGCTCCTCTAGCCTCTGCCAGAGTGCCTTATAATGCGCCCAGTCCCTTGCGTGCCGGACCGGCGCGTCCACGCGGTTCAACTCGTCCAGGATGTACCCCACCGTCTCTACTGTCACCCACAAGCGAAGGGCTTCTTCGTAGACCAGACGAGACAAAAAGTCCAGGTCGGCTTCGATGATCCGCAGATCAGCCGCCAGTTCTTGTCTCAAGCTCGCCACGTATGCTCGGCGGTCGGCTTTCAGAAGTTGCTCTCGTTCTAAATCAAGGGCTTGCAACTGCTCCCGGAATCGCTCCCAGGTTGCTTTATCGAAGTGGAGGGAAAGCTGTTGCAGCAGACGTATAGTCTCAGCGCGGAATGTCAACGCGCTGCCAAGGTCCTGGCAATCGTCACGCCAATGGTTCAGACAGTAACGGTAGAGAGATAGCTTCCGCCTGAACTCCCCTTTGAGTATTTCTAGATCCAACATCTCATATCTCCCAACAGAAGGGACAGTTGGGCCAATCAACTAACTTCCCTCCACCCTCCGCAAAGAACAACCTCTCGATGTACCGGGGACTGACATCAGTAATGCAAGTAATAATCCGCGTCTGATCGCCGGACACGACAGTGAGGATCCGCCCTTGCTCGTTGTAAAAGCCGATCCTCATCCAGTCTTCATGCTGGAACCAAAAAATGTGCCCCTTGCGGATGGTATCCCGAGCCATTCTCTCGTAGGCTGTCACCGACTTGATGCGAGGGTCCTCTCTGGCCCGCTTTTCATAATGGCCAAGCAATGCCTCTTCAGGCCACTCCGCCCTGGCGCACCTGCTACGGTCAACGACGATCTCGGTAACATCTATCGGCACGCCTGGCCTCCCATGAGTACAAGTATACTAAAAGAGTGGCTTTTGCTCAATTTCCGGCGCCACGATCACAAGTACTCAACTGACACCAACTTCCCCCGCGCTTTCAGGTCATCCAGCAGCTTCTCGATCATGATGCGCCGCCAGGGGACACCGTCAGGTGCTGTCTGCGCAGGGTTGACCGCCGTGCCGATCAGGAAACTGATCTTGTCGGCCGTCAGAAGCAGCCGCGCCAGGCGGGTGGCGCCATCTTCTTGCCGGGGTAGGTCACGCACGCTTTTCGCCCCGGCGATCCGGCCGCGGGCCACGCCCAACGTCACGACGCCCTCGGTGATCAGATCTATCCGGGCCATGGCGCCGGCAAGGTATGAAACGGGCGGAACCTCCACCCAGCCATCCGCCGGCCGCGGCTCCAGGGTCAGCCCGACCTCCAGCAGCCTGGCCGCGATCTCAGCCGTGGTGTCGCCACAGATGACCCGCGTGCCTGGCTCGGCCAACAGCTTCTCGAGGACCTCCCGCTCCACCGCCCGCCGGCCCGGCGGGCCACTCCACACGGTCGCGGTGCGCATCGGTCGCACAAACATGGCAAGAATGGATATTGGGTATTGGGTATTGGGTATTGCTGATTTGCTGATTTGCTGATTTGCTGATTTGCTGATTCGCTGATTCGCCAGCCGCCCCAACGCCTCCGCCAACTGCTCCGCATCACACCGGGTCCCGGTCAAGCGCCGGATCGAAACCGCGATGTTGCGCCAGCCAACACGTCGATCCCAGCCCGCCGCGTGGAGATAGCCCTCGCTGACCATTGCCAGATAGTCGCCGTCTTGCAGCACAAACTCACAGCGCCGGACCAGCCGGCCGTACCGCTCCTCCTCGATCACCGGCAACAGGACGAACAGGCCACCGCGCACGATGAACAGCGGCGGCGCGTCACATTCCACGATGCAGGTCTGGCAGCCGCCGCGGATCTGCACGATGGCGATGGGCACATGCTGGCCGGCCGGCAAAGCAGCCAGCAGATCCTCCACCACACCCTCGAACGGCAGCCCTTGGGCCAGCCCGGAAAGCGCCTGTGTCGCGATCAGGTCAACTGGCGAACGGCCATTTGCCGCCAGCGCCCCGCCTTGTTCGACGGGCCAGGTCTGGCTGGCGACGAGGGCGACGAACTGTTCTTCGGTTTGAAAGGTGCGCACGATATCGCCGGGCCTGCCGGCAGTGGACACGGTCTGGTACGCGCTCTCGATCCAGAGTCTCATGGGATTTCGGATGCTTCGACCGGGCTCAGCACAGGTTTCGGATTTCGGATTTCTGACTGCTGATCGCTGATCGCTGATCGCGTGCCCCGGAGTGCTAGGCGCTACGGGCCCGCGCCAATCTGCAATCAGTTCATAGCCGTCTCCAATCGACAAGCGACAATCGGCCATCGGCCATCGGCCATCGGCCATCAGCCATCGGCCATCAGCCATCGGCCATCAGCCATCGGCCATCGGCCATCGGCCATCAGCCATCAGCCATCGGCCATCAGCCATCGGCCATCAGCCATCGGCCATCAGCCATCGGCCATCAGCCATCGGCCATCAGCCATCGGCCATCAGCCATCGGCCATCAGCCATCGGTCATCGGCCATCGGCCATCGGCAATCAGGCCACGGACCGCACGCCGTCCACCCACACACCCCTGCCTCCTTCGCCGGCCAGGGCCAGGGCCAATTCGGCCACCGTCGGTTCGCTCATCCTGATCGTCGTGCGGCGGACCATGTCCTTGAGACGATGGGCATCGCTGTTCCCCACCAGGCTATAACGGCTCAACTGGGGAAAACGGGCCCGGGCATCTTTCGGACCGACAAGCTGAGAAATCTCCACGCCCTGGATCCCCAGGTCGGGCGGGATGAACCCCAGGTTGGCGATAATGCTGTAGGCGGGCCGGTCCACGTGCGCCGGGATGCATAGACCGTTCAGCCCCTGAACCCGTCCCACGACTTCTTCCAGCGACAGAGAAACTGAAGTAGCCAGCAGTCGCTCGTTGTAGCCGACCGGTTCCCCCTCAGCATTCAGCACGACCTGCGCTCCGAAAAAATCCACCTTGTTCTTCAGGCGGGGCAGGTGGGCATAGACCACCTCCTGCCATGCCGTGACCTGCTCCAACGTGTCGAAGAGACAGAGCAAATGCACTTCCTCCCGCGTCTGCACCTCCATCCCCGGCAACACCTTGATGCCCCAGCTCTCGCCGGCTCTGAGCATCGCCTCGGCATTCTCCGCCGAGTTGTGATCGGTGACAGCAAGCAGGTTCAAGCCCAATTCCTGCGCCCGCTCCAGGATCAACTCCGGGAGCATCTCCGGTTCCGCGCACGCGGAGAGCACGCTGTGAATGTGCAGGTCCACACTGAAGAATCGCAGCACGGGTAGATCACCTCCCCCTGATGGGGGCTTCAGACAACGCGGCCTCCCCTGCAGCGATGAAGTTCCGCAGCCACTCCCGCACCGCCGGATGCGTCAGCGGCACATCCCCCAACTCAGCCTTGATCTCCGCAGTGTGAAACTCGAACTCCCGCGGCTCCCCATCTCCTGGTTTCCTTGTTTCCCCGTCTCCTGGTTTCCCTATCTCCGCGCTCCTCATCACCCGGTGCACATAGTGCACATCACTGCCTGGCCCACCGAGGATGACCACCACCAGCGTACCGGTGATGTCACCCAATGGCGCGCGATCGATGTGGCTATGCTGAAAAGTGGCCCGCAGCGTGGCGCCCCTCCCGACTTGCGACGTGATGGTCAGATCCCCGTTGCAGCGGGCGGCGGCGGCCTTGAACAGCGGAACGCCCAACCCCACGTGCCGGGTCTTGCGCGTGGTGTAGAACGGATCGAAGACGCGCGCCAGTTGCGCTTCGTCCATCCCCCGGCCGTTATCGCGAATCGTGATGCTTAGCCGGTCGGTCGCCAGGTTCTCCTCGATCAGCAACTCGACCAGGGTCGCCCCCGCCTCCAATGAGTTCTGGAGGGCATCCAGGACGTGTAGACTCAACTCACGCATGCGGGCACCCCAGGGCGTCGAATCTGGTGAAACAGGGCCGCTGGCCGCGGCCTCACCCGTGCGGCGGCGGGGGCGGTTTGCTTTTCAACTGCTTCAGTTCACTCCGAAGCGCTCCGATTACCCCTCAGCCTGCCCCACGCCCAATTGATACAACCGGCCGGCTATCTCGAAGGTAGTTCGGTCCGTGGTGAGGATGGGAACGCCCTCCTTCTCAGCCTTTGCCACCGTCACCGGTTCGGGCTTGCCCCCCTCGGTAATCACGACACCCGCGAGATTGAGCAGACTGGCCACGGCCACGATGTTCGGGTGACTCTGGATCGTGACCCAGACGTTGCCCTCCTTGGCGTTCGCCATCACGTAGCTCAGCAAATCACAGGCGTAACCGCCGGTCACCTCTGCATCCAGTTTTCCCGCCCCTGTCTGCACCTCCAATGAGAGCCGCCGGCTAATCTCTTCCAGTTTCATCGCCTCCCCCTCCTTTAGGCCGCCAGCCGGGCCAGCACCGGATCTGCCGAGATGACGTGCCGCTTGAGCTGCAGGGCGCGATCCGGCAATCCAAAGGCCAGTCCGATCAGTTGCGGCAGGAATAGCACAGGGATCTTGACCGGCTTGCCCAGCACCTGGGAGACCTTGTCCTGGTAGCTGTCCAGGTTCATGTGACACATCGGGCACACCACGGCGATGCAGTCAGCCGGGCTGGCAGCTTCCAGGATCTCCCCCGCAATCCTCAACCCGACATCGGACTTGGTCGTCAGCAGCGCGGTGCCGCAGCAGTGGGCCTCGCGAAGATGATGGTAGACCGTGGCGCCCAGCGCCTCCAGGATGCCCACCATCGAGAACGGGCTCTGACCGTCATCGAAAGCGCTGTAGGGGCGAACGGTCTGGCAGCCATAGTAGGGAGCGACCTTGAGACCGGTCAACGGCCGTTTCACGTGCGCGGCGATCACCCCCGGGCCGAAATCGTTCGCGAGCACGTCCAGCATGTGCCGCACCTGGACCGTGCCACCATAACTCAGGTTCTCGACCTCCAACGCCAGGTTGATCCGCTCCAGCACGACCCGATCAGCCGCCGCCGCGTTGGTGCATTGGAATCTCACGTAGCAGGCGCTGCACCCCACCACCATTTGCCGGCCGTCCCCCGCCTTTTCGGCGAGCGCCAGGTTGCGAGCGGGCAGGGCCAATCCGAGCAGGTCGCTCATGACCGGGGCCACGCTGGCCCCACAGCAAGTCCAGTCATCCAGCTCTTGCACCTCTGCGCCCAGGGTCTGGAACACCGCCAGCATGGAGGTTTTGTACTCGAGCGCAGAAGCTTCCATCGAGCAACCGGGATAGAAGAGGTAGTTCATTGCCTGCCCTCCAGTTCCGCGACGCGATCGAACAGGCGATCGAGCCGGCCTTCACCGCGCAGGCGGGGCAGCTCCGGCCGGAGTTTGCCGCGCCGCAGCAGTGTCAGACCCATGCCCGCATAGCCCAGCGCCCCCAGGGGGTTGGTCGAAAGGAAATAGCGGGCCATGAACTCCACTTC
The DNA here is from genome assembly GCA_002842085.1 of Chloroflexi bacterium HGW-Chloroflexi-1. Taxonomy (GTDB): domain Bacteria; phylum Chloroflexota; class Anaerolineae; order CG2-30-64-16; family CG2-30-64-16; genus CG2-30-64-16. Next base: position 15,927 of record PHCA01000022.1, read on the forward strand.
TCGCATCCGGCCATAACGATGCATCACGTCGCTGAAGGCCAGGTAGAAAGCAGTGCTCTCCCGCCACTCCTCGATGCGTTCCTGGAGGGCTATTTGCTTGAGTTTCGCGATGGTCTCGGTGAGCGGGATCCCGCGGGGGCAACGGGCCTGGCACTGATAGCAAGTACTGCACAGCCACATCGTCTTGCTGTGCAGCACCTCATCTTCCAGGCCTAACTGAACCATGCGCCACATCTGGCGTGGGGTGATGTCCATGGCGGCCGCTGATGGGCATGAGGCAGTGCAGGTGCCGCACTGGATGCAGGTGTAGAGCTGATGTCCGGCGGGGGTAAGACGATTCACAAAGGTAGGATCGCGTTTCGTGGCAGTCAGGTTGATGACATCGGGCGTTGTCAAAAAGGCACCTCCTTGCGCAAGGGGGCACGGTCAGGAGACCGGCCCCAGCACACTTTCAGATCAGATACCACTTTCACGGTAACGAAACTTTATGTGAAAAAACCCCAATATAGTATTACTCCGCGACATTTGCGTGGATCGCGGGAATCTTTGGCGGCGTCATTGCGAGCGCAGTTTGCGAAGCAATCGAGATTGCCGCAATCTCCTGCGCATGACAGAGATTGCTTTGCTTCGTGCCTCGCAACCGCAAACAACGCTCCTCGCCACAGCGAGGCCCTCGCCACAGCGAGGAGCCGCGCTATGCAGCAGCATAACACGAGCGAAGGGCACGAACTATGACAGCCCTTTGGTTGCGGCTGGAGCCGCGCTATGCAGCAGCATAACACGAGCGAAGGGCACGAACTATGACATCCATCATATTGCGCATCAAGCTCCGAGCCGGATTCGGTCCCCCCTCACGTACGCGGGGGTCTGGGCTAGTTCCCTTATGACGACATTGGTGGTCAACTATACTCGCCACGGTCATAAGGTGAGGTTTTTTGTATCCTCTCAAGCGATAGCCGTAATCCGGGGTGGCTGTGGCCGGTCTCCTGACCGAGCCACGGTGGCTCGGTCAGGAGACCGGCCACAGCAAGCGTCACCTTGTCACCTTGTCACCTTGTCAACTATTTCGCAGGCCGATAAAGCGGAAAGCCGACGGTAAAGGTGGCGCCCTGGCCCTCCGTGCTCACCACCGCGATCCGGCCCTTGAACTGGTCCACCAGCCGCTTCACGATGGCCAGCCCCAGGCCGGTGCCGACCGCGTTGAAGGTGCGGGCATTGGAAGCGCGGTAGAATTCCTCGAACAGGTGGGGCGCCGCTTCGGCGGGGATGCCGATGCCCGTGTCGGCTATGATGACCTGGGCTTCCTGCCCCGCCGGCTGGAGCGAGACGGTCACCTCTCCGTCCGCGGGCGTGTACTTCACCGCGTTACCCACCAGGTTCACGAAGATGCGATCCAGGCCTTCCTCTGTAGCCCAGACCGCCAGCTCGCCGCGCCACTGGCGGAAGTTCAGCGTCACGCCTTTCTCCTCGGCACGCGGCTGGAGCAGAAGCACTGCACGCGCGACTGAACTGTTCAGCGCCACGGGCTCTTCACTCGCTGCCAGTTCGGGCGCCTGGCTGGCGGCCAGGTCCAACAAGTCGTTCACCAGGCTTTCAAGGGAATTCAGTTGCCCGCTGATGCGCTTGAAAACGTCCTTCTGCTTGTCGGTGAGCGGGCCGGCATAACCCTTGAGCACGGTCCTCACGAGCGATTGGGAGACAGTGATCGGGGATCGCAGCTCGTGGGTGCTGACGCGGATGAACTCGGACTTGCCCGCCTCGATCTGCTCCAGGTCGGCCAGGGCGTGGGTTGCCGCGAGCGCCGCGCCGCCCAGCTCCGCGAGCTCGTGCAACAGCCCGGCCTGGGCCAGGTCAAACTGGTGAGGACGCGCGCCATATACGCAAAGGATGCCTGAGGGCCGGCCCCCCGGGCCCAGCGGGACGGCCAGGGCGCTGGCGGCCTCGACGGGGAGGCCGGCCTGACGTGGATCGTCAACCGCACTTGTTACAAGCGCGGCCCCCTGAGCCAGCGCTTCCTGCGCCAGCGGGCTGTTGCCGAGAGGCAGCGGGTCCTGCTGTAGGAAGGCCTGAGGCACGCCGTAGCCGGCGGCCGCGGTCAGACGGCTGCCCGTCTCATCGAGCAGCCAGACGGCCGCACCTCCAGCCACGAAGGCCTTAGTCGCAGTCGACACCAGGCGTTGCAGTACTTCGCTCAGCTCCACAGCCGCCTCCCATGGGCACTCACGCCAGGTCATTCTGTCAGATGGTCTGCCTCAAGATCGGCCGGCTCGATCAGTGCGCGCACCTTCTCCAGGAGCACATCCGGGTCCACCGGCTTGTCCACGAAGTCATCCACCGGCAAGTACGCTTCGTCCGGCCCAAAGCGCAGCGATGTCGTGGTGTGAATCGCGGTCAGCATCAGGATGGGAATGTGGCGATAGGCCGCGTACTGTGACTTGGGATCCGGGCTGCGCAATTGCAGGGAGACCTGAAAGCCGGCGGTGCTGGTTTCCAGCATGACGTCCAACAGGATCAGGGCCGGGTCGAGCTCCTGGACCAGTCGCAGCGCATCCTGTCCCGAGGCAGCGACGAACACCTGGTAACCGCTGGCCTCCAGGGGCATCCGCAGCGCCACGACCATGTCCGGGTTGTCTTCCACGAGGAGGATTTTCTGCGCCATCGCGTACCTACCGCTCACACCTTCGCTTCGAAGAACGCCTGCCAGCGTTGCAGGCTGCTCTCGAACAGGCCACAACTCGGCAGCCCCGCACAATAGATCCGCCCACAGGTCTCGAACAGGGTGTATTTCGAAGCCAGCAGCGGGATGCCTTTCTGCGCGGCCAAAGCCACGGTCTCGGGCGGGGGGATCTTGCCGCGCACGAACATGATGGCCTGGATGCCCGCCATTTCAGCCGTGCGCACCACCTGCGGATTTGTCAGACCGGTGAGCAGCAGCGTGCCCTCATGGCTGTAAGCCAGCACATCACTCATCAGGTCCGCCCCGCACCCCATCTTGACTTCCTGGTCCAGATCAGCGGTCTGAGAGATCAACCTGCCCTCTGTCACTTCCAACACTTGATGCAACTTCATGGTTTGGACTCTGCTCCTTCGCGGCCCTCAACGCGGCCGCGTTATAGTATTACTCTGTAACATTCGCGTTGATCGCGAGAATCTTTGGCGGCGTCATTGCGAGCGCAGTGTGCGAAGCAATCTCGATTGCCGCAATCTCTCGCGCATGAGACGGATTGCTTCGTCGCACCCCCTTCGACGGGCTCAGGACATGCTTCGGCTACGCTCCACCAAACGGCGGTGGGGCTCCGCTCAGGACGCTCCTGCTTATGACACCGTCATTGCGAGCGGTTTGTGCGAAGCAATCTCTCCCCTTGGAGCGCGGGATTGCTTTGCTTCGTGCCTCGCAACCGCAAACAACGCTTCTCGCAATGACCGTCATTTGCCAAGGCGCAACCCGCCGCGGCGGGATGGGCAACTCGCAATGACAGCCCTTTGGTTGCGGCGGCAGGAGCCGCGTTATGGATCTTGCTGTGACTTTGGCCGCGGCCGCGGCCTCAGCACACTTCGCACTCAGTCCCCGCCAGCCGGGTCACCTTCGTCGAGTCCATGCCAAAGGCGATGCGCGCCTTGAACCCGCGGTAGGCAATGCCGATCGCCTCGACGCCGTTGATGTAGTTGCAGGCCCGGACGCAGCGCCGGCACAGGATGCACTTGTTGCGGTCCACGAGGATAAAGGGGTTTGGATCATCCACCGGGTAGTCGTGCTTCACGCCACCGGCGTACTCGTCCCCCTTGATGCCGTACTCGTAGGCCAGATCCTGCAACTGGCAGGCGCCGGTCGCCTCGCAGGTCATGCAATCCAGCGGGTGATCCGAGATGATCAGCTCGAGCACGAACTTGCGCGCCTCCCGCACCTTGGGCGAGTTTGTGTGGATCACCAGTCCCTCGGTGACGGGGAAGGTGCAGGCGGGCTGGAGCGCGCGCTGCCGCTCGATCTCCACCAGGCAGACGCGGCAAGCGCCCTCCGGTGGCAGGGCCGGATGGTGGCAGAGCACCGGAATGTTAATCCCCGCCGCGTCGGCCGCCTCGTAGACGGTCTGGCCCAGTTGGGTCTGGAGCTTGCGGTTGTTGATGGTGATGTTGACTATGGGCATAGGGTGTTATCTTTCTCTGGAACTGTTGCCTTCCCGCTGAGCATTGCGATAGAGCGAGATGCTGCCGCGCTCGAACTCGTCCACCGGCGCAGGCATGGCGGAGATCAGCCGGTCGGATTCCAGTTGGACCGGGTAAAGCAGGTCTACAATCCGGCGGAGCTCGCTAAAATAGTCGAATGGTTGGCTCAACAGGACGAGCAAGTCAATGTCGCTGGTTGGGCTGGCCTGCTTACGCGCGACGGAGCCGTACAAGACCAGGCCCTTGAACTGCGGGCCGTAGTGGCTCGCCAGGGCGGTTCGGCATTTCTTGACAATTCTTGGGACTGGCATGGTGGCCTCTCGTAAGGGCTGGCGTCTCAAGCCGCCGGAACCACCTGGAACGACCGCCCCAACGGTTGAAACTCCGCGACTTCCTGCCGCTCCAGCTTCGCACGGATTTGCTCGAAGTGCTTAACCGTCTCCTGGGAATAGAGTCGCTCCCCACAGCTCAGGCAGACTTCGGCGCGCACTGTCACCGCGGCCGTGTGAATCCCGCCGCGCAACAGCTTTTCTACGGTCTTCTCGACCAATTCCCCGCCGCAGACGGGACATTTACCGAACGGCATCATCTTCTCTACTTGCATCATATTGGCCTGTGTGGTATAAGTATACCCCAGGTATATTCATACCGTCACATCGGGTTAACGAGGTATCCCATTGAAACAGATTCACATCAAGCTATCAGAAACACTACATCGGGACTTAAGAATCCAGGCTGCTATCAAAGGACAATCGCTGCAGGATTACGTTGTTCAGGCCCTTCAGAACCAGGTCGCCTCCGATCAGTCCACGAACGGCCTCGTGCTTACACATCCAAAGGATATTGGCGATGACAGCGGCGCAAAATGAACAATGGCTGAACTCGATCATCGAGGGTGATGCCAGGATTTGTCTTTGAAATTTGCCTGACGGCTCGATCAACTGCATCGTTACCAGTCCGCCCTATTTCCGTCAGCGAGACTACAGCACCCCCCTTCAGATTGGCAACGAGAAATCGCCGGATGAATACGTCCGCAACTTGCGCCTCGTCTTTGCCGAGTGCCTGCGCGTACTCAGGGACGACGGCACCTTTTGGCTCAACCTGGGCGACAAATACGACAACGGCGAACTGCTCGGCATGCCCTGGCGCGTCGCCTTTGCGCTGAAAGAAGATGGCTGGCTCCTGCGGTCAGACATCATCTGGTACAAGCCCAACGCTGTCCCGTCCTCAGTGAAAAACAGGCCGACGACCGATCACGAATACGTCTTTCTATTTGCAAAGAGCAAGGAATACTACTACGATATTGACTCCATTCGGGAACCGCACGTCACGTTTTCGCCTGAAAGTAAAATGAAAGGCGGTCGGAACCACTTCCACAAAGCCGAAAGGGGAACACCTGAGGAGGGCAAATATTCCGGCACTTCTAATCTCCACAGCGGGCGATGGGATCAGGCTTTTCATCCCCTGGGCCGCAACCGCCGGACGGTTTGGGAAATTCCCCTCTCCAAGTCCCGCGACGCGCACTTCGCCGTGTTTCCCGAAAGGCTGGTCGATCTCTGCATCCTGGCCGGTTGTCCGCAAGACGGGATCGTCTTAGACCCTTTCATCGGCAGCGGTACCACCGCCGTGGTCGCCCAACGGCTTGGGCGAAAATTCGTCGGCGTGGACAGCAATCCTGATTACTGCGAGATTGCGCGCCAGCGACTCCAGCAGCCGGCGCTGTTCTAACTGCCGGTGCTGATGCTCCTCAACAACGGTAAATGAGTTCTTTTAGCCGCAGGTTATGAAGCACGAAGTCCACCGGAATTCCTCTCAACTGCCCGAATGATTGCGCTCATCCAGCCACGCCTCAATCGCCACATCGTAGGAATCAATCACCAGCAGGTCTTCATCCGTCCAATCGAAAAGCGAATAATCCTCGTTGCGTGTTGTTCGGACCAGGATCGTGAAGGCGCACTGCTTGGTTTTGCTCGCAGCGATGAGCTTGCGCTTGGCCATCTCAATGTCTTCATCCGCCTTCTGAATCCTCACCGCCACCGGATGCCCGTCAACGTAACTTCTCAGAAAGCCGTCAATGCCCCTGTTCCTTTCCACCGGAACGGCATCGAGCGCCCGCAGGATGCGCCGCTCGGCGTCGCTCTTTTCCAGGAAACCTTCTTCGCCGTCCGCCAAGAGCTGCGATTCACTCCTGACGGGCTGGCGCAGCCGCTCTTCCGCCAGGCGCACCGCGTCGAGTGAGATGTCTATACCGATATAATCTCGGCCCAGCAGCTTGGCGGCGACGAGGGTAGTTCCACTGCCGCAGAACGGATCCAGCACGCAATCGCCCACATCGGTAGCGATGGCAATGATCCGCTCCAACAGGAGAATGGGTTTCTGCGTCGGGTAGCCGACCCGCTCCCTGGCCTTCGGATTTAGAAACGGAATATTCCAGACGTCGGAAAGGGGCACGCCTCGCTTTTCTTTGCCGATCACCACATTGCCAGTCTCGTCGCGACGATACACGGCCTTGCCTGACTCGTTGCGAACCCTCGCCTGCAAGATCTGGTCAACATTGGTCGTCGGCGAGTAGTCCGTGTAGATCGTATTGAACTTATAGTCGCCGGTCTTGCTGTAGAAGTAGACTGTTTGGTGGGCGTTGAGCAACCCCTTCTTCGCGCTCGACCACCGGCGGTACGCCCAGATGATCTCGCTCTGGAAGTTCTCGGACCCAAATACCTGGTCGAGCAACAGGCGCAGGTGATGCGCAGCGGACCTGTCACAGTGCAGGAAGATGCAGCCGGTCTCCTTCAGTACCCGCCGAGACGCTCGCAGCACCTCAGCCATGAAGGCAAGGTAGTCATCGAGCGAGGTCCAGCGATCTTCGAAGGAATACTCGGCGGTGTTGTTCCGGGTGCTCAGCGAATGGGTCTTTTGCGTGAAGAAAGGCGGATCCAGGTAAGCCAGGTCAACGCTGGCATCGCCTAGCGACTTCAGAACTTCCTTGCAATCCCCGTGCAATACACCCATCACTATCCCCCACGCCGGTTTTCCCCGGCGATTTTGGTCAGGATGGCCTTGAGATCAACACCCGTGCGTCCGTGAATGTAGCTCCAGGCGTCATCCCCCATATAGCACTCCCCGCCGATGCCTCGGTAAACCGTCTTGATCGTCTCCTGTATTCTAATCGCCTGTTCTCGATTTGGGTAATAGAACATCACCCGAATCGGATTCAGCCCGTGCTCTTTGATGACCTTGATCCGCGTGTGCTCCTTGGTGATGTGATCGCCGTCGGTTGTGGCATCGCGCCATTTGATCTCGATGGCGTCGTCGCCGATCAAGCAATCTATCCCGAACTGCTTCGGTCGCTGTCCCAGCGTATTCTCGACCTGCGCCGGACCTGCGTCGGGGAACTTGACCTTGAAGCACAGGGAAGCTGCTTCTTCCAGGAAAGCACCCGCGTACTTGTATAGAAACCGGCCCTTGTTCTCGTAAACATCAATCAGCTCGCCTTCTTCGTCCGTGATGCCGAGAACCTGATAGATCAAGTAATGCGACCGGTCGTCCCCCTTCATCTCCTCGACGCGCGCGTCCATACGCTGTTTGAGCGCTTGCGCGTACTTGGCGGCCAGAGCGCGAATGTCTTGCTCGATGCTCATGAACGCCTCCTCACCTGCTACTCAGCCTCCACCCTGGTTGGTCCCGGGATCTTCATGAGATCCAACCACTCCAGGTCGCACCGCAAGCAGCGCTTCGCTTCTTCGCGCGCGGTCTGTTCATCGTAGCCCAGCTCCACCTCGCGGAAGTCGCCTATCCGTTCCGCGACTGTCCGTTCCGGCGTGGGAGGCCGATGGGCAGTGGCATAATCGTCCAGGTTATAGAGTTGAATGATGTCTGGGCGCTTCGTTACGTAGCTCGGCTTGGGTTGGGCGCCCCAATCGGCCACAGAGCCGCCGACCTTCAGCCATTGGTCTACTGCCACGGCGACCAGATTGCCGTGCGCTACGGCCTGGATCACAGTCGCCGGGCCACTCACCGCGTCGCCGGCGGCGAAGACCCCCGGCCGGGTGGTGTTGAAGGCTTCCTGGATGTCAAATGTGCCCGAACGCGTCACCTGGATTGGGGGCTCGGCGCCGTTCCCGCCGGCCGGGAGCCACGAAATGTCGGTGGCCTGGCCGATGGCAGGGATCACTACGTCCACATCGAGGGTGTACTCGTCGCCTTCCACGGGCATCGGCCGCCGCCGACCGCTGCTGTCGAACTCGCCGAGCTTTTGCCGCTGGATCACCAGCTCGCATACACGGTCCCCGCCCAGTACACGCAACGGGTTGGCCAGGAAGTGGAACTGCGTGCCCTCCTGCTCGGCGGCCTCGATCTCCTCTTTGTGCGCCGGCATATCCTCCAACTGGCGGCGGTAGACGATGTGCGCCTCGCTCGCCCCCAGGCGCCGGGCGGTCCGGACCGCGTCGATGGCGACGTCGCCGCCGCCCACGACCGCGACGCGCTTGCCCTTGATCGCCTCCGACAACGTGACACGGCGCCCGGGTGACAGGGTGAGATTGTCTGTCCCAGTCACCTTGTCACCTTGCCACCTTGTCACCTTGTCACTGTTGAGCGCAACCTCCCGCAGAAAGTCGGTGCCGTGGATGACGCCCTGCTTCTCCTCGCCCGCCACCCCCAACCTCCGGCTCTTGTGCGAGCCGATGGCCAGGATGACGGCGCTGTAGCCGTCCCGAACCAGGAGGTCGTCCAGCGTGAAGTCTGCGCCCAACGCCTGGTTGCAACGGATTTCCACGCCCGCCCGTTGGATGTTCTCGATCTCGGCGAAGAGCGGCTCGCGCGGCAGGCGGTATTCGGGGATGCCGACGGTCATCATGCCGCCGGGCAGCGGTAGCTTCTCAAACACGGTGACCTGGTAGCCGCGTTGGGCCAGGCGTAAAGCAGCCGTCAGCCCGGCTGGTCCGGCGCCCACCACGGCGACCCGTTCCGGTTTCGGGGAGTCGAGCCGCTCCGGCGTCCAGGGATTCGCGTACTCCTGATCCGACATGAAGCGCTTGACCAACCGGATGGAGATGGGCTCGTCGATCTCGCCCCGGCGACACTTCTGTTCGCAGAACGCGGGGCACACGCGACCACACACCAGGGCAAACGGATTGCGTTGACGGTGGATGGCCAGGCCTTCGGCGTAGCGCCCTTGAGCCACCAATGCCAGGTAGGCGGGGCTTTCGATGCCGGCCGGGCAGGCGTTGATACACTTTGCCCTCACCAACGGCTTGCACTGGCCGGCCGAGCAAACCTTGTCCTCGATATGGGCGCGAAATTCGTCTTGAAAGAAGCGCAACGCCGACATCACCGGGCCGGGCGTGAGCTGGCCCAGGGCGCACAGGGATGCCGCCTGCATGTTGCGCGAGATCTCTTGGATCAGCGCCAGGTCGTCCGTTCTTCCCTCTCCCTCGGAAATCCGCGTCAACACCTCCAGCAAGCGCACCCCGCCGATGCGGCACGGCACGCACTTGCCGCACGATTCGGCCGTGGCGAATCGCAGGAAATATCTGGCAAACTCCACCATGCAGGTGTCTTCGTCCACCACGATCATGCCGCCGGACCCCATGGTCGCCCCGGCCTCGGTCAGTGAGTCGAAATCCACTAACGTGTTCAGCGCCGAAGCCGGCAGGCAGCCGCCCAACGGCCCTCCGGTCTGCACTGCTTTGAACTTCTTGCCTTCGGGCACCCCCCCACCGACGTCGAAGATGATCTCGCCCAGGGGGATGCCCATGGGCACCTCGATCAGGCCGGTGTTGTTGATCTTACCGGTCAGGGCGAAGATCGCCGTGCCGGGCGACTTGGCCGTGCCGATGTTCCTGAACCAATCTGCCCCTTTCCAGATAATCTGAGGGGTCATCGCGTAGCTTTTGACGTTATTGACGTTGGACGGCCGATTCCACAGGCCGGACACGGCCGGGAACGGCGGGCGCGGGCGTGGTTCGCCGCGCCGGCCCTCGATGGAGGCGATCAGCGCCGTCTCCTCGCCGCAGACGAAAGCCCCTGCGCCCTCCTTGATGTGGAGGTCTAAGCTAAAGCCACTCCCCAGGATGTCTTGACCCAGCAGGCCGTATTCTTGCGCCTGTGCGATCGCCGTCCTAAGCCGCTGAATCGCCAGCGGGTACTCGGCCCGGCAGTAGATGTAGCCCTCGCGCGCGCCGATGGCATAGGCTGCGATCGTCATGCCCTCCACCACAGCGTGGGGATCACCTTCCAGGATCGAACGATCCATGAATGCGCCGGGGTCCCCCTCGTCCGCGTTACAAATGACATACTTCGGCGTGGCCCTGGAGCGGGCTGCGAATTCCCACTTGAGGCCGGTCAAGAAGCCTGCGCCTCCGCGGCCGCGCAACCCAGAGTCCTTCATCTCGGCAATCACATCGCCGGGTGACATCTGGGGCGACGCCTTTGCCAGGGCCTGGTAGCCGTCCCGCGCCACGTACGCTTCGATGCGTTCCGGGTCAATGAAGCCGCAATTCCGCAGCGCGATGCGAATCTGCTTGCTGTAGAAGGGGATTCCCGGATAAAGTGGCCCGGCCGCCTCTGACCCTGATTCGTCATCCTGCAATTCGCCAACCAGCCATTCCGCAACAGGGGCGCCACCGACCAGGTGCACGTTGCCGGCCATGATGTCCTGTAACTTCGCTTTGTGGCCCTGCTCGACCTGCGCTAACTCTTGCAGCCGCTGGCGAATCGAATCGCTCCTGGCGCGCGTTGCCGCACGGGCATAGATGCGATAGGCTTCTTCTTCCTTCTCAATGGCGAGACAGAGGATGGCATTGACGTCGCTCAACGGCTCCATAGGTTCCTCCAAAAGTGGCCTCTGATCTGTCGTCAACCTGAAGGCCTCTCAGGTTGCATACCGAAGTCAAGGGCTCAGCCGGCTGCCCGTGGGCGGATGGCGCCAGCCCAACATGTTTTGAAAAGCCGTGCTTTATCCCAGTGCCCGCAACTGCTCCTCTATTGCGTTCGGCGTCAACCGACCGTGCACCTGGTCATCTACCATGGCCACGGGCGCCAAACCGCAAGAACCCAGGCAGTAGACAATCTCCATGGTGTATTCATAGTCGGGGGAAGTGCCGCCTCGGGGGACGCCCAGGTCGTTCTCGACGCGCTCGATGACCTTCGGCGCGCCGCGCACGTGGCAGGCCGTGCCATCGCAGACCCGGATCAGGTGCTTGCCGCGGCGCTCCAGGCGGAATTGGGAGTAGAAGGTCACCACCCCCATCAACTGGCTGAGCGGGATGCGGGTGCGCCTGGAGATCTCGGCCAGGATTTCCTTGGGCAGGTAACCGTAGGCATCCTGGGTGCGCTGCAGAATGGGGATCACAGCGCCCTCACGCCCGGCGTACTCCTGGAGGATCTCGCCAAGCGGGGCCAGGTCGAGGGCGGATTGATCGTCACTCATGTGCGTTACCCTATTCTTGACTCGTTCGTGCTACAGATATTCAGGTAGGGACAATCTCCGGCAATCGCCCTGGCAAGTTCAGGAGCAGTCCCGACCGCGGATCCTTATCCGACCCAACGTACATCATCCACAGTGTAGGTGATGGACACCATGATGCCCATCATACTGCGCGTTGTGGAACACACCAGATGCCCACCGACAGCGGGTCTCAGACAGGAACTCGAATCCGCACCGGCCGCGCGGCCGGTGCGGATGTCAAGGCCCTGCTCCAGATGTCTCTACTTCTGGCCTACCAGCTCCGCGATCAGCGCCACCAGCTTGTCCGGGTCGATGGGCTTGTCCAGGAAGCTGTCCACGGGGAGATAGTCCTCGTCCGGCCCAAAGCGCAAGGGGGTCGTCGAATGAATGGAGGTCAGCATCACGATCGGGATATGACGATAGGCCGCGTACTCGGAATGGGGATCCGGGCTGCGGAGCGCCAGCGACACCTGGAAACCTTCGGTGGTCGTGTCCATCATCACGTCCAGGACGATCAGGTCCGGGTTGAGCTGCTTCACCTGCTTCAGCCCATCCTGGCCACTGGCAGCGTGGGACACCCGGTATCCGTTGGCTTCCAGGGTCATGCGCATCGCCTCGACCATGTCCGGGTCATCGTCGACGATCAAAATATGT
>PHCA01000023.1 GCA_002842085.1 Chloroflexi bacterium HGW-Chloroflexi-1
GCGAGGGCCTCGCTGTGGCGAGGGCCTCGCTGTGGCGAGGAGCGTTCTTTGCGGTTGCGAGGCACGAAGCAAAGCAATCTCAGTCATGCGCAGGAGATTGCGGCAATCTCGATTGCGGCAATCCGAGATTGCTTCGCAAAAACCGCTCGCAATGACGCCATCAAAGATTCTCGCGATCAGCGCGAATGTTGGAGGGTAATACTATAGTGTTCCGTGCGTGTGATGATCTCATATGGAAACTCCCGGTACTCCTCGCCGCCAACCCGGACGCAGTCGCCGAACCTCTCGACCAGCAGCCCGGTGATGTGGTAGGCGACGCGCAGTGAAATTTGCTACTGCAAGATGCTCTTGATCACGCCCTCGCAGACGGTGCTCTCGCAGGTCGGCCTGAGCCCGCGGCGCCTGTCCCGGACTTCTTTCAGGATGGGTCAGAGCCCATGAGCTCGTACAGCGGCCCCAGGTCGTAATATGTAACTATGCATTTTCACTTTGCCGCGCTGCCGGGGCAGATGTAGCGCTTCTTGCAATGGGCGCATCCTTTAGGCCGGACGGCGAGCTGCACGCCGTTCAGGACGACGAAGACGCCCATCCGGCTCAACAGCGCCCAAGAAAAGCCACCCAGCAATATCACGGCGATACCACCCACGATGGGAATGAGGGGCAGGATCATGTAGACGACCGCCAGTTTCATCCCCGTCTCCGGGTTCCCCGCGTCCCGCCGGCAGAAGATGGCGGTATACTTGCCCCAGCCCAGGTGGCACCATTTGCCGTAGTAGTAGCAGGTGGAGCAGTTGTGCACCTTCAGCAGCCAGCCGACGGTGATCAGGATGAATAGCGCATAGCCCAGCGAGGCCAGCGGCGCTCCGGCCACCTGCAGCGGCCACATCACGGCGAAGCCGATGGCCCAGATAACGAGGTACAGCAGGTTCTCCAGCAGGATCCACCACCAGGGGAAACGCTCCCAGCCCTCCTCGTACAGTTTTTGTTCAGTCATCTGTTCCTCCTCTATCCTTATAAATGATTTTTCGGCCCGAAAGTGGGCGACTTTGCGTCATTTGAAACTTGCAGCTATCCATGGCCTGGATCGAGGTGTTGTGGTTACAATCTCCATAGCGCGGCCTCCCGCATTGTAGCGCAGTTCTGGGGGAAAAAGCAAGTAGACGGGCCCTGAAACATTTCACAGCAGCAGCCCCACTGCCAGCGCGCCCCACACGCCGATCCGATCGCCTCGGCGGTGTCATGGCGCGGGCCAGGTAGTGACTCCCTACTACTTGGGGAGTTTGCCCACCGGCGCCATGTAGATCGTGAACTCGTCAGCACCGTTCACGCCGATGGCCGTGTCGATGCGGGCCTGATCATACGCGCCGCTGGCGCTGACCCTCACCGAGTTGCACCTGCTGGTCACGCTAGTGCGCGCGCCGGGCCACCTGTTCGAGTATTGTTACCTGGCCGAACGCGTGTTGGAGTACGCGTGTGCGGAGCTCGAGGCGCGCGCCAACTTGCAAGTACATATCAACAATTTACGCCGCAAGCTGGGTGATGACGCACGCAGACCCCGGCACATCCACTGCGTGCGTGGTGTTGGGTATCGGTGGGATGGGCGATCTTTAGAAAACCTTTAGAATTTCTTTAGAAAAACCTATTGACTTGGCAGGAACGATTGTGATAAGCTGGCTCCGAAGCATAAGACTCAGATTGGAGGCCAGCGTGACCGAAACCCGTTCCAACATCCTGCTGATCATGCTCATGGCCATCATCATCCTCTTGATGATCGCCATTGCCGGCTTGTTCCTGCGTATGAACCAACTGCAGGGGCAGGTGCTGGCGGCCCTGGGTGTTCTGCAACCCGGCGCTCCTGGCCAGGAGGCGGGCTTGCTGCCCGGCATGGCGGCGCCGGACTTCTCACTGCCCGATCAGAACGGCAAGCCCGTGGCCCTGACAGAGTTCGCCGGCCAACGCGTGCTCCTGGTTTTTTCGTCCACGACCTGTCCAGCCTGCCAGCAGCTGTATTCACACCTCAAGGCCTTCAGCGAAACTCATCGGGATGTGCGAGTGGTCATGATCTCGCGCGGCTCGGCCGAGGAGAACCGGCAACTGGTAGAGGAACAAGGCTTCACCTTCCCGGTTGTGTCCTGGGATGACGCTGTGGCGCAGGCCTATCAGGCGCCGGGCACGCCGTTCTGCTACGTGATAGACAGCGGAGGGGTGATCGTCAACAAAGGCTTTGCCAACTCACTGGAGCAACTGGATAAGTTGGTCGAGGCCGAGTGATGGAAACGAAAGGGGGTGGTAGATGCAGAGACAAGTGGGACAGTCCAACATTTCGCTTGATCAATCAATTGCATAGGAGGCGACAGAAATGACGAAGTATGGTAAAATGCAGCCCGTGGTGATGCGGGTGCTGACAGTGATGTTGGTAACATCGTTCATAATGGCAGTAGTTGTCATGGCAACACCAGTGCAGACAGCATTAGCTGGGGGCACGTCGTGTACTGGCTGGACTTGGCGCGGCTGCTGCGACTCTTGGTGGCCCGGCCTACAAGATTACTACAGTAGAGAGTGTTACAATCTAAATAATCACTGGACTGAGTGGGGTTGTAGAGTTATCAGCGGGTGTTAGCTCAGTTAATGAGTTCCCGGGATCAGGATGAGGTAATCACAGTTGTACCAAGCATTGCTATGAAGCAACGCTTGGTACAACTATTTCTGTGCCAGGGGCACGCACTTTCACCCGGCCATCCTTGACGAAAAGGGGTTATGATTGTGCACACAACTGTGTCTTTCTTACTCGCGATAGTCTTGTTGCTGGCTTCGTGCGGTGGCCAGGCAATCAACCCACCTGCATCGGCACCCCTCGAACCGAACGACGAACGTGTGAGTATCGTTTTCGCCGCGCCTGATTGGGAACTGCAATGGGGCCGGGTAAGCCAGCTAGTCGAGACGTTTGAAACCCATAATCCTGATATCCACATTATCCTCAAGCCGTTCAGCGAAGTCCTGGGCTTGCCGCCCGGCGAGTTTGATGTGCCAGAGGATTATTGGCTCAGACTTGCGTCGGAAGCAGATGCCTTCCAGATAATTTTCCAGGATGGAATCGCTCGTCACGCTGTGTTCGATGGGCTGGTGCGCGACCTCAGACCCCTTATGGAAACTGATTCCTCCTTCCACGCCGATGACTTTTACCCTGGTTCGCTGGAGCTTTCTGCATGGGATGGTGGCATTTGGGCCTTGCCGACGGCACTGGATTACGGGCTGATCGCTTATAATGCGGAAGCTTTCAAAACGACCGGCGTGGCCTCTCCAAAGGCTGGCTGGACCTGGAATGACTTCGTAAACAGTGTTCAAGCTCTGTCAGTCACTACCGGTGACCAGGTAACTCGCTGGGGATTCGTAACAGACCGGCGATTATTGACCGAGCTTATCGAATTGAGCGCAGGACCTCTGCTCGACGATACACACACTCCCCCCATGCCCCGTTTCAATGAGCCAAAAGTCTTAGAGACAGTGCAGTGGTGGGTCAACTTGGGACTCGCGAATCGTCTCTGGGCCCCTGATCCACTGATGAAAGCTGACCTGGATAGGATAGCGCTGGTTGAGCAGGGCCACGCCGCCATGGCGTCGGTTAGAGCCGCTGACCTGCTTTACTCCAAGAAGCACAAGCGACGCATGATCGGTGTTGTGGATTACCCCATCACCGGGTCTGAGTCCAGGACGACGCCGCTCTATGTCGAGCAGGTCGCCATGAGCAGAGGCACCGTTCACCCCGAAGTTGTCTGGCGTTGGCTCGATTTCCTGTCCCGGCAGCCACCGGGTCAGGCGACCCTACCAATACCTGCTCGGCGTTCAGTAGCCCAGGCAATGGGCTTTTGGGATGGCCTGGACGAGGAACTTAGGATGGTACTCCGCTTCGCCATAGAGCATGCTGCTTCGGCATCTCTAGGCACTTGGGGCGGTGATGTTTATGGAGCTTTTAATGATGAGCTAGGAGTTGCTCTCAATGGAGATAAGTCGGTCGAGGAAGCGATGACGACTGCCCAGGGCCAGGCCGTGGTTGCCTTGAAGGCTGAGGCCGACCAACGCGCTGTGGCTACGCCGGCGCCAGTGGCGGTTGCCACTACCGGGTCAGAAACGGTTCATGGCACGACAACTATCACCTTTGTGGTGGTTGGAGAAGCCGTTGACCTTAAAGCATTTCGGGACGTGGTCAAACAGTTTCACGCAACTCACCCGGCTGTGGCAGTCGAAGTCAAAAACCTGCCTTTTCCCTCTGACGGTATTGCTAATCTGGCTGGGCAAGCCGATTGTTTTCAGGTTATTCCCCAGTTGGACAATCCAAAGACGCTGGCTGCCATCCTGAGTCTGGAACCTTTCCTGGAGGCTGAGACGTCCTTTGGCATAGATGATTTTTTCCCTGTGTTACTGGATCAATACCGGTGGGGGGGGCGGTTGTGGGGGTTGCCGGCAGAGGCGCAGCCCTACGTCATCGAGTATAATCAGGACTTATTCCAGGCAGCCGGCCTGGAGCCTCCTGGACAGAACTGGACCCTGAATGATTTCGTGACCGTGGCACAGGCTCTGACACAGGATAAAGCAGGGGGGAAACAGTACGGCTTCGTCGGCATCAACGAAACCCTCGACTTGGCGATGTTTGTCGAGAGGCTAGGCGGCAGGATTTTCGACGATACCCAGAACCCGCCGGCTGCCGCCTTCGATGACCAGGCTACGGTGAAGGCAGTGCGATGGTACGCAGATCTGTACTTGCGCTACGGCATCCAGCCTGGTCTCATGGCCGATGAGGAGCGGGAGGCACTGACCGACGATGGCCGAGCAGCCATGTGGACCGGGTCGCTTGGCCGACACAAGGCGGCCCTGCGGGTGGGTATACTCCCCTTCCCCATAGGATCGCAGGCTGCCAGTGTATCGATCGTTGACAGCACAGGCTATTTCATCTCGGCTCAGGCCATAGCACCTGAGGCCTGCTGGGAATGGATCAAGTTCATGACCACTGAAGTCGGCGCGATGCAAGGGCTGCCTGCTCGCCGCTCAGTTGCCACGTCGGAAGCCTATCGCCAGCAGGTCGGGGACGAGCGAGCGGATGCTTACCTGGCAGCCGTCGAAAACGGCCAGCGACTGTCCGTCTTTCAACGCGTTGTCGGACATAATTGGCTCGGTGCTTACCTCTCCTGGTTGGACGAGGCCTATCAGCAAATTGTCGAAGGAGATGTATTACCGGAAGAGACCTTGGCTACCGCGCAAAAGAAAGCGGATGACTACCGCGCTTGCATCATCAGTAACGACGCTTTCAGCGATGCCCAAGGCTGCCAGGCGTGTTTGGGGCAGGTGAACCAGGCCTATCCTGAGCCATCTCCCAAGAATCGATAGTGTGTTCTGTCTGATTGTGGGGGAAAAACCTCTCGCGGCTTCTCCGTCGTATCTGGAGGCGTTTCATGTATGGGCAGAACTCCCTTATTTCTGGACGGGCAAGTGGTCCGGCCGGGTGCATAATCCTGCTAGCCATCCTTTTGGGAGCCTGTGCTCCACCAACGCAAACACAGTCCCAGCAGGGTGGGAGCGTCACCATCACCTTCGCCTGTCCGCTACAGGATCGCGCCATCTATCGGGCGGCCGCTGAGGCCTTCCACCAGTCTAACCCCGATGTAGAGGTGCGCATTTTCTCCACAGAGGATATTATCAGCGCTTCGGCACAAAAGGGTGATAGAATCTACGGGACACTTCGGCAATTGGCCCGGGGCGCCGACACCTTTCTCTTCTCGGAGAGCGCGGTGGAGGGCGGGACGGCGGGTCTGGTGCTTGACCTGGCGCCATTCATCGCCGCCAGCGGTGCGCCAACTGACGGCGACTTTCTGCCCGGCCTGTTAGCGCGCTTCCGCTGGCAAGCTGGTACCTGGGGGTTGCCGGCCGGGGTTGATCCGACGGTGGTCTTCTATGAACCGGCAACTTTCAAGAGCGCAAAACTGGAACCTCCCGCTGTTAGTACCTTGACCGGAGGCGAAGAAGATTGGATCTGGGATGAGTTTCTGAACCTGGCGCAGCGGCTCACGGTTCAAGAGGGGAAGCAAACAGTGCGCTATGGATTCGCCGACCGGGGCTACATAGGCGCCCTCTCCTTCATCAAAAACCTCGGTGGGATTCTGGTGGATACTTCGGTAGAGCCACCCCGACCGACATTGGATGATCCTCGCACCGTGGCCGCAGTGGCTCGATACGCCGACCTGGCCCTGCGCCGGAGCATCATGGAGGTTCCCTCCCCAAGCGGTTTCTTAGAGGCGCTGTGGAGCGGAGCGGCGGCGATGACCATCGGCAATGCTGGCATGCACAGCGGCTGGGATCCAGGTACTGCAGATTCCTTGCAGGTAATACCCCTACCGGGAGGAGGTCCGGCAGCCGTGAGGGGGTACTTCATCAGCGCCGGCGCCGCGCATCCGCAGGCTGCCTGGCGCTGGCTGCAGTTCTTGAGCGGGCGCGTTGCTCCCTCCGGCCAACTGCCGGCCCGCCAGAGCTTGATCCCCGACTCCACCTACGCCAGTCAGATGGGAGAGGAAAAGTTAGCGGTCTACCGCTATGCGGCGGAGCACGCCCTACCGCCGATACGCCCGATAGCAGTGGAAGTATTGCTGGATACAGCGCTGGGGCGGATTTTTGCCGGCGCCGATGCGCAGAACATACTGGCCGAGGCGCAAAAACAGGCGCTGGCATTACCTCCGTTAGCTGCCGGCGAACAGTTCGTTGTACCCAGTCCCGTACCGGCCCAAACCGCAGAGGATCACATCACCTTCCTTATCTCAACGTTTAGTCAATCGTACCCGGCCATGGTCGAAGCCTTTCACGAGACCCAATTGGGAATCAAGGTGACTCTGGTGGATGAAAAGGAACTCCGTCCCCCAGAGACGCCTCGTTTCTGGAGGGTAGAGGAGTTAATCTCTGCCAGTCATGCCGACTGTCTCCAATGGATGGTACTCCCTCCCATGGATGATTGGGACGCTCTGTTGAATTGTCAGCCTTTCATTGAAGCCGATCCTACCTTCCCGCTGGAGGACTATTACCCTGGTGCAGTGAAGCCGCTGCGCCATGAGGGTGACTTGTGGGGAATACCCGCCGCGGTGAATGTACCCGTGTTCTACTTCAACCACTTTCTCTTCGACGAAGCCGGTCTACCTTATCCCGAAAAGGGCTGGACCTGGAACGACGTCTTCCTGATAGCTCAGAAACTATCCGGCAGGGAGGGCGCCGACCGGCGCTATGGCTTCCTGATTTGGCCTCAGGGGTCACCGCAATTGTTAGACTTACGGGAGGTCATAGGAGGCGAGCCGTTGATCGCAGCATTGGTAGATCAAAAGGCGACGCCACCCACCTTTCACTTCGATGCTGCCGAGGTAATCACGTTGGTCCAGGGTCTGGCCGACCTGGTTGAGGGAGGCGTTGTTCCTGTCCCTCACTCGCCTCCCTCGGCAGCGGAAGCCGTGGACGAACTGGCCGGTTTGATCGCTTCCGGCCGCATTGGAATGTGGATTGGCTCCAGCTTTGGGACAGCTCCCATTCAAGTGCCCGGGGGTAACGATGAGGAACGTGAGCCCGCAAGCGTTGCCCCCTGGCCTGCTGATGGGCTGTGCGTGGCGCCTCAGTTAGTGAGAGCATACTACATCGCCGCCGACACGTCCCACGCCGAAAGTTGCTGGCAGTGGCTGCGTTTTCTGGTTGATCACACCCCACAAGTAGGCGATGGGGTACCTACTCGGCGGTCCCTGTTGAGTTCGGCTACTTTCCGTGAGCAGGTAGGGACAGAGAGGCAGGCGGTTTACCTGGAAGCGCTGGCCTGTGAGAATCCTGTTCCTTCCTTCAGTGCTTTGGCAGGACAGCCTCACTCTTACATCGCTTACTTATGGCTGGAAGATGCCATCAGGGGGAGTCTTTTTCAGGGAGTGGACACCCAAGCTGCACTGAGCCAGGCTCAAGAGAAAGCTGAAAGCTACCTGAGCTGTCTGCGGCAACGCGCCGATCCAAGAGACCGGGATAGCGCCTTGGCTTGTGCCGAACCAGTGGGAGCGCCATGGTGAGACAGTGAGAGACAGGCCCAGGCGTTCACTGACTCCTTAAGCAACCCTTTTACCCCTCGCTGTGACAGGAGGGGCTTTTTGCTTGTACCCCAGTGCCACGTTGCGAAATCTTAACGCGACCGCAACGGTCACACCGCGCATTGGTGATAGACTGGATCGCCAGAGTAGTTGCTGAATTTGACAAAAACGGGGGGGGGTATACTATTTATCTGAGGGAGGGATGAGCACAATATCAGAAAGGAGAAAAACATGTCCCAGACACAGAAGATTGTATCCAGTGCTTTGGTGGCATTGGTCATCGCGGTTTCGCTGCTTACCATCCTGCAGACCCAGGCAGTTTTCGCTGCGCCACCTGGGTGCAGGCTAGTCAAGTATACCGAGACGTGCAATCACTGGTGCTGGCCACCTTGGCAAGGGAAGTTCCACTACGCGTGGTACTACGATTGCAGCCCAAATGGCACGTACGAAGAACATCAGTATACGAATTGCGGCGCCTGCGGGTAGCTTCGTAAGGTGAGGTCCCTGACCTGAGAGTTGAGGTTTCTTGGAGAACCCTGGACTGCACAATGCTCATCCCCCCTTTTTCTTCTGGTAACCAACTCACAAGGAGGCTACTTTATAACCGTCAAAGGAGGATGCCAGATCTATGTTGCCAAGATTTCAGAGCCGCGTTGTCTTCGGGGTAGTGGGCCGCTACGGTTTGATCGCGCTCCTATCTGTCCTGCTACTTGTCATGATATACCAAAACCGTCTATTGATACGCACGGTGAATTCTCTTCGGCGGGCTCCATCTGCTGTGCCAATGCTCCAGATGGGTCAAGAGGCGCCGCTTTTTGTCCTGCCGAGCACAACAAGTGATTACGTGGAACTTGCTGACTATCGGGGCAAAGGCGTATTGCTGATCTTTTTCGATCAAACCTGCGAAGCCTGCAAACTTGATAGTGCGCTGTGGCAGATCATTGACCAAAAGACCATCCAGACGGGCATCTCTGTGCCAGGTGTCACGCACGGCGACACAAATGAAATCAGGGCGTTTGTGCAAGAAACTAGATTGCAGTTCCCTATCCTACTTGACGAGGATTACAAGGTGATGCAAGATTACCTTGTCTACGAGATTCCCTGCAAAGTTCTCCTGGACAGTGAACTGCAAGTGGCCCACATCTGGGTTGGTCTAACCAATCAGTACTCCAGCCCCGAAGATCTATACGAGTTGAAACGACACTGGGGTGTCTTGCCTTCTCAACTCTCCATTCCGGAAGGGTTACCAGAATGATAAAGCACAACCGCAATCCGCGACGCCGATCTTCGATCAACCTGGTTCCGACACTTACAGTTTTGTTCCTGGGACTGAGTCTCTTCGTTCTGTCCTCGTGCGGCGGAGGGATAGACTCCTCACCTTCCACGCAGATCACCTTCGGCTGCTTCTCTCACGAGAGAGAAGCTTACCGGGCGCTGGCCGACGAATTCCATCAGATCCACCCCGACATCGAGGTCCAACTGCGGGACATTGATGGGCTATTTGAGTCTGCAAGCTCCACGGATGTGGTAGGTATGCTACGTGAACTGGCGACAGCCGACACGTTCACCTGGTTCAACACCAATATCGCCGAGGGCGCCCATCTGGGGTTGCTCTATGATCTGCAATCCTCTCTGGCCCGCCAGGCCGATGCGGAAGCCGACTGGCCGCCGGCATTGTTGGACGCCTTCCGCTGGAAGGGGGGCTTGTATGCCCTGCCGGTTGGTGTTGACTTGCCGGTGATGTACTACAACAAGGATCTCTTCGAGCGCGCTGGCGTACCGTATCCGCAGACGGGATGGACGTGGGATGATCTTCTGAGTCAGGCGGCCCGATTGAGTGTACGCGAAGGGAACGAGTCGGCGCAGTACGGGTACGTGGACCTGTCGGGGAGCGCTCCTCTGGCCTTCGTTTACCAGCATGGGGGAGCGCTTGGACAAGGTGAGACGGCAGGTGACTTGCCCTTGCCCACGTTGAATGATCCCCGGACAGTGGAGGCCCTGACGTGGTACGTCGCCCTGGCCCTGGAGCACGGTGTGATGCCGAACCCGGCGCAGGTAGATGCAACAGCAGCGCGCGCGCTGGTCATAGACGGACGGGTGGCGATGTGGAGCGATCTCGTGGGCCACTCAATGGAGTGGCAACAGCAGACCTCCGCTGCCATAGGCGTAGCCCCTCTGCCCAGGGATGCGGTAGAGGCCTCTCCGCTGCTGGTGAGGGGCTACACCGTGAGCGCAGGGACGCGCTACCCCGAGGCCAGTTGGCGCTGGGTCGAGTACCTGAGCCGGCATCCGGAGGTGATGATTCCCAAGGGGGAGTGGTTCCCGGCGCGGAAATCTGTTTTCGGGGAAGCGGGCTATCAGGAGGTGGTGGGTGAAGAGAGTGCAGAGGCCGTACGCTACGCATTGACTCACTCCGCTCTCCCTGTAGACCAGGCAGCGGCGCTCTTTATCGATGACATGAGCGCCGTCTTCGCGGGGGAGGCTACAGTTGCGGATTTCCTCACCGAGGCGCAGCAGCGCGCCCTGGCACAGTACGCGGCTGTCGCGGCGGCAACTCCGGTCCCGGTGGTGGTAGCCACGCCGGTGTTAAAGAGGCCCAGTCGCCGCACCACCATTACCTTTGGTCTTCCCAGTGCTGCTAAGGAAAAGGCGGCCGGCTACCAAGCCCTGGCACAGGCGTTCATGGATCTTCACCCCGACATCACTGTGCAAGTCAAGACGGAGGGCGACAGGCAAGGTTTTACGCACGGGAAGATGATGGCCGAGAAATATGACGTTTTTCTTTGGAGCGAGGGTGAGTCCGCGGCAGTGCTGGACTTGACGCCCTTTGTCGAGATGAGCGGTTTTCCACTGGATGATTTCTCTCCTGCGGCGCTGGCTCCGCTGACCCAGGAAGGGAAATTATGGGGGGCGCCGCTGACTTTGGATGTAGTAGTGGTAGTATTTTACAACAAGGCACTCTTCGACGAGGCGGGAGTACCCTATCCGCAAGATGGATGGACGTGGGATGATTTCCTGGTAAAGGCCAGGTCATTGACACGAGGCGAAGGCGAGAAGAAACAATATGGCTTCCTCTCCTGGTTCTGGCCGATAGGCGACGTGCTGCTCTATCTCGCGGGACAGGGGCTGACCCCAGTGGACGTTGCAACCTCTCCACCTGTGTTTTCTCTAAACACAGAGGCCATGAAAACGGCGCTGCGCTGGTGGGTGGCCTTGGACACGGAATGGGAGGTGATGCCGCCGCTGGGGGATATGCTTTCATGGAACACTGGCAACATCCTGCCCTCCGGTCGAGTAGCGATGTGGACGGACCTGATCAGTACGCGCAACTACAGAGAGTTCTATTCGGAGGATGTGGAGATCGGTATCGTTCCCCTCCCTCGAGGAACACGATCTGTGGCCCGGATGGCTGGTCAAGTCATATACATTTCGGCTAACACTAAGCACCCCCGGGAGTGCTGGCAGTGGGTACGTTATCTGAGCGATCATCTGCCGCCAGCCCCTCTGGCGCCGGCGCGAATATCTCAACTGCACAGCGCGGCCTTCCGCCAGCACGTGGGCGAGGATATAGCAGCCGCTTATCTGGGTGCGCTCGGGGCTGACATCAACTTGGATGAGCACCAGGAATTCTACCAGGCTATCCCTTACTTGGAAACCGCGTTACGAGCCATCGCGAGCGGCGCTGACGTAGACCAGGCCCTGGAGGAGGCCCAGCGGCAAGCGGAGGCTGGGGAGCCCCCCGAATGACAACTGGCAGAGCAGAACATCCTCTCACACGTCAATGCTGCTGATTTTCCGGCAAACGCGTTTTCTGGTAGAATAGGACGGTTAGCAACGTCATCCTTTTCACCAGGAGTTTGCCCCCATGCTCGGACGCCGCACCCCGCAAGCGAACTTATTGCTGCTGTGCAGAAGAGCGATGTTAAGGAACCTACTTCGCCTGTTGCTAATCTGTCTTGCGTTATCTGCCTGCCGTGCGCCGGCGTTCATCGAGCCTGCAGCCGCGCGGGTCAGCATCACCTTCGCCGTGCCCGATTGGGAATTGCAGTGGGGCTCGGTGAGCAAGGTTGTGGCCGAGTTCGAGCGCCAGAACCCGGACATCCACGTCGTCCTCAAGTCAAGCTCCGAGATCCTGGGCCTCCCGCCCAATGCCTTCGCGATCAAGGACGACACCTGGCGCCGTCTCGCGGCCGCGGCCGACGTCTTTCGCATACCGTTGTCGGGCGGCCTTCCCCGCCAGGCAGCCCATGAGGGATCGGTGCGCGATCTCAAACCGTTCGTCGAGGCGGATTCCACCTTCCGGGCCGGCGATTTCTACCCGGGCGCTTTGGAAGCCGCGAGTTGGGATGGCGGGCTTTGGGCGCTGCCCACGGCGTTGGACTACGAAGTCATCCTGTTCGACAAAGCGGCGTTCGCAGCGGCCGGCATGGCATACCCCCAGCCAGGCTGGAGTTGGGACGAACTGGCGCAAGCGGCAACGGCCCTCACTGTCAGCAACGCCGGTCAAGTGACCCGGTGGGGCTTCGTCGATGAAGCATTCGTCCACTTCCCAGGACAATATGTGGAGCTGCGTGCCGGCGCTTTGCTTGAGCAGACGGGCGTCCCACCCACGCCGCTGTTCACGAGTGAGGGCGCAGTGACAGCGACACAATGGTGGGCAGACCTGATCCGCAAGGCACAGGCCATGCCCTTTCCTGATGCGCCGCGCGGGGATGGCGCGGGCAGCTCACTCGTCGAACAGAAGCTGGTCGCGATGGCCTCATACTCTTTACAGGGCGCGGCGTCGCGCGTGCGCACGAAACCGCAGGAGTTTGGCGTCGTGCCCTATCCCACCGCATCTCCTATCTGGCTTGAACAGCTCTGCATGAGCGCAGGCGCTGCGCACCCCGAGGCCGCCTGGCGCTGGCTCAACTTCGCGACCAGGCAAATGCCGTTCTCCATGCCGTCCGAGGCCGATTATCGTGGCCTCTTGCCCGCTCGGCGGTCGGTTGCCCAGGCCGCCAGCTTCTGGGAGGGCCTGCCTGAAGAGGTGGCCACCACCCTCCGTTACGCCGTGGATCACGCCGCGCACTCCTCCCTGCCAGACTGGCCCGCCGCAAGCCAGCCCCTAAACGCTGCGCTGCTGGCCGTTTTTCGTGGCGAGAGGTCGGCCGAAGAGGCCCTGGCTGCAGCGCAGGCCCAGGCCAGCACCGAGTTGCAACGGGAGGCCGGCCGGCTGGCGGCAGTCACGCCGGCGCCGTTGCGCGTCGCCACCGCCGAGCCGCCGCCGGCCGCCGATGCGATCAGAATTACTTTCCTGGCAACCGGTGACGTCAGCG
>PHCA01000324.1 GCA_002842085.1 Chloroflexi bacterium HGW-Chloroflexi-1
AGGGATCATCAAGGTGCTCAGGGATCCGCAGAGGTACACCAGGCCGCGGGGCGAGATCATGCGGGTCTTCGAGCTGGCGCGGACGGTGGACGAGTACGAAAGACTGTTTGAGGAGAAGATCCCCGGCAGGGAAGAGAAGCGGCGTCGCTGAGTTTCTGGTATAATAGCCAGAGATGACCGGCCCATCGGAGAAAGCTCTCTTGACCGGTAGGACCAGGGTCTTGACCGGGGAGTTGTGTACGCCATGAGGACATTGGACGAAATAACGTCTTCGCTTCAGAGTAACCTGGAGTGGTTGCGCGATCGGTGGTGGGAACAAGTATGCCATGACAAAACCGCAGCGCTCTTTGGACACTTGTTATGTGGCGTACGCGAGGTACAGTTACAAACCCTGGAGGATGAACTATGGTCTCGTCTCGATGAAGAGACCTACGGTGACTTGATCCAGTTAGATCTCCTGGTGTGCGGACGGCCTCGGAGCCGTCCAGATGCTCCTGATATATGGTTGGCGGTGGAGGCCTCGGCAGTACTGAATCACAGTGACGTGGAGCAGGCGCGGCGACGAGCAGCGGCTTTGCGCAGCGTCGGCTTTCTGGCGATTCCGACTGTGGCTTGCGAAGAAGCGACGCCTGACGTTGAGGAAGTCGCGCGATTGGGATGTGTGCTGCTCGTGCAAGAGGGGCGACGGTTATTCTGGGAAGAGGCGCTCGCTGAAGTGGTGCCGCTGGTAACTACTCAGGCATAGAACCCTTGCGAAGGTTTGTGAGCAGATTTCAGGCCGGAAGTGCCAGGTGCTGGCTGACCCGGCGAAGTACATCAGGCCGCGGGGCGAGATCATGCGGGTCTTCGAGCTGGCGCGGACGGTGGACGAGTGCGAACGGTTGTTCGAGGAGAAACAGGTGTGAGCGTGGAAGGAAGCAAATGTAGGTGCATTCGTCTTGGACCCATCTAGAGAACAGTTCCCGGAATATCGTGCCAAAGTCGGAGGGTGACACATGTCAGCTTTTCTGTTGCGTCATCGACAAACTCGCATAGCGCCAGTCGCAATCGTCTTGTGCCTGGGTGGCTTGCTCCTGCTGGCGGCAGTTACTTCTCAGGCCGGCGCCGGCGGCCGCCCTTTTGCTACTCAGACCGTGCTCTTCGAAGACCATTTCGATGCCGGACGAAGTGCACTCTGGAATGAAAACAGCGGGTCGTGGACCGCGGCCGGTGGGTATTACACCCAGTCTGATGTTTGGGTCGAGGCGCAGAACTGGGTCACCAGCTTAGATTGCAGCGATTGTGCGATCGCGGCGCGCGTTCGCGTGTCTCCAGAATCGTATTCCGAGTCTCAGGAACGCGCGGTTGGCCTCGTTTTACGAGTGCAGAGCGCGGGTGATCTTTACCTGGCGGACCTGCGCCAGCTCGACGACACGATTCGTATTCATCGGCGAGTCGGTGGTTCCTGGACGTTTTTGACCGGGAAGTCCAACTGGAACTGGATACTTCCGATACGACTTTCACCCTTGGTTCGACGGGACTGCGATCCAGCCAGGGCCACACGGATTTCGATGATGTGGTCGTGACGACATTGGATCAGCCTGCCACGAACACGCCAACATTAACGCCGGTCGTTCCGACCGGGACCGCGACGAACACGCCCACGATGACGAGCGTTCCGACTATGACAGCGACCCCCACTGTTTCGGGATGGCCTCCTGCCGGCGCGCTCTTCTGGGACGACTTTGACAACGGCCTTAAGCCGGCCTGGCAAAACTCGGGCGGTAACTGGGCTGTGAACAGTGGTCGTTACGAGCAATCGGCGAATCTGGGGGAGGCGTACAGTTGGCCTGGCGGGATTACCTGTACCGCGTGCGACGTCGAGGCAACGATTACATTTCCTTCGGCAGGCCAAGGAGGTGGAGAGCGATCGATTGGATTGGTGTTGCGCATGATCGACACCCAGAACCTTTACCTGGCAGACTTGCGGATGGTCAGCCAGGAGGTGCGTATGTGGCGACGGGTCGGAGGAAACTGGTCACCGATACTTATCCAGCCATTCACGGTCGCGTATGACACCTCTTACAATTTCAAATTCACAGCACATGGTAGTACGCTACAAGTCTACGTCAATGGCGCACGGGTTTTGGAGGCCACCGACAGTTCGTTGACCCAAGGCCTGGCTGGTCTGCGCACCAGTGAAGCGCATGCTGTATACGACAATTTCGCCATCGCAGGATCTCTGCCGCCGACGCCGGTGCCGACGCCAACGGCGCGGCCGGATCAGATCTTCTTCGATGATTTCAGTGCCGATGAACTCGCGTCTATATGGGAAACTGTGGGCCAATGGAGCGTGCAGAACGGGGCCTTGGTCCAGACGCTGTTGGGCGGATATACTGACATACTAGCCTGGCCGCGCACCGTGTATTGTGCCGACTGTGTCGTGACGACCCGGGCACGCGTCGAAGGCGGCGACGGGCGTGAATTTGGCTTGGTCGCCAGGGCCCAAGACAACGGGAGCTTGTACATGTTCGATCTGCGCCAGAGCGCGAGTGAGGCTCGTATCTGGCGCAGGCTCGACGGCATCTGGCAGCCCCTCAGTATTGTCACCTACACGTCTGAAGTCAACCGCTGGTACGAGTTGCGTTTCGAAGCTGTGGGCAATACATTGCGCGGGTACGTGGATGGAACGCTGGCCGTTTCAGCCCAGGACAGCAGCTTGGGGTGGGGGATGGCGGGCCCGCGAACTGGGGATGCGTTGGCCCGGTTCGATTGGTTGGGCATTGCGGGATCGACCCCACCTGTGACTCCGACACCAACACCACCCGCAGCTATCGACCGCTATCCCGACCTGGACGCGCTGTACATCGGACGCAGCCCTCAGTACGCCTGGAATGCCGAGAAGAACTGGCCGGATGTGGGGGAGCCTGTCGAATTCACCTTGTACCTTGCCAACAAGGGGCGGGTTGCGGCTGGTCCGTTCAAAGTGCGCTGGGAGACCCTGGTACAGGACGGTCAGGTTGTGCCGGGAAGTGTTGTGGTGCAAGAGGTCGCCGGCCTGGCCGCCGGGACGTCGATGACATTGCGTTACCGGGACAGCGGCGCCGGCAAGGCTTGGGGTGATGGCCGCTGGCGCGACGGCCCATACCGGGTGCGAGCCGTGGTGGATGTTGATCATGCGGTCGACGAAGGGCCGTTCGAAGTCAACAACGATTTGGCAGATTTCACCAATGCCTTGACCCTGGCGTTCAAAGTCGAGCAAGACCAGCTTTCTATTGGTGGAGCAAACCTGCCGGGACACCCCCCTATCGCTCCGGCACTTATTCCTGGGAAGATTGGGCGCAGCGCCAGGTGGCACAGCTCAACGAGTATTTTTACCGTGCCGAGAACAAGTACTTTGGCGGGAACCGAAATCGCCTGATACGGATTCGCCTGGGTCGGGTGGATATCGTGCCTGATGGAAGCATGGCGGGCAGCCATAACTTCCCATACGGTGATTGGACGATTGATCTGGCCTGGGGATTCGATAACTATGCGCCCATCTACACGGTGTTGCCGGAGTTTACTGTTACCGAGTGGTCGTTGTTGCACGAATTGGGCCATCACATGAACCGCCACCATCCGATGTTGGCTGGCGGCAACCTGAGTCTGGATGGTACTTCGCTGGGCTACTATCCAGGTGATTGGCGTTGCGCCGGATCGCCGATGCAAAACAGCGATTACAGCGATGGTTGGTGCGAATATACCGCGTTGGGTTTTGACTACGAGTTTCAACCCAAGCAGGGACGGAATGTGCCGGAGCGCTTAGGCTCGCAAAATCCGGGCAACGGTCTTTGGTCACTGCCACCTACGCAGACCTACCACTACTGGAACGCGTTCCTGGTCACAGAGCAGGCCAATGGCTGGCCGGTCATTCCAGGGGCGGCGCGGTGGATCCTCTACGAAATCCCCGAATCGCCCTCGTTTGTTGTGCCCGACCAGACGGGCGTGCCCATCCCGGGCGCGACGATCGAGTTCTTCCGCGCCAAACCTGGCGGATCGAGCCAGGGCCGCTCTGCCACGAGCCTGGCGTCTCAGCCTGCGGTCACCTGGAATACGATCTTCACTGCCGCGTCCAGCCCGGATGGCAACCCCGGCTACTGGCGCTACGCGTCGCCGCCCGACATCTCGGGTGTGACCGATGTCAGTGGCATTTTGCGCCTGCCGCATTTCAACATCCTGTCGCCTGACAACGTATCCTGGGAATACCAGGGTTGGGTGACATTGGCGCGCATTCGCTACCAGGGCAAGGAGGCCTATCGGGTGGTGGATGTAACCCACGCCAACAACGCGCTCCGTCGCAGCCCAGGCAACCCACCCCCGATCGTGCTGGATACCGATCTTGACGGACAGCATCGTCCATTCCCACTCAGGGCGATTCAAACCCCGGTGGCGACCAACGCGGTGACAGCGACGGCAACCCCGACTGGCACGCCGACGGCCACCGCGACGGCGATTGTAACGCCGATTGCGACACCGACCATGACGCCAACGACTACCGCGACG
>PHCA01000325.1:0-1329 GCA_002842085.1 Chloroflexi bacterium HGW-Chloroflexi-1
GCCTTCCTGCGACTGGCTGTGGCGCTGGGGGATCGGGTTCTCCGTTTTGTGGCAGGCTGGCAAGGGATCGCGGTGGAGGCGCTGGGCGCGGCGTTGGGCGTTGCCGCGGCGTATGTCGTGCGCGGCCTGATCATGACCCTGCTCTTTCCGGCTGCTCGCGGCGGAAGTCTGCTCCTGCTGGCGTTTGCCGTGAGCCTCGACTCGGCCGGCCTGGGCGCGATGGCGGGCGGGATCACCTTGCTGGTGGCGCGCTTCCTGGCGCCCATGCCGCGACCGGGGGAACAACTTATGGCATGGCGTTGGGCCAGCGCGTTGGCCGTCGGGTTCCTGCTCGGGCTCGCAGCCGGGATTCCGTATGAAGCAGCCTACGCAAGCAACCTGATGGTCAGCCCGCCAGCGCTGTTGGGTCGCTACGGCGTGGGAGGCTTGCTGATGGGGACCGGCATTGCGGTCGGCTGGATCGTCATGTGCCGCCGGCCGGTGATCGGCGCGAGCGTGGGCGCCGCGCTGGCCGGGTTGGTGATCGGCGGGTTGGACGTGTTGACGGGCCATCCCTGGCTGCCGAATCTGACCCCGCAGGGCGCCGACCTGTGGCGAATGCTGCAAGCGGGTTTGTCCGGCGGGCTGACGGGGTTCGGGCTGATCGGGGGCTGGACCTGGGGCAGCCGGCTCTGGACGCGCTGGCAGGCGCAACAGGCCGGTGTGTTGTTCAAGGACGAATAAGGATTGTCAGTCCTGGCGCTATGCGGTGAGGAGGTGTCACATGCTCAATAATCCGGGGTGGCTGTGGCCGGTCTCCTGACCGAGCCACCGTGGCTCGGTCAGGAGACCGGCCACAGCGGGCGATTCCCCGAAAAATCGAGAAGATACTGCGGTGAGGAGGAGCCACATGCGATACCGGAAAACGATCATTTTCGTCTGTTTGGCGATGCTCTTGCCACTGATTGGGTGCGGGGTGATTACCCCACCGCCGACGGGGCAAATCACCGGACGGGTGCTCAGCGAGAAGAGCCAGGTCTGGCATCAGGCCGCGGGCGCGGCCGCACAGGAGATCAAACCCAACGCCAGTCGGGAGGCCGGCGCGGGGGACGAGGTGTGGACGGTTGCGGGCCAGGCGCTGCTCAAGTTCTCCGACCTCTGGATCCGGCTCTACGGCGACAGCGGCATGAATCCCACGGACGTCACGCCGGCCAGTGTGAAGGCGGCGATGGGCAAAGGCGCGGTCCTGGTCAGCGCGGCGCCGGGCGTGTACGATCGCATCGAGATCACGACCGGTGACCCGCCGCACGCGCGCATCATCTTGGCCGGCACAGTGGTGATGATCGCGCA
>PHCA01000325.1:1379-3329 GCA_002842085.1 Chloroflexi bacterium HGW-Chloroflexi-1
GGAGCCAGGTTGCCGGCGGGTCGGGTGCCCCAGGTGTTCGTGCCGGGCGTCGAAGTTGAGTGCCCGTCACCTGAGGTGGGCGCGGACGTGGCTGTCACCGGTGGGAACCTCCTGAACGTGGTGGGCCACGCCGTGGGCGGCTGCCCGGACGCGGGTATCCAGGGGGTGACCTTCGAATGGGGCGATGGGAGTGGGGACAAGCTGTCGCTGGATGGCGGGCAGGAACAGAGCTTCCAATATCGCCACCAATACGCTCAGCCTGGAAACTACCAGGTGGTAGTGACGGCGCACGACACGCGCAATCAGAGTGCGGCTTGGCGACAGGAAGTGGTCATCGAAACGCCTGGCGTCACTGCGCCCGCCTTGCCAAACCTGCGCGGCCGCATCGTCAGCGCGCCGGAAAAAGCGACCTGCGGCGAAAACCTGGGGGACGCGGTGCAGGTGGAGGTGACCAACGCGGGCCAGGCCGAAGTCGGCCAGTTCTCCGTGGGGGTCTACTTCTCCGAGGATGAACAGGTGACGGCCGCCGATCAACTGCTGCTCGGCGGCCGGGAGTTTGTCGATGGCCTGGCGGCCGGCCAGTCGGTCATGGTGCCGATGACCGGCCGAAACCAGATCCCGACGACCGTCCCCGAAGGCACCCGCGACTATTGACTGGCCGCGATCGCGGATGACCTGGGCCAGATCAGCGAGAGCGATGAGGGGGACAACGCCGGCGCCTGGCGGATCAGCATCGGCTGTCTCAAGTAGCAGGGGGGACTTTCAACGGGCAAGACACCGCACGGAACCGTACCTCGACAATGTTAGATTCGTCATTGCGAGCGGAGCACCGCACGATTTTTGCGGTACGTAGCGAAGCAATCGGGATTGCCGCAATCCCCCTCGCAAAGTAGGAGATTGCTTCGTCGCACACTACGCTCCTCGCAATGACTGGCGAAATGTAACATTGTC
Organism: Chloroflexi bacterium HGW-Chloroflexi-1; assembly: GCA_002842085.1. Classification (GTDB taxonomy): domain Bacteria; phylum Chloroflexota; class Anaerolineae; order CG2-30-64-16; family CG2-30-64-16; genus CG2-30-64-16. Next base: position 2,331 of record PHCA01000325.1, read on the forward strand.
GAGGTACTTACCTTTGATGCAGTGTGCTGGTGCCACTCTGTGGGCTCCATAAGGGCCTAACCCGTGAGATTCTTGCTTTTTGTGCAAGGATTTCTTTGTCGGTTTTCACCTATTTGGTTCCGGATCGTCTGGGTTAGGAGGGCGAGATGCATTTCCAGAGGATGATCGGTTGCCTGTGTTTGCTGGCATTGTTGCTTTGCGCATGCAGTCGGCCCACCCCGACGCCAGCTCCTACCATACCACCGGCCACGGCTCACGCTCCCACCCCAACATCGACCCCGCCTGTGGTCGTCACCGCGCCGTCGCCGTCCGTCACGCTCAGTGGGCCAACCCCAACGAGCGCGCTCACAACTCCCTCAGCGCCTCCGACAGCCAGCGCCACTGCTCCGTCCACCCCCCTGCCCACATCGACGGCCACCCCGGCCGCCATCGGCGAGTTGGTCAGCGAGCGGGTCGAGGTGTGGTACGCGCCCTGGAACGCTGCGGCACGGCAGATCGAGCCGCCAAAGTCCACCGCGGTCGGGGTTGGGGACGAGACGTGGACGCAGCGGCAGGGGCGGGCGCTGCTCAAGTTTCCTGATCATTGGCTCCGGCTCTTCGACAACACGCGTTTGCGCGTCGTCGATGTCACGCCCACTGGACTCAAGGCCGCTCTGGGCCAGGGGGCCGTGCTGCTCGGCGATGTGCCCGGCGTCCAGACAAGTGTGGTGATCACCGCGGGTGAACTACCGGCGGCCAGGGCAGTCATCACCGTCAGCAACTTCGTGCCTCCCGCTCCGTTGCCGGCGGTGCTGGCAATCGTCATCTTCCTGGGCCTCGATCATCTGCTGAATCGGACGCGGGACCGAGACTGAGGTATTGGTTATTGGGTATTGGAGATTGGGAAGTGGGTGAATTGCGTCTGACCGCTGAAGAACAGGGGATGCTGGACGGCGCGCAGGGGCCGGGGGTGCAGCGCGCGATGCGGATCGTGGTCACGTTGGGGCGCATCTACGGCGC
>PHCA01000326.1:0-668 GCA_002842085.1 Chloroflexi bacterium HGW-Chloroflexi-1
GCTCACACCCTGACGTGGTCCAGAGCGGCCACGGCCACGGCCTGAGCCAGAAGGGCACCGGTCGCTGGGCTCGCGGCAACCTCAGCTACAACATCAACACCGACCTGGGCGCCTGGAGCGTCAGCTGGCCCAATCGCTTTCAAATTCTGACCCACTACTACACCGGCATCCACGTGCGGGACGCCGGCAGCAGCAACGCTATCCAGACCCCCAACCGCCGCTTCAACGTGCTTTGGACCCAATGGGCCCGCCCATCCGGCTACCCGACCGGCCTCTGCAGCCGGGTCGACCTCTGGCTGCACAACACCGGCACGACCACCTGGCAGCCCACCGAGGTCGGCGTCGGCTACTGCTGGGGCACGACCTGTACCATGGCCGGCTATCTGCCGCGCCAGGTGATCCCCGGCGCCGACTTGCTCATCCCTCTGACCGTCGGCCCCGGCTCGGGCTACCTGTACATCGACCTGTACTACAAACCCTACTATCAGTCCTCCCCCACCTGGTTCGGCCCCACCGCCTGGCAGCGGCAGTTCATCGGCAATTTCACCACAGTGCGCAGTTGCCGCTATCTGCCCGCCATCGAGCGCGGCTATATTCTCGCCCAATAGCTCCCAACCGGTCATCGTTTGAGGACTGATAGTCCGACGAGGACTGCCAGTCCTGGCGGG
>PHCA01000326.1:808-2753 GCA_002842085.1 Chloroflexi bacterium HGW-Chloroflexi-1
ACCCGGCCTCGCGCGCCCGTTAACGTGCTGGCGCTCCTGATCAGCCCTGGTGATGTCTGTGCCAGCGCCAACTACCCAACCTGACACAACAGGGGGGGGCGTGGTATAATTGAGGTGTCGTGCGAACATAGGAGGTGTCCCATGCGTTTCATCAGTCGTATCCTGCGCAACATCTTGAGCCTGCTGCTGCTCCTGGCCCTGGCGGCCGGCGCAGTATGGCTCATCGCCCAGAGCCGGCCCCAGCCCCCCGAAACGGCCGGGGGCGCGCCCGCTCCGCTCTCGGCGGCCCCGTCCCAGCAATCGCCGCTGCCCACCCCTACCCAGCCGCCCGGCGCGCCCCTCGCCCCCAGCCCGACACCCATCGAACCATCGCCCGTCCCCACTGCAGTCGCGCGCCGCGTGCCGTTTTGCACCTTCCCCGGCGGCCCCCCTCCTGACAAGGGCGGCCCCTCCCTGGACAAGTACGTCTTTGGTGAGCCGCAGACCATCCTGACCGACACGGTGGCTATCGACATCGTCGACTGGCTGCCCGACAACCGGCGTCTGCTCATCATTCGTGGCGGACGCATCGAGACACTGGACACGCGAACCGGCGCTGTCCAAGTATACAGTACCGAAGTGAGCGGTGATCGGCCCATCTGGCTGCCCCAGTCCCAGGCCGTGGCCTACGTGAAAGCCCCCATAGGGGTGACTGAACCCAGCCTCTGGGTGAGCCAGGGGGGTGCTGCCGCAGTCCGCCCGGTTATCGAAAGCTTCAGCCTGGACACCCTCACCGTTGACTCCAGCGGCTATCTCATCTATTTCACGCCGCCCGGTCAGCAGCCCCTCCCTGTTCCGGAAGTCGCCAGGGGGTTCTTCCAGGTGCAGTCAATACCTGTTAGTCAGGCTGAATTGTTGTATCCCAAATACCCGATAGATACCGGGTACAAACAGTATCTCATGGCGGCTCGCCGCCCGGGTGGCGCCCAGATCGCCTTCTACAGCGATCCGTACCTCTATCTGTACGATGTGGCCCAGTCCCGTGTCTGCGAGGTGGACCTGGGCGTCTTCGGCCCGGAAGAACTGCCGGTGTTCCCGTACGCGGTCAAATGGAGCCCAAACGGGCGTTTCCTCGCCATGCTGACCACGGCCCGTTTTCCAGGCGACCTGCTCTCCTTCGCTAAACTGGTGATCCTGGACGCGACAAGTGGTGCGCTCATCGAATCGGAATCGCCATTGGCCTATCTTTCTATGGATGTAGCTTGGGGGCCTGACAACCAGTCCTTGATGATGCTGGGGTATGATCAGATCGTCGATGGACGGCCGATCCAGAAGTTGCGATTGGTCGAAGCGTTCTCCGGCAAAGTCAGACCCGCGCTGTCGGAGCGGGTATTCGGAGGAGGCGCCCGGGAAGGCCGGCAAATGGCATGGTCTGGAAACGGCCATGACATCGCTGTGAAATGCCCGATTTGGGCCAAAGACAAGCCACAAGTTGTGCAGGACCAACTATGTCTGATCTCGGCCAGCATGCATCCATAAAAGGAAAACAGTACCGTGCGTACAGCTTTGGCCACTGGCATTCTCATTCTACTCATTGCGGTTGAAGGCGCACCGCCCTCCGTGCTGCAGGCTGCACCGGTCAACATGTTTCTCACACCTACCACCATTCGAGTGGAGATGTATGAGTTGTTTAGCAGTGGCGCAAGCACCGGGAAACTGTGCAGCCCCGCCAACAATAATCTGACCCAATGGGGCTGCACGGCAACATCTAGCCTCGGGCTCTATCCCTGGAGTGATCCGTATCAGAATCCGGTCACTGTTCAGATCGAAGGCACGGCCGTTGATAATCGCTACTTACGCGACGTTGTCCCCCAGGAGATGGGACCGGCCGCCTATCACCCTACCGCCATCGGAGCCCAGGCCATCGCGGCCCGCACCTTCGCCTACTACCACATCCAACAAGGCA
>PHCA01000327.1 GCA_002842085.1 Chloroflexi bacterium HGW-Chloroflexi-1
CCCGAAAACTCTGGATCATGATCGCTTGAAGCTGGCGGTTGACCTCGTCTTCATTCCAGAAGAAGTTCTGCAGATCCTGTACCCATTCGAGATAGCTGACAGCCACGCCGCCAGCGTTCGCCAGGATGTCGGGCACGACAACGACGCCCCGGTCGTTAAGGATTGCATCCGCCTCGCGAGTGGTGGGACCGTTGGCGCCCTCCACAATGAACCTGGCGCGGATGCGGGCGGCGTTGTCACCCCGGATTTGGTGTTCCAACGCGGCCGGGATCAACACGTCGACATCGCACTCCAACAGCTCCTCGTTGGTAACTATCTCGACACCGGGTGCTGTGTACCCTGCCAGCAGCCGCTTGGGGTGGCTGGCCACGTGCCGGTCAAGATCAGCGACATCGAGGCCTTGCCCGTGATACAGACCGCCGCTGACATCGCTCACGGCCAGGATCTTGCATCCCAGCTCGCTCAGGATGGTGGCCGCGATAGCGCCCACATTGCCGTATCCCTGCACGGCCACGGTGGTCTCCGAAAGGGCGCGACCGTGGCGCTTCAAGAGCTCGGAGGTGGCAATGGCGACGCCGCGGCCGGTCGCCGCCTTACGACCTTGCGATCCGCCCAGGTTGAGCGGTTTGCCCGTGACGATCTCCCACATCGACGAGCCACCCAACATGCTCGCGGTATCAGCGATCCAGGCCATGATCTGCGGATTGGTGTTGACATCCGGGGCGGGGATGTCCCGCTTCGGGCCGAGAATTGGCATGATCATCGCTGTGAACCGCCGGGTCAGCCGCTCCAATTCGTGCGGCGACATTTGTGTGGGGTCACATTGCACGCCACCCTTGGCGCCGCCGTACGGGATACCCACCACCGCGCACTTCCACGTCATCATCGCGGACAGCGCCTTGACCTCGTTCAGGTTCACATCGGGATGATAGCGGATCCCACCTTTGCAGGGACCACGCGCGCTCGAATGCTGGACGCGATACCCCGTGAAGACCTTGAGTTTGCCGTCGTCCATGACGACTGGCACGGCAACCGTCAGCTCACGCTCCGGCTGGCGCAGTATGGCGTGCAGGCCAGGCTCCAACTTCAGGCGCACGGCAACGTCATCCAACGACGCCAGGACAGTGTCCCAGAGGTCTTGCTTGGGCGGTGCGGCCACCACAAGCCGCCCATCATGCCCAACGACAGTTGCTGCTAGTTGTGTATGCACAGTCCCCTCTTTCCAAGTTCTCTTATCGTTTCCACACCTGCACGGGGCGGTGATGGAGCGAAGCTAACAACGCGCCGTACCCGGTGCGGGCATTGACCTGGGCATCGTCCACGATCTGCGTGTCCAGCAGGCACATCAATCCCGGCGCGCCGATCCGCTCGGCATAGCGCTGAACCAGGGCCCGCTCCAACGCGACGATCAAGGAATTCAATGCCTTCGTCTCCCGTTGAGCCCAAACGATCAGGTGAATCAGCGACGGCGCCACTTCTCCGAACACGCTGTCTTCAGGCGTTGCTTCTGCATCGTACAGGTAGACGGCTCGGACCTCTTCGTCCAACGCGCCCAAATGCTCGGCGACGCGTTGCGCCAGATCATACTCGAAGTAGGCGCGTGCCGTCCGGTCACCGCGTTGCAAATGCGTCAAGACGGCGCCAGCATCGGCCAGATGCATCTTCCTCGCGCAAGAAGCCAGCGCTTCAGCCAGGGCAGAATCAGCCGCAGTCGCCGCATCGGGCAATGCGAAGGACACGTTCATCGTTTTGCGGGATGTCGTCGTCAAGGTATCAGTCATTAGGGTCCACTCCTTTCATGCCTGTGATCCGGATTCGGATCGATCAGCTTTCTGAATACGTCGACATCATAGCACGAAGCCCATGAAAAACGCATAGAAAACCCCACCGACTTCCTGAAAAAAGCATGAAAAAGCCTCCGAGGCCAGTGACCTGGGTTGGCTGGGTCTCGCTCCAACTTGCGCCGCAGGTAGCGAATGTAGGCCCGCAGATAGTCTACGTCGTTCCGATACTCCGCTCCCCAGACCGCAGTCAGCAGGTCCGTGTGGGACATGACGCAGTTGGCGTGAAGCGCCAACTGGTGCAACAGCGCGTACTCCGTGCGGGTCAGAGCTACCGTTTCGCCGCGCCGCAGCACGGTGTGCCGGGCGAAGTTGATCTCCAGTTCGCCGCAGATGAACGCGGTGGTCACGGTCTCTTCAGGGCGCTGGGCGCGGCGCAATACGGCCCGCACCCGGGCCAACAGCTCCTTGGCGCTGAACGGCTTGGTCAGATAGTCGTCGGCCCCCGCCTCAAAACCGGTCAGGATATCCGCCTCAGTGGCTTTGGCGGTCAGCATGATCACCGCGACGTCGGAAAACTCGCGGATCCGCCGGCAGACATCATAGCCGTTCGGCCCGCTGCCCAGCAGCACATCCAACAGCACCAGATCCGGTTGCTCCAACGTCAACAGTTCCAGGGACGCGTCGGCACTGCTTGCCGCAAGAACTTGATAGCCGACCGCCTTGAGCACCTCTGTGACCAGACGTACTACCCGCGGCTCGTCATCCACCACCAGGATCTTCGCCTGGCCAGTCATTTCCCGATGATTCATCATTTCGATCTCTCTGCCATAGCTGTGCGCCTTTGCCTTCATGCCAGCGACTCATCCTGATCCGATCCCCGACGCGGGATCGTGAACGAGAAGGTGGCGCCCCTGCCCACCTGACTATCTGCCCAAATCCGCCCACCGTGGCTTTCCACGATGGCGCGGGCGATCGGCAACCCCAACCCCGTG
>PHCA01000328.1 GCA_002842085.1 Chloroflexi bacterium HGW-Chloroflexi-1
TGGCGCAGTATGGCTCATCGCCCAGAGCCGGCCCAGGCCCCCCGACACGGTCGGGGTCGCGCTCGCTCCGTTCTCGGCGGCCCCGTCTCAACAATCGCCGCTGCCCACGCCAACCCAGCCGCCCAGCGCACCCCTCGCCCCCAGCCCGACACCGGAGCAATCTACTTCTGCGTCTGCCCTTTACATCTTCGGCGAACCCCGAGTGGTTTTTACCAGTCAAAGCCCGATAGGAGTCGCCGACTGGCTACCAGACAACAAGACAGTCTTGCTAGTGCGCTACGACCCAAGTCACCCTGGTTTTGAATGGGTTGAAACACTTAATATCAATACTGGTGAGTTACTCCGCTTCGGCGAGCGTCAATACACAGATATCAAGCCTATATGGCTAGAGGCGCCAGGCAGAGTTGCTTTCACTGGATTTGCCGGTGGACACCAAGCCAACTTGTGGATCGTCGGACCTGATACCCCGCAGCCAGCCTCCCCCAGTCTCGAAAACGTGATTCTTTCCCTTGCAGGACGAGATGATAGTGTACTGGCCTTCCTGCGCGGCGGAACCCACCCCGTGTTGACAGACGGCACTGGCCAGGTTCGCGAAACGGTGCCTATAAACCTACGCTCTTATGGCCTTGAGCCAGACAACGAACTAGATTGGTTCCGCATGAGTTGGCACCCCAGCAAACCAGCAGTGGCAATTTACGACACCAGCCATTTTCTCACCCTTAATGTACGGGAAGGCCAAGTACGGCAATTTGACCTGGGAGAGGAAACATCTGAGCGCTGGGGGTATGGTCCACGCTGGGCATTCAATGTGCTCTGGAGTCCAACAGGAGACAGCATAGCCCTTATAATTGGTGTTGGCCAACCTCCGTTCAAGAGCACGCGGCTCTTTGTTTTGGACATAACCACGGGAGAAGCGCGACACATCTCCTTGCCAGTGACTTGGGTTAGGGATTTGGCCTGGGCGCCTGATGGACAGCAAATTTTGGTTGGGACACTCAACGCAGGGCAAGAGTTTGACAACGTTTATCTTGTGGATGTTGCAAGTGGTGAGGCTCAACTACTGAAACCCTTGTCTGATAAATCCCATGGCGGATTGCCAGGATGGAACCTGGCATGGTCACCGGCTGGCGACAAGCTCATTCTTCGCTGTGCGCCACCATCAGATGCGAGTGATGCGCTTTGTGCTGTAAGCGTGTCGATCAAATCAGGAGCAAAACCATGAAATGCTCGCGCTACCAGTCTCTACCATTTTGGAGCAGCATATTGCTGACTGGCATATGGTTACTGTTGCTCGGAGTATATCCGTCTAGCGCATACTCCTTTACTCCACCCACTGACATGACTCTGAACATGTTTGCGCTCAATCCTGACACTGGAGGTATTCTGTACCCCTATAACCTGGATCTTTCCCAGTGCACGACCGACCCCAATCCCAGAGATCTACGCTATGGCTGCACAGCACTTCCAAACAATGCTAGCCTGGCATACCCATTCACCACCAATCCCGTTACCGTCCAAATCGAAGGCACGGCTGTGAACAACCGCTACCTGCGCGACGTGGTGCCTCAGGAGATGAGTCCGGCGGCCTACCACACTACTGCTCTGCAAGCCCAGGCCATCGCTGCCCGCACCTACGCCTACTACCACATCCGCCAGGGCAGCAGCATCAACAACTCCACCCAATACCAGGCCTTCATCCCGCGCAAATACGATACCCTCACGGCCAGCCAGAAAGCCAGCACCGACGTTGCCGTCCAGAACCGCTACTACCTGAGCCAGGCCGCCAACGACCTCCCCATCCTGGCCCAGTATTTCGAGGACATCCCCTTGCGCACGCTGTACGGCGGCCAGCCCTACCTGCTCGCCGTCGAAGATCCGATCAGCT
>PHCA01000024.1:0-13090 GCA_002842085.1 Chloroflexi bacterium HGW-Chloroflexi-1
AGCGGGGCTTACACTTCGTAGCCTGATCGCTTCAGCGTCGGGCGGGCTGGCCTGACGCGACCGCGGTTATGTTAATCTAACATTGTCGAGGTAGTTACGGTTTTTTTCACCTTTTCACCTTTTCACCTTTTCACCTTGTCACCTTGTCAAGTATAACCGCGCCCCCGCCACCGGTCCACGCGTTGCCTGAGTCGGCCGCGCCAGTCCTCTTTTCCCACAGGCCCCATGGCCCAGTTATAGACGCGGCGTTCGGCACGGCGGACGGTCGAGCGAATGGTCGCCAACGCGAAGCGCAGACTGGCGAGCCACCGGCGCGGCCACGGTTGCGGCTTGACCGGCGTCGGCACGCCCCACTCGATGGCGGCCGCGGCCCAGGTCAGCCCGGCGCCGAATCCCACCAGCACCAGCTTGTCCCCCGCCTTGACGCGGCCCCCGTCGATCACCTCGCACAGCGCGATGGGGATCGATGCGGACGAGGTGTTCCCGTAGCGCTCCAGGTTGACGAAGAACTTGTCCAGGGGCAGACGCAGCCGCTTGGCGGTTGACTCGATGATGCGGATGTTGGCCTGATGGGGGATGACCAACGCCAGGTCCGCCAGTTGCCAGCCCGCCTTTTCGACTACGGCTTCGGTGGCTTTGGGAATGATGGTGGTGGCGAAGCGGAAGACCTCGCGGCCGTTCATCTTGATGAAATGGCCGCCACTGCTGACCGTCTCGTGACTGGTCGGGGCGTGGCTGCCGCCCGCCGGCAGGATCAGGACATCTCCGCCTGACCCATCGCTGCCCAGCACCGAGGCCTGCACCCCGCAACGTTCATCCCACGCACTGACCACCACCGCGCCAGCCCCGTCGCCGAACAACACGCATGTGTTGCGATCGGTCCAGTCGGTGATGCGGGTCAGCGTCTCCGCGCCGATGACCAACACGTGTTCCGCGTCCCCGCTGCGGATGATGTCGCTGGCCACGCTCAACGCGTAGATGAAACCGGAGCAGCCGGCGCTGAGATCAAAGGCGCCCGCGTTGGTCGCGCCCAATGCATCTTGCACCAGGCTGGCCGTGGATGGGAAGCTGTACTCGGGCGTGGCCGTTGCGACGATCACCAGGCCGAGCTGGATCGGGGCGAGATCGGCGACCCGCAACGCGCGGCGCGCGGCACGCGTGGCCAGGGTCATGGTGCTTTCCTTCTCACTGGCGACAACGTGACGTTGCTGGATGCCGGTGCGCGAGACGATCCACTCGTCGGTGGTATCTACAACTTTCGTCAGGTCCGCGTTGGTGAGCACGCGTTCGGGCACGGCCATGCCCCAGCCGGTGATCTGGGCGTAACGCTCGCCGTTCATGAGGCTCGCTCCCGCGTCCCCTGCGGGATGCGGGCGAACATCACCGTGCCGTTGTGCCCGCCGAACCCGAAGGAGTTGGACATTGTCACGTTGACCGTCGCCCGCCGCGCCTGGTTCGGCACGTAGTCGAGATCACAGGCCGGGTCGGGTGTTTCGTAATTGATCGTCGGCGGCAGCACCTGGTCCCGGATCGCCAGCAGGCAGAAGATCGCCTCGATCGCCCCGGCCGCGCCCATCAGGTGACCGGTCATGCTCTTGGACGAGCTGACGGCCAGCCGGTAGGCGTGTTCGCCGAACACCGCCTTGATCGCCCGCGTCTCGCCGGCGTCGTTGAGGGGGGTGCTGGTACCGTGGGCGTTGATGTAGTCTACGGCCGTGGTGGGCGGCAGGTCGGCGTCCGCCAGCGCCATCTGCATGCACTCGGCCGCGCCGACGCCGTCCTCTGCCGGGGCCGCGATGTGATAGGCATCGGCGGTGGCGCCATAGCCCACCAACGCGGCGTAGATGTGTGCGCCGCGGGCCAGGGCCCGGTCCAACCGCTCCAGCACGACAATGCCTGCGCCTTCGCCCATGACGAAACCGTCCCGGTCGGCATCGAACGGCCGGCTGGCGCGCGTCGGGGCGTCGTTGCGGGTGCTCAGTGCGCCCATGTTCTCGAACCCGGCTATCGCCAGGGGCACAATCGCGGCCTCAGAGCCGCCGGCGATCACCACGTCGGCGCTGCCGCGGCGAATGATGGCGGCCGCTTCGCCCAGGGCGTGGGTGCCGGTGGAGCAGGCCGTCGCCAGGGCCAGGTTGGGGCCGCGGGCGCCGAGCATGATGCTAATGTGGGCCGATGCGCCGTTCAACATCAGGCCGGGGATGGTGAAAGGGCTGACCCGGTGCGGGCCGCGCTCGACCAGGATCTCCTGTTGCTCCAGGAGCGTGTGCACCCCGCCGATGCCCGAGCCGACCACCACGCCGACCCGGCGCGGGTCCTGGCGTGCCATATCGAGTTGGGCGTCGGCCAGCGCCTCCTGGGCGGCGGCGGCGGCGAAATGGAGGAAACGATCCATCCGTCGCGCTTCTCGCTTGTCCACGAAGCGGGTGGGATCGAAATCCCTGACCTCGGCAGCGATGTGTACCTTAAAATTGGTGGTGTCGAACTGGGTGATCGGCCCGACGCCCGAGCGGCCGGCCAGCAGCGCGGCCCAACTGCTGGGCACGTCATGGCCGATGGGGGTCACCGCGCCGATGCCGGTGACGACGACGCGTTGTGAGTCTGAGCGTGTCAAGATAACCTCCTATGATACAAAGCGTTTCAAACCAGAACGATATGCTAGAGTAGAGACGATGGGTTGTGACTGATGACGGACTGCGTATTGCATACTGCGGTGACACGGTGACACGGTGACACGGTGAAAAAACCTCACTTGATGACCGTGGCAAGTATAATAACACGCCTGGCGGGCAAAGGACGCGTCGCGCAACGGCTATCAGTGGGGTTGGGTCGTGGCGTTTTTCCAACTGTGCGGTCTCATGGTATGATGTGATGGATAGATGTGGACGATACGTAACGAATCTCTGCAACGGGAAGGCAGGACTGCCAGTCCTCAAAAGGAGCGAACAAAGATGTTCATACTCCTGACCGGCGCCGCGCGATCCGGTAAGACGACCGCGTGTTGGAAGGCGTTGCCCGGCCTGCGCGCGGCCGGGGTCAAGATCGGCGGTTTCGTGTCACCGGTGCTGCTGGATGCGGCGGGCGTGAAGACCGGTATCGAGATGTGGGATCTCAGCACGGGGGAGCACCGCACGCTGGCGCGGGTGGCCCGGCCGGGTGAGCCCTCGACGATGGGGATCTATCGTTTTGTGGAGGGGGCGACGGCGTGGGCGCGGGACGTGTTGGCCGCGGCGTTGTTGGCCGACATCGATTGGCTTGTGATCGATGAGATCGGGCCGCTGGAACTGCACCAGGGTGGCGGGTTCGCGTTTGCGTTGGAGCCGTTGGCCGACGCGGTGCGGGCGCCCAACGCCATCGTGATGGTGCGGGAGTCATTGGCCGATGAGCTGGCCGAGCGGTTGGGCCGCTTCGACATGGTGCGGGTCCATGTGACGCCGGAGACGCGCGCCGATATCCCCGCACAACTGGTGCGGCTGGTCCAGGCCGCGCGAACGTAATATCTTTCAGCGCCATTCTGAGGAGGTGGGACAATGGGTAAGCGCGGGGAGGTGATGAAAAAAAGCCCGAAGGGTTTCCGAAAACCCTTCGGGCCTTACCTGAATTACGCCCAGCCCTGGTTGCGGGCGAAGTCCGAGATGACCGGAATCTCGACCTCCTTGCCGTTGTAGGCCTGGTACGCGTAGTACAGCGCGATCAGGTGCGGCAGGAAGAAGATGACCCACAGGAACAGCCCCAGGCAGCCGAGGGTGATCACGGTCAGGATCGTGTAGACGATCGCGGCCAGGATCTCGTAGATCGGCGTGACGACCCAGAACAGGGTGGACGTGATGGCGTGGTAGCGCTGGAACGCCCGCTCCTTGTTTCCCTGGGCCAGCAGCAACACGATGGACACCACCGGCAACTGGATGATCACCATCGAGACCCAGGCCAGCGCGGCCATCAGCCGGTCGTCATTCGTTACATCCGGGGCGTCTGAAGCGGGCGCCTTCGACGGAACGGACGGCGTGGGCCAGACATCGACCGGTTCGGTAGTCGGCGCCGGCAATTCGAAGGCCCCTGCCGATTCCGTCTCGATCTTTTCTTGCACCAAGTCCTCTCCCTCGGTCTTTCCGGCGGCCGGCAGCTCGGCCCGGGTCTCCTCTGGCGTGTCGGATGCTGGAACTGCCGCGGCGTTCTCTTGCGGCAGTTCGGTCGGTTTGATTGGGTTCGGGGTGCGTTCTTCTTCTGACATCGTTTTCTCCTCTATCAGCTTCTTTACGCTTGCGGCGCCTGGCTTCCAAGAACATCGGCCAGGCACGACTTTCGGCTTCTCTGTCTTCCATTACGTGCATCTGTCGCAATGGTTTCACCTCGGGTATCCGGGTGGCATTCGCTGTGGCCGGTCTGCGACCACCAGCAGCGTATCAGAAAACACGAGCGTTGTCAACTCTCTCCGCTGTGGCCGGTCTCCTGACCGAGCCACCGGGTTACTTTTTCTGATAGGCGTTTTTGCAACCTGACGCGTTTGCCTGCGTATAGGCTTCGTGAACGGTTGGCGTAGACCGTTTGGCATCGACTGCTTGTGAGGAGGATCTCATGCGTAACTCAAGGGGCTACATCGGTTTGGGCGTTCTGTTGATCGTGCTCGGGGTGCTGTTTTTGCTCCAGAACTTCGGCATTCTCGGCGGGTTGGAAAATCTGGTCTGGGTCATGCTCTTCGGCCTGGGTGGCCTGGCGTTCCTGCGGGTGTTCGTGACCAACAACGAGCACTGGTGGGCGATCATCCCCGGGTTCACTTTGTTGGGGCTGGCCGCGTTGATCGGCCTGGGGGATCGGTTGGGTGCGCTGGGCGGCGTGCTCTTCCTGGGCGCGATCGGCCTGAGCTTCTGGGTGATCTACATTCTGAAGCGCGACTTCTGGTGGGCGGTGATCCCGGGTGGGACGCTGTTTACGCTGGCGCTGGTGGCCGGGCTGTCCGAGGCGTTGCCGGGTGTCGAGGTGGGCGGCGTTTTCTTCCTGGGCCTGGCCGCGACCTTCGGCCTGCTTTACTTCGTGCCCACGCCCGGAGGCCGCTTGAGCTGGGCGTTGATCCCGGCCGGCGTGTTGGGGATTATGGGTGTGCTGCTTGTCGCCGCGGCGGGCAACCTGATCGGGTGGATCTGGCCGGCGGCGCTGATTCTGAGCGGTGGATATCTGGTCTTTCGCACATTGCTGCACGCCCGCTGAAACGTGGGGCGCTATGGGAGGCAACTATGAGTAATCGACTCTATCGCAGTCGTGATGACAAGATGATCGCTGGTGTGTGCGGCGGGTTGGCCGAATACTTGCGAATCGACGCCACTCTCGTCCGCCTGTTATTCCTGGTGCTGGGGATCGCCAGCGGGATCGGTCTGCCGGTGTATCTGATCATGTGGGTGATCGTGCCGTATCAGGGTGAAGGGGTGGCCGGTTTTCCCGACACGGTGCGCACCGGTGCAGATGAGATCTCCGCACGGGCGCGTAACATGGGGGAGGAGATGCGTGAGGCGCTCAGCGCTCCCAACCCTCAGGCTGGGATTCTCATTGGCGGGGCGTTGATCTTCTTCGGGGTGGTCGCGCTGTTGCGCAGCCTGGACATCCCCTGGTTGAGCTGGTTCCGGTTCAGTGTGTTGTGGCCGGCGTTGTTGATCCTGGCGGGCGCGGTGTTGATCTGGCGCCTGATTACCGATAGCCGTTCGCGATAGGAGGCGAAACGTGAAGGAAGAAGGACATCAGCGCAGGGGTGGCCTGGTCTGGCCGGTGATCCTGATCGGCGCAGGCGTTGTGTTCTTGTTGAACAACCTGGGTGTGCTGGGTTGGGGCGTTTGGGATCTGTTGTGGCGCCTGTGGCCGGTGTTGCTGATCGCGGCCGGCCTGGATATCCTGATCGGCCGGCGGTCGATCTGGGGCTCGGCGTTCGTCGCGCTGTTCCTGATGGCTGTCTTCGCGGGCGCGCTAGTGTGGGGCCTGCCGCGGATCGGTAGCGTTGGCGAACTCACCACCGAGACCGTCAACCTGCCATTGGGGAGCGCCACACGCGCTGAGGTGGAGATCGATTTCGGCACTGGCCGCCTGGAGCTCCACGCGTCGCCCGAGGCCGCCGGGTTGGTCGAGGGCACGGTGGCGTTGAGCCGCGGTGAGCGGCTTAACGCCGAGCGACGTCAAACCGGCAACACGGTCTACGCAGAGGTGCGCAGCCATGGCAACTGGTCCTACCCGTCGGGCACGTGGACGGCCGGGGACAAGGTGTGGGACCTGGGCCTCAGCCGCGACGTGCCGATCAGCCTGAAGATCAGCACCGGTGTGGGCCGAAGCAATCTCGACCTGTCCCGTTTGCAGGTGACCGACCTCACCCTGGACGGTGGCGTCGGCCAGGTGACCATCTCCTTGCCGCGAACGGGCCGGCTGGATGGCAGCATCGAGGGCGGCATCGGTGAAGTCATCGTCCTGGTCCCCGCTGGTGTGGCGGCGCGCATCCGGGTTGACGGTGGGTTGGGCGGTGTCAACGTCAGCGGCAGCTATGCCAGGATGGGTGACACCTACACCACGCCTGGCTACGACACGGCCGAAAACCGCGCCGACCTGCGCATAGAAGGCGGCATCGGGCGGGTGATTGTCCGACCGCTACCGGCGGAATAGCCCCTATCCGGTGAATGCACGCGTCATGCCACGCCCGTGAGCGCGGCCAACTCCTCTCGGACGGCTGCGGGGTCGGTGAAGTGAAGCGCTGGCATGCCGACCCGGCGCGCCCCCCGCACGTTCTCGATGAAATCGTCCACGAACAGCGCCTGATCCGCCTCGACCCCGGCCCGTGCCAGCGCGACGCGGTAAATGCGCGGGTCCGGCTTCATGATCCCCTCCTCGGCGGAGATGGTCAGGCTGTCGAAGTGCGCGGCGACGTCGAGCTTCTCCGTAAACACCTGTCGGGCCGTTGAGGTCGCGTTGCTCAGCAGTCCCACGACATACCGCGGCCGCAGCCGGTCGATGTGGGCCAGCAGGGCGCGGTCGAGCCGGTCGCCGGCGAAGAAGTCGTGCTGAAACGCTGCCAGCGCCGTGTCATCGAGCCCCAACCGCGCCTGGACCCAACGCCACAACTCGGCGTCGTCGATCTGGCCCATCTGGGCGGCGCGCCCCATCTCGCTGTTGAACACGATCTGACTGGCCGCGCCCGGCGCCAGCGCCAGCGCGTGCTCCCATTTCACCCGCGGGCTTTGATCGTGGGTGCGCATCAGCACGCCGCCGAAGTCGAAGATGACGGCTTTCAGACGCCACCGTGGCTCGGTCAGGAGACCGGCCACAGCCACCCCGGATTACTGAGAGGATACAGCCTCATCGCGTCACACTCCATTCGGTCGCCCCGGCCAGGGCCTTGGCGTAGACCACCAGGATCTCCTCGGCGATGTTGACCCAACTGTAGCGTTCGACCCAACGTTTGGCTTGCTCGCTCAGTTGACGGCGCAAGCTGTCGTTGTCCAGCACCAGCTTGATCTTGTAGGCCAGCGCCTCGGGGTCCCGGTCCGGCACCACGTAGCCACTGAAGCCATCGGCCACGCTGAAGGAGAGCCCGCCCACGTCCGACGCGATGATGGGCGCGCCGCAAGCCATCGCCTCCAGGGCCACCATCCCGAACGACTCGTAATGGGAAGGGATCACCACTACCGTGGCGGCAGAGTAGTAGTAGGCCAGGGTGTCCTGATCCTTGGATCCCAGAAACGCGACGCTATCACTCGTGCCTAGTTGCTCGCGCAACGCTTCCAGCCGGGCGAGCTCGCTCTCCTCGTGGCTAGCAGTGTTGCCGGCATCGCCGCCGATGATGCACAGGCAAAGGCGCTGGCGTAGCTCAGGGTAGCGCTGCAGGAGCAGCGCGATGGCCTGGAGCAGGGTGTCGATCCCCTTGATCGGCTGGATCCGTCCGACGAAGAGCACCATCTGGCGATCCGGCGGCACGCCAATGTGGGACCTGGCCTCGGCGCACGGGATGGGGCGGAAGTGATCCAGGTTCACTCCTGGCGGCACGACCGAGATTTTCGCCGGATCTGCGCCGTACAGGGTTTGCATCTGGTCTCGCTCCAGGGTCGTCGCGGCCACCAGCCGATCGGCGAACGCCATGATATCGCGCTCCCGGGCGATCCGGAAGGCGCTCTCCATCTCTCCGGGCGTCTGGGCCACGCGGTTCTTCAGCTCCCCCAGCGTGTGAAACATCTGGACGATCGGCAGGCCCCAGGCCGCCCGCAACGCACGCGCGGCCAGCCCCGACAGCCAGTAGTGGCCGTGCAGGATGTCGTAGCGGGTTCCTTCTTGGGCAGCCAGCGCCAGGATGCCATCCACGAACTCCGGGAGATGATTGTACACGGCGTTTTTGTCGTAAGGGCGCTCCGGCCCGGCCGGCAGGTGGATCACCCGGCCGTGCTCGCCCAACGGGCGGATCCGGGGAACTCCCGGGTCCTGGGAGCGGGTGAACACGTCAGTGGCCAGCCCGCGCTTGCCGAACGCGCGCGTCAACTCGCGCACGTAGACGTTCATGCCGCCGGTTTCTTTGCCTCCCAACGTGTCCAGGGGGCCGGTGTGGACGCTCAACATCGCAACGCGTTTGACTATGACTCTCATTCCTTATCTTAATGGTATCTTCTTAGTAATCCGGGGTGGCTGTGGCCGGTCTCCTGACCCCACCGTGGCTCGGTCAGGAGACCGGCCACAGCGAGCGAGGGAGACCGGCCACAGCGAGCGAGGGAGACCGGCCACAGCGAGCGAGGGAGACCGGCCACAGCGAGCGAGCAACGCGTTTGACTATAACTCTCATCCCTTTATCTTAATGACATTGACGGCGGCGCCGCTGTGCCCGCCCAGGGCGACCACGGAGGGAGCCAGCGCCAGCCTCCTCCGGGGACCAGGACGACTTTATGGGGAGCGGGTCACCTCTCGCCGTGCCCGCCTACATTATATCGAAAATGATCGGCTTCGACAAGACCCAGTTTTTCCTCAGATCGCGCCTCTGGCAAGACTGATCTCCTCATTGGCCCAAAGATCCATCTCCGTGGCCGCGGCTCGTGCCAGCGCCTGGTGCGCGGCCCGGCCGCCGATGCAACCCAAGGCCCAGCTCGCATGGCCGCGCACCAGCGGCTCCGGGTCGGCCAGGAGGGGGATCAGCGTGGGGATGGCTGCCGGGTTCCCCCAGTTGCCCGCGGCAACGCAGGCGTTGCGGACCAGCCCGCGCCGTTTCGTTCGCGTCACCGCGGCGCCGCGGTAGCGCGCTCGGAAACTCGCCGCGTCCAGCGCCAGGAGATCCAGCAGCGGCGCCGCGGCCCGCGCTGGATCCGGTGCGAGGGCCGGCCAGGTTGTCCGCGGCGCCGCACGATTGTACGGGCATACCTGCTGGCAGATGTCGCAGCCGAAAACCCAGTTGCCCATCAGCGGGCGCAGGTCGCGCGGGATCGGCCCTCGCAACTCGATGGTGAGGTAGGAGATGCAGCGGCGGGCGTCCAGCATGTACGGGCCGACCGGCTCGCCGGTCGGGGCGACCAACGCTCCGGTGGGGCAGGCGTCCAGGCAGCGGGTGCATTGGCCGCAGGGAGACCTGACCCCCCGGCCCCCTTCCCTGTGAGGGAAGGGGGAGACCCGCTCCCCTCCCCCCGCGGGGGAGGGGCTGGGGGTGGGGTTCGCACCTGGGCTGGGGGAGAGGTCTGCGCTGCGGCTGGGGGAGAGGTCCTCCGGTACCAGCAGCGCGGCCAGGAAGGTCCACGAGCCCAGCCGCGGGGTGATCAGGCAACTGTTGCGGCCGATGAAGCCCAACCCAGCCCGCGCGGCGAAGTCGCGCTCCAGCAGGGGGGCGGTGTCCACGCAAGCCTTGCCGGGCGTGTCCCGGCCGGTGCGCGCCCGAATCCAGGCATCCAGCTCGTACAGCCGCGGTTTGATGATGTCGTGGTAGTCGGCGGCCCAGGCGTAGCGCGCAAAGCGGCCCTGGGAGGGAGCGGCCCAATCGGGGGGTGGCGGACCGGGGTTGTAGTTGGCGGCCAGCACGATCATGCTGCGGGCGTCGGGCGCCAGCCGGCGCGGGTCAAGGCGCAACGCGGCTCGATTGGCCAGCGAGGCCATTTCGCCGTGATAGCCGGCGGCCAGCCAGTTGACGAACGCGGCGCGGTGTTCGGGCGGCTCAACCGGCACGATGCCGATCAGGTCGAACCCGAGGCCGTGGACGTGATCCCGGATGTCAAGGGTGAGGGGCATGTTGGTTCTACTCACACTAAGCCAAAGCTATGTCCGCTTGCCGCCCCACACCCAGATGGCCGCGGCTGCGATGGCCAACGCGCCGATCACCAGCGCGTGCCGCCAGTCGAACCCGCCAGCGCGCACGGCGATCGGCCCGTGAATGTTCACCGCGCCGTTGGTTTCTACCTCCTGCAGTTGGTAGTAATAGATGACACCAGACCGCGTGGTCTGGTCGGTGAAGCTGTAATCTCCGCCCGTCAGGGGGTCCGGCGACGCGGGGATGAGCTGGTCGTTCACCTTGACGTCGAACGGCCCATCCGGTGACGTCCCCCGGTAGAGGTTGAACCCGGCCGTGTTCATCTCCGTCTCGGTGCTCCATTCCACGCGCACTGGCGCTGTGCAACCCGCGATCGCAATCAACAGCGCGAGGAGCAAGAGTGACCCGGTGACCCGGTGACCGGGTGACCGGGTCACCGGGTGACGCGAGGATGCAGAGCCACGAGGAGAGGGCGTTGCTTTGTGAGAGTTGTGGCGCAGGAATAGATGTTTCATGAATTCGACTCCGTAATGGTAACTACTCAGCCGCCGTGTCATTGCGAGCGTTTTTTGCGAAGCAATCGAGATTGCCGCAATCTCCTGGCATTGAACGCAGGGATTGCTTTGCTTCGTGCCTCGCAACCGCAAAAAACGCCTCCTCGCAATGACAAGCTGTAGTTACTCGTAATGAGACTTTGTACGCAGGGCGAGAATCGTTGCAAATCGAGCCATTTTTCGGGGCGTGCGTTGTGGCCGGTCTGTGACCACCGTGGCTCGGTCACAGACCGGCCACAGCCCCCCTCACCTTGTGTCACCGTGTCACCGTGTCACCAATTTACCAATTTACCAATTTACCAATTTACCAATTTACCAATTTACCAATTTACCAATTTACCAATTTACCCCGTCACCCCGTCACATATGAAAACGCGATCCCGCCCCAAATCCGTTTCCCACTGACAGTCATCTGTTGCAACGCGCAACGCCGGCGCCAGCGTGCCGGCCTGTTTGCGGACCAGCAGACGGTATGGTGAGGCAGACAGCCCCTCCGGCAGGCGGTAGCGCACTGTGACGGTGTGCTGGGCGTCTGGCCGCAAGACGAACGCGCCGACGAAGAGCGCAGCGCCACGCTCGCCGCGCTCCTTGGCGAAGCCTTCCAGCCCGTCGCCATCGATCAACTCGCTGCCGCGCGGCGTGTACACCCGCAGGTAGTCCCAATAGCAACGATCGATCAGGTCATCGTAGGTGTCGCCGTAACGCGGGGAGCGGTCGCATGGCTGGTCGGCCGGGTAGGCCGGCGCGGTGTGCGTGTAGGTCAGGGTCAGGGTGGCTTCCAAACGACCGGAGACCTCGGCCACACGATAGTCGATCGTGCTCTGCACGGCGGCGTTGGCCTTGTTGAATCCCACGTTGCTGTCGACCACCGCCAGGAAGTCGCTGCCTTCAGGGGGGCGGAGCCCGCCATCCCAGCCGCACTCGGCCAGCACGGCGGCCAACGCCGGGTCATCCACCGCAATTTGCAGGTGCCGGCCTTCCAGCATATTGATCGCGGCATAGGCCAGCGCGGTGACGTCGAGGTCTCCGCCGCCCTGCAGCCTGGTCAGCGCGACCGCCACCAACTGCCCCATGAAGTCCTTGCGCTTGCGCCACCAGTCGGAGCTCTGCGCCTCCTCGACGGTGCCCTGGCTGGTCGTGGGGCTTTCCCAGGCCTGTTTCATACGCGCGATGACATTGGCGCCGGTCACCGGGCCTTCGATCCCCGGCGCCTCCAGCGGACCCAACGCGCCTACCAGCAGCCGCACCGCCTCCAGGTCCAGCGCGATCGCGCCGTCGGTGGCAATCCCCTGATCCTGTTCGTACAGTGCCCGC
Source organism: Chloroflexi bacterium HGW-Chloroflexi-1 (assembly GCA_002842085.1). Lineage (GTDB taxonomy): Bacteria > Chloroflexota > Anaerolineae > CG2-30-64-16 > CG2-30-64-16 > CG2-30-64-16. The sequence continues at coordinate 12,109 of PHCA01000024.1, forward strand.
GCCACCTGCGCGCTGGTGGGAAAATCGGGGGACCAGTTGCTGTCCCGGAAAACCAGGAGTTGGGTACCCATCTGTTGGCGTAACGAGGCGGGCGGGAGCGGGTGCGGTTGCTGGAAGTTGTCCACGGCGTAGCTGTCGGTCAGGTTCAGGGCGACGATCTTGCCCCCATCCAGGGTGACGACCCCGCCACCGCTGATGAAGCCACCGGTCGCGCGCAGCTCGTGGTTGTTTTGCGCCATGATGAGGTAGCTACGCGGGCCGCCGGCGCCAAACAAGGCGGGAGCGACCTGGGCGGCTTGCAATCCCGCCCGCGCCAGCGGCAGGAAGCGATCCAGCCGCGCGATCTGTGGCGCCAGCTTGGGGTGGAGCGGTCCCTGGACGCCGGCGCGTAACGCCTCGGCCTTTGCCAGACGGCTGTCCGCCGCGGCCAGGCCCGGCGCGGCAGCCTCCAGTGCAGGGACGGCCCGGGCCAGGAGATCACCATCCTCGCCTGACAGATCCGTGACCGGCGCCAGGGCATCCAGGGCCTCGCGGCCACCGCCTGCCAGCTCGATCGCCATCTCCAGCAGCGGCGGCCCGGCGCGCACCGTTGGCCCGATCTCCGGCAGCCACCCCAACCCGGGCGCCAGCCAGAGGAACGGGCTGGCCGCGGCCCGGGTCGCTGTCAGGTGCGCCTCCAGCGCGGCCAGGTCATCTCGCAGCGCCGGCAGCGCAGCCGGTGAAGGGTCTTTCGCGAGCGCCTCGATCTGTTTCAAATCGCCCAACGCCAGTTGGGCCTGCTTCGCCGCGGCGCCCGCGTGCCAGCCCAACCAGACGACGACAGCTAACAGGAGGAGGGCCAGCACCCTCGGAAGCCACTTCTTGGCAGTCATGTTGCCTCTTTATTGCGGATTGCGGATGGGCGTAGTCAGGTATCCTCTCAATAATCCGGAGGCTGTGGCCGGTCTGTGACCGAGCCACCGTGGGCGGATTGCGGATTGCG